>JAGMCL010000016.1 GCA_023129165.1 Caldifarciminota bacterium | reverse complement strand
CTTATCATCCTTGATGCATGCAGATGCGATGCTTTCTGTAATATATTTAAATATAAGGAAGTTATCAGAGTTGATTCAGATGCAACAGCCACACCAGAATGGCTCAAAAAGACATGGACAAAAAAGTATGACAATATTATATACCTATCTGGAAATCCATTTGTGAATAGCAAAGGTGTAAAGGCTAATGAGAAATCATTCGTTGGTGGAGACCACTTTGAAGTTAAAGATTGTTGGGATAGAGCATTCAATAAAAAAACAGGAAGAATTGAATCATCAGCTATGAAAATGTATACCATTGGATACTTAAATGCTCTTAAGACTGGTAAAAAGCTTGTCGTTCACTTCATGCAGCCACACTCACCATACATATTTGGTGATACAAAACATAATTCTTTTTTCACAACACTCAGCAAAATAATACCAATGCGACAACAACTCTTATTGAATAAGGTAAAGTTCATACGCAAACTTAAACCGAGAACGGAAAGTACCTACAGTAAGTACTACACGGACAAAGAAATCAAAGAAGCATACATGCGAAATCTTGAAAGCGCAAGGGAAGATGTTGAATACGTTGTCAATCAAGCTGCAATGTTTGGATTCAAAGTTGTCATAACATCTGACCACGGAGAACTATTCGGAGAGTACGGAAGATACGGACATGGTGGTAAAGTAGTACCTGAATTGATAAGTGTTCCTTGGATTGAAGTAGGTGGTGTGAAATGGAATTGATGTTCATCTTAGCTAGAATATTTGGAAAGACATATGTTGGATATGATTTTTCAGAATCTGGATGTGTAAAAGTCACTATGAAATATTTTCTTGGTAAGTACTATACCATGTTGGAGAAATGGACAAAAATATAAGGAGGCTCGATTCCCCCATCTCCAGTAGTGGTTTGTAACTTCCACTTTATCAAAAAAAGTTACAGGTGTGCAACCCTATGTTTCCCAAGGTTTCGAGACCCTTGTGAGAAAACGTAGGTCGAATATACCCTTCTCCCTATGAGGAGTGATGGCACTAAAATGGGTGTGCTAGGTTGAACCTGACTGAACATAAGGAGTTTGAAGTATTCTTAAGCTGAAGAAATAAGTGGGTTCGATTCCCACCAGTCAAATATGGAAATAAAAATAATGCCAATAGATAAGCTGCTGCAAATAAAAGGACTAATGAATACATTTAGGTCAGCAATACTATTCATAACTACAAGACCAAACTATTACAACTTTGGCTATGGAAACTTTAACATCTTAAATATTGCTGATACAGATGCACCAATCGTATCGAAATATCATAAGATGGTCATAGACAGCCTAATAAGCAACGCTGATGAGTACGAAACGATATACGTGTGTTGCGATGCAGGTCTATCACGAAGTCCAGCAGTCGCCTTGTATATGGCTCGTAAGCTAAATCTAACACTCTTAGCAGAATATATAGATAGTATATACAGATTTTACAACAGAGCATTGCTACGTGAACTTGAGAAGGAGATATAAATGAAAAGTAGAACAA
>JAGMCL010000153.1 GCA_023129165.1 Caldifarciminota bacterium | reverse complement strand
TATCTGCTGTTGCCATCTCATTTACTTCTATATCTAACTTCTTCGATATCTTTCCTTGACTCAGCATCTCCTGATAAACTCTAGTAAACCATATTACAGTATTCGTAGGTAGTAGTGCTACAAGACTTATAATAGGCTGGCTATGACCGATACAGTCGAGAAGCTGTTTAGTGGCAAAACCTTCAAGGACCTGACACTGTGTTCTGAAGTCTTCTGAAGCAATCTTTCTACCGAGCTCCAAACTCGGAAAGATCATACTAACATTTTTTTCTAAGATCATATCTCTGTCTCCCTTCCAACCTTATCCCTAATATCTTTTCTTTGGTGCCAAAAACACAAATCACTTTGCTCCTCTGCAGTTGGATACATTGCCATCTTTTGAGGCTTTTTCTTAGTCCATTCTCGCCCCTTAAACTCGATTAATTCAGAAGACTTTGATCTATTACAGGTAGCTATAAGAGGAGCATCGCAGGTCAGTCCTCGTAAAGGGCCTTCGGTGAATCTGTATTTGCAGAATTTCATAAGATTTTCCTCTCAGAAAGAGATGGCTGTATCGGATAATTCTTTCCGGTAATATCTGACAGTTTCTTGAGAACGACCTTAATTATCTCAAATGACTTTTGTTCAATATCTTCGATCTTTCCCTCAAAGGTATCCTCAAAACAGATCTCGGAGCGAAGTTCAGCAACCTCATTATTAATCATCTTTATTGTCTCCTCATCCGCTTTCTCACGATCCAACGCCCCCTCAATCACCCTGTCCAGTTGCCTCTTTGCATCTTTGATCTGAAGTTCTATTTCTTTTCTTCCTCTAATCATCTTTCACCTCCTCCTCTTCACAAAAAGCTGTTCCTATCAATCTTTCACATTCTTCAGGATTATCCTGCAGCAGTCCGCAGAGGATCTCTTCAAACAGCTGACAATCCTCCGGAAATTCCTCACTTCCATACCACTCATCCATCACTCTTTGTGAGATAATGAGAGCGGCCTTTTCAATTTCTTTTTCTGTTTTCTTGCATTTATGAGCTTTGATAGATAGTATAATTCTCTCAGCTATCTCCAAATCTCTCTCTATTTTTGTTTCTAGTTCCCAGCAACTGTCGCATATCCCTATTCCAAGCATGGATGTATCTTGCCCACACCACTTACAGAAAATAATTTCAAGTTCTTTTTCGTTTCTCATTCTTATTTTCCTCCTTTCTAAGAACCTTCCTTGCAATCTCGGCTCTTTTTAGCATTGCTTTGCCTGTCTTGTTGATAGAATGAATTGCCAACTTGTACCCGTTTCGAGTTAAAAACCTTCTTGCTGTTTTTGGTAGCATTAGGACCTCCCTTCTCAAAGTTGATCTACAAAAAGGTATTAACATTTGTCAGTACATCTGTCATAGTCTCAAATAGTCCTTCTATATACTTCCCTACTTTGGTAGTAATCAGAACTGCAGTAATGATAGCTACAACATTAATTACCAGTGTTGATAAGACAAATTCTAATATTCTTCCTTTCATTCTAGTAGTTTCCTTATGTTAAATCTATGTATCCGAATGTTAAGGACTTCTTATCTGTCTCCATAGCCACACAAGCTCTTTTTTCATCGTCTAGTATGAACTCCTGAGTTTCCTCAGGCTCATCTATATTTACTTCACTAACTGAGCAAAAGACTAGAAGATCATTCGGAAGTTTACTCAAGAATCTAATAACTTCTGCCACGGTAATCTGAGGTCTACTTCTAATCATTTCTATCACCACCTTTCATTATTTGTTCTAAACAACTTTGTCATTTGCCTGCTTTGATTAAAGCACTGGAGTATCTGTGTCTTGTCTCCATAAATAAGGATATCCTCGCTCTCAGCCTTTTTCTTAGCTCAGAAACTGTTAGGCTTCCTAGAGGATGTTCTCGAATAAACTGTTTTTTAGCGTTAGTAAGATTCATTGTCTACTTAAATTCTCATTATTATCATTATTATACCACATCTATCTAAAAGTGTCAACCAAAGAACAACCAAGATGTGAAATGCAGAATGTCCTTCCTTTGTTCAATCCATAAACGAAGATGCAATTATAGCTATCATGGTAGGTCTAACTGCGGCTGATTAAGATGTTTGCTCTCTCCGAGAACCTTCAGTGGTGCTTCGTCGGGAATAGCCATAGCTGTTCGGAGCTTCTTAATGTCTTTTGTCTCATCAGCAGAAGTTCTGATCTTGAGCTGTTTAGGTTCTGACTCATCTTCGGCCGGCGCAAGTATACTCTCTACACCTGATATGTCCGCTGGAGCTGCGTATGAATGTTCTTTGTTATACTCCGTAACTTGCTTTTTTACTTCAGTGTCAATGTTATCCTTAATATTCTCTACTTGCTGTTCTAAATCAACCTGACCGTATAGAGCGTCATAGTATCTTGTTCCTTTCTCAAGACAATCTCCATATCCCATCTTTCTCAATTTTATAATGGCCTCACTATGAGACCTAACTGGAAACTCTTTCTGAGTTGTGTTTGATAAGATCTTTACTGCCTCACTTGCAATCTTGCCAGTGCTGCCTACAAACACTCCTCGGCTGAGCATAAACTCTCCAATAGAGGCTATCATACGCATATCAACTCTGACAGATGCTACAAATGTACATAGTTCATTATCAGTTGTCATTGTCTAATCCTTCTGTTTATGTTAGAGGCTGTTCAAAGTTATTTGATGGCTCACAGTAAATAACCGACGCCACATCCACGCTCAGGTTGTGAGCTAATCTTTTGGCCGCTGTCACGGCATGCTCCACCTGTCTGTATGTCTTAGAGTTAGTAATAACCACACCCCGACTCCAGAACTTAAAAGTTATCTTAGGATGTACGAGCTCTGGTACCTCATTAATGATTCTAAGATTCATTTTCATAGTAATCACCTCGCTTTCATAGTTTATTATCACCCTTATCATAATATGGATTATATCACATCCAATCATCAGTGTCAACATCTAATGACCTCTGCACTTGTATCCTTGTAATTTGTAGCAAATGTAACATTGTAACATTGTAATATTGTAATATTGTCACCCATGTAACCATTGTAGTCACTGTAATCCATATAGCCCTTGTCATCAATGTCCCGAACGAAGGTAGGATAAGTAGGCTAAATAGATGAGGAAATGAGAGAAGGAGAGTAGTTAAAATTTTTTTTAGAGAAGAACTACTACCCATCTATCCTTCCATTAGAACTATGGTTACATAGCTTCGTTCTGATACATGACGGACAGGCCCCCCCTGATTACAATGGTTACATAGCCTACAGTGGTTACAATATTACAATGATTACAAATTACAACCATAACTCCGTTCGGATTGTGAACGAAGCATAGGACTATTCTATATAATCATAAGGACTGACATCGAGTACGTAACACAGATGCATAAGACGGTCTAATACGGCTTCCTTAGTGAGATGCTTATCCTCACAATCTCTAACAATGTTAGAAGCCATATCATTCAAGATTTGTATTATTTGCATAGTTCTCACCTCCCTTCATGGTTATTTTCAATGATTACAGACATACTCAGACCTTGCTCAGATTGTTAGTTATGACAACTCAGTCTCATCTTCAGCCTCGTCAACCGATTTGTCAGAGTCATCCTTCGGCTGTGATCTCAAGGCGTTCAACCGTACAATCTCACTGTCAAGTTCGCTATCCGACATGGTAATTTGTGATCGATGGATCTCAGCACCTTCCTTGCTGAATAACACCCGCCAGGAGATATCACCTTTGTAGGTCTTTCTAAGTGTTTCCACATCCATCTTTTTCATAGCTGGACGTCCTCGGACCTTCAATGACTCATGTACCAGCTTTTTCATAATGCTGATGGGCATATCATCTAAGGTTATATTAGGGCAGATTGATGGGTTCTCATCATCACTCAATCTGACGTTAAAGTACTCCGATATACTTACATTATATACCCGTCCGTCCTTTATGTATGCGTCTTTACTCATAGTCCTTACCCCTTTCGAGCAAGGCCTGAATATGCCTGCAATCGTCGGCCTTTTCCAGTGTCAGCCAGTATATACTTTCACTCCATCACAGCCTTACCTGTGTCCGGGCGTTGCTTCTATACCGGTGCCGAGCACTCTCAAATTGTCAATGAACTATTATCAAATGTTGAAAACATTATAACATTAATACTAAGATTTGTCAAATAATACACAAACCAGCTATGCCAAAGCAAAAGGGGGATAATACAAAAAATCATGGGGGAGAAGCCTCTAAAACAAAATGTGTCCAACTCTCACTGTCACCAAATGCAACCATGTTGTAGCTAATGATGATAAGAGAGAGACCTGTCAAGGCCTTAACCACTCAATCACCCACTCTGTTCAAGGCCCGAACGAAGAAAGCCCAGAGCTGATATTGAGATCTCAGACTCTGCCTATCGGAGACTTAGGTAGAAGGTCAGGCTCTGTCAGTTAGCACCTTTTGGTTGAGATTATTGAGGCTTGTGAGGTGATGCTGCTCATCGACCTGATAAGGCTTAAGATTTATTTCCGCTTTGTTACTGACCTGAGATCTGTGAGGATTAGAAGATTTCTTGCAGAGCACAGCACGGCTCGTGAGCACCGAAGGTGCGAACAAGGTTGGAGGTGGATAGGAGGTGGATAGGAGGAATGAAAGGTATAATAACTGTTAGGGTTAGATTCCGTGTTCATAGACTGAACACTCTCTGTAAAACCGTCTCTCAAAATAATCCTTGCATCTGGATTCCAGATATGTTATGGTGGTTTTATGATTTTAGATAAGAGAGGACAACAGGGAAGACTTGCTAGATCTGGATGGCCGGAGTTTGAGCGAGATCCTGAGGAGAGAAGAAAGCTTCTTCCTGGTGTTGTAAGAAAGACTCAGATAGTACGAGAGATGAACGAGCGCCATCATGAGGTTGCTAGGATGGTACTGCTTGGTTATAGAAATACTGAGATAGCTAAGATCTTGAATATCACGAAGGAGTTTGTTTGTGCTGTTAGGAATGCTCCTCCAGTTAAAGAACAGGTCGCTATTCTTGCGGGTGCTAGAGATGCAGGAACTGTTGATATTGCAAGACAAATTCAACTGACTCTTCCGAAGTGTATTAAGTATTTAGATGAAACAATAGAAGATGATGAGATCTCTGACAATCTTAAGTCTCGAAACGCCTTTGGTCTTATGGCAATAGGAGGCCACAGTCCTGCTAAGAATATTAATGTTAGAGGAGTTCATGCTATTTTGACAGCTGATGATATTAAAGAGATTCGAGACAATGCTGAGAATGTTGCTCTTGAGATTGGTATATTGGAGAAAGAAGCTTAATGGATTCTGACGTAAAAGATATAATGATTCGATGTGCAGCTAGTACAGGATTTCATGGAAAGTTCTTCTTTCCAGATATTTTTTATTCTGAGTACAGTATCTTACACCGGCAGATTCTTAATGCTATTGATTCTAAGTATAAGAAAGTTGTTATAGCTGCTCCTCGAGGTCTTGGTAAAACATCAACAGTTCTTTATGGTCTGGCTAGTAGACATATTTTGTTTGAAGATAAAAAGTTTATCATTTATCTCTCTAACAGTGCTGACAATGCTATGATACAGACAGACTCTCTCAAACATGAGCTTCTGAGTAATCAGACAGTTAGAAAATTCTTCGGTTCTGTCAAAACGAAGCGAGTGGAGATGGATTATGAGGAACAGTTCTCTAAAAAGGCTTGGGTGACCTCTGGCGGGACTCTTGTTCTTCCTCGTGGAGCTGGACAGCAGATTCGTGGTCTTCTCTACCACGGACATCGTCCTGATCTTATTCTCATTGACGATCTTGAAGACAAGTCAGAAATAACAAATGAGAAGATAAGAAAGAAGAATAAGGAATGGTTCTATTCAGATGTTCTGAAGTGTGTATCTCGTTATGATAGTGATTATCAGTTTGTCTATATAGATACTCTCAAACATGAGGATGCTCTTTTGCAAGATCTTCTTGATGCAGATGATTGGCACTCTCTTATCCAGAGTGTTTGTGATGATGATTATAATACATATGCTCCTCTATTTATGACTACTGAGGAGATAAAGAAAGAAGTTGAGGAGCATAAGAAGAAGGGGATTCTTGATATCTTCTATCGTGAGATGAGGAATATTCCAGTTGCTACTGAGACTGCCTCTTTCAAAACTGAGTTCTTTCATTATTATACTGAGGGGATTAAGCAGCTTACACTCTATCCTGATAATAATGATAATAAGAAAATTGAGAAAATTGAAACAGAAAATCTTTTAAATGTAGTTATTATTGATCCTGCTAAGGAGCCACAACTTCACAATGCTGATACAGCGATTGTTGGGATAGGAATAGACAGATCTTCTAAGCGAATTTTGATCAGGGATGTTATATCAGCGAAGTTGTATCCAGATCAGATGTATAAGGAAGCCTTTCAAATGATTGCCCGTTTGAAGGCTATGATTTTGGCTGTTGAAGTGACCTCTCTGCATCAGTTTATATCTCAACCAATCGAAAATGAGATGAGAGTGCAGAATTGCTTTGCTCAGTATCATGAATTGAAAGCAGTAGCTAGTAAAGAGGAGCGTATAGGCCATCTTGTTCCTTATTATCGTCAGGGCTATGTTTATCATAATAAGACTTGTTGTACTAAACTTGAATCACAGCTGGTTAGTTTTCCTCGATCTAAACTTTGGGATATAATGGATGC
Source organism: Caldifarciminota bacterium (assembly GCA_023129165.1). GTDB lineage: Bacteria > Hydrothermota > UBA3073 > UBA3073 > UBA3073 > JAGMCL01. Next base: position 41,832 of record JAGMCL010000153.1, on the reverse strand, counting down.
AGTTGCTTATATTGTTAAGCTTTTGGATGATTTTTCTTTCTATTTTGACCCAACTTATAGTGATCCGAGTGAAGATGAGTTCCTTGGACTTTCTTATGATAAGCCGTTAGATTATCAGAGGGTGGCATAGTTCGTTCGGAAAATGAACAAAGGAAGGAGAAGTTTATTATGAATATTTTAGAGATGAGGGGTAAGGCTGGAGATACCTTTTCAGAGGTATCTACAGATACTGCTCAGGATCTTGATGCCGGTACTACTTTAGCCTTTAAGGATTCTGATGGTAGACTGATTACGGCCTTACTTATACAGGTACAGGATAATGATCTAAGATTTTGTTATGGGTCTACTCCCGTTCAAAGTGGACTTGGAATGACCTTGGCTATAGGTCAGACCTTATATCTTGAGAATCCTGCTAATATAAGAGCTTTTAGGTATATAAGTAATACTTCTGGAGATCATGCTACTTTGATGATAACACCTTTTTATGGTGATTGTTAGGAGATAATTATGCTAAGAGGACCTATTCAGGGTGGGCCTATTCAAGAGTTTATAAGTCTTTATTTGCTACTTAAGACTGGACAGACAATTTCTTATCATGCAGACGATGATGGTGATTTGGAACTTGGTATTGCGCATAGTTATACAACGCTAACTGTTGGTCAATATAGTGGTACAACTACTATTCTTATTAATGGTAAAACCCATAATCTTTCAAATAACTGTGTAAAAGATAATCGTACAGGTAAGATATGGGCACGCTACGTCCCGTTTGCAGATATCGGCCCAGCAGCTGACGGTAAACTATTCTGGGAGCAGTGGACGCTGGCGGCAGAATCCTGCACATTTAACGCTGGCGCAAAGACGATAACAGCGGCAGCAGGAACGCCTTTTAACGTAAGTGCGCTTTGTGTTGGAAGGAAAATTGATCTATCGGAGACAGCGGATAACAACATAGAAATAACAGTTGCAGCCATTGCTAATAACGTAATTACAACTGTTGAAGACTTAGTCAATGAAGGGCCGGTAAACACTACTTTCGCCACAAAGGATGACCTTATCTGGGACTTCCTTGACCAGGCAAACACAAACAATCTTGGCGGATACAATGACTGGCGAATACCGAACTGCCTTGAATTGTCGAGCATCATAGATCTTGGCAATTGCGGTCCGTCTATCGATACTGTGGCGTTCCCGTCAACTGTGAGCGCCTATCATTGGAGTTCATCTACAGATGCGTGCGATAGTACTCTTGCGTTTCGCATAAGTTTCTACAGCGGGGCCGTAAGCGGCGCTTATAAGAAGCCGGCTAGGTATTGCGTTCGTCTTGTTCGGTAAGTTTGAGAAAGGAAGGTAGCATGAAAGATATCGAAGAGCTTACATTAAAAGAATTAATAACAGATCGCCCTGATCTTGTCCGGGCTATCAAGAGCGGTGAGGATGAGGGTACAACAACTTCCTATGTTGAAAAGGATGAAAAGAAAAGAGTCAAAAGGTGGACTGAAGAGACCAGGGATATTGACGGGAATCTGCTTTCTAAGCGGATAGACAGTTATAGCCACTATGAAACTGACGAAGTGGATATTATTATTTTGCAGGTCTATGATGGCAAAGGAAAACTGAAATCAGAAAAGAAGGTTAAGCATTTTAAGGACGGTAAAAAGCCAGAAATAACAGAAAGCAAGATTAAAAAATTATGAAACAATATCTCTACATATCAGTAATCTGCACTGTTATTGCAATCTGGGTACTAACAGGGATTGGCTGTGGTATTCATCAGTTTTATTCTGATTGTACAACCGACGCAACTAATAGAGTGTTAATGGCAAGAGGTCAAACCAGGATTTGTCAAGGGAGAGCTCCTTTGAAATGTGGCCATACCTTAGGGCATGTTGAAGCGCAGAAATTAATTAATAATGAATGGTGGTGGCTAAAAAGTAGTGGTTGTGGAGTTATAGCAACGAAGAGATGCCCTACTGGCTTTATTCCTTTATTCTGTTTCGATACACTTCGATTTATTGAGCTTGAATATTTTACTGGGATTAAAAAGGACTAAACCCATGCCGGATACAGCAAAAAGATTGAACAAAGAAACTAATCATGATTGAGATTGTGTCTATAATCAGCAATGGTATAGTAGTTGTGGCAATCGGGGCTTTGTATGCAAAGATTAATTCTCATGGAAAAGAGTTGAATAATCATATTGTTTATACCGTGGAAGAAATTACAAAGCGCCCTGATTTTGATCAGGTGGATAAGAAAATCTGTACTAAACTAAAACCGATGAGAGAAGATTTGACTAAAGTCGAAGAAAAATTATTTGATCATTTGTTGGAGGCAAAATGAAAAGAATAGCTGAACAAGCAAATAATCTTGTAGAAGAACTTCAAAAGATTGCTGATAGTTTGGCAGATTATAATCCTGGGCTATGTAAAGATAAGACTCTGGACGTAATACAGTATGATCTTGCCTGTTTGGGGCGGGAAATAACCTGGTTTTATGCAGAGATAGGGAAGAAGATAAAAGAATGATACTTATAAAAAACACATCTGTTTTAAAAGCATTGTTATCTAAGAACTATCATCCTTTATTGATAGAAATTGTGCTAGATATTTACTCCATTGCCTCTGAAATTGTTGTAACAGAAGGTTGGAGAGAAGGGAAAGGTGTTCATTCAACTAATCCTTGTCGAGGGATAGATATTCGAAGTTGGATTTATTCAGCAGCGAAGTTAAGAGAAATTCAAGAATATGTAAATTCAAAATGGACGTATGATCCAGAAAGGCCAACAATGGAGTGCTGTATAATTCATGATGTAGGTAGAGGCGTCCATTTGCATCTTCAAGTGCATCCGAATACAATAAAGACATAATAAGGGAAAATCAAACATGGTCTTATTCATTAAAGTACAAAAAGCTCTAATTAAAAATCGAAAAAAACTCTTAAAAAAACATATAGAGGCTGTAGGAATCGGGTACAAAGTAAAAAACGGAAAACAGACATGCGAATTGGCGATTATTTGTTCAGTAAGAAAAAAACTTCCCATAGAAGAAATATCGAAAAAAGATTTAATTCCTCGTGAGATTAAGGGTGTTAAAACAGATGTCATTGAGGTAGGGGTAATCAAAGCTCTGCATACTAATCGTCATAGGCCGGCTCCCGGAGGTGTTTCGGTGGGACATGTTTTGATCAGCGCGGGCACTTTGGGATGTGTTGTAAAAAAGGATAGTATTAGATATATGTTATCAAATAATCACGTCTTAGCTTGCTCTAACGAAGCCAAAATTGGTGATTCTATACTTCAGCCAGGCTCCCATGACTCTGGCAAGTTTCCAGAAGACCATATTGCTGATTTAAAAGATTTTGTGCCAATTAACTTTTCTGGAATTCCGTCTGAGTGCCCCATCACTGGACTATTTATAAGAATTATTAACGGCGTTTTATATGTAATTAGAAGCAATACTCGTCTGCAAGCTGTTAAGCAAGCAGAAAGCAACTTGGTTGATGCAGCAATTGCTCAGCCCTTGAACGATGAAGATATCAGTGATGAAATCATGGAAATAGGGAAAATCGAAGGAGTCAAATCAGCTATATTGGGAATGAAGATTCAAAAATCTGGACGCACAACCGGATTAACTCAAGGTGAAATTACCCAAATTAACGTAACAGCAAATATCCAATATGGCGAGGGGAAGATAGCCCAATTTACAGATCAAATAATGAGTGGGCCTATGAGCACTGGAGGCGATTCAGGTTCAGCAATTTTAACAGAGGATAGTAAGCTTTGCGGTCTTTTGTTTGCAGGGTCAGACCAGATAACTATTTGCAATCGCATTGAACATGTTTTTGAGTTGTTGGACGTTCGTCTGGAAGGTAAAAATTAATGTATCCACCGATAATCAGACATTTTGGCTGGGTGGCCTGGCTTGCGTTTGCAATTGCAATTATATTGTTGCCGATTAAATTATTAATAAAGAAAGGGCGACGGAGAAATAATTATGGAAAACGGTAAACATGAATTAATCAGGGTTGTTACAAGATCGGTGGCATTTCTTGTTCCATTAATAGCAATATGTATTGGAATGTTTTGCTTAAAAGAGGTTCAAGAGACTCTTATTGGTGCTGTTATGGGTATGGCCTCAATGGCGGGCGTTTTTTATTTTAAGAAATCTGAAGATGAATAATCCCTTCGTTCGAATTATGAACGAAGATGTGATAAGGAGAATAGTCTGTGCCTCATATTTTAGATCCGAAGTTAATAGATATTTCTGTTCTAAGACGTTTTACGAGTAAAATAGATATTTGTTCGGATGATGAATGTTGGCTGTGGAAGGGAGGTAGAGATCTTCAAGGATATGGAGTGTTTTACTTTATGAATAGATCAGTTCGGTCTAGTAGAATGGCTTATCTTATAAAATATGGAAAGATTCCACTCTATAATGAAATAGGACAGAGAATATTCGTACTCCACAAATGCGACAATTCTTCTTGTGTAAATCCTAATCATTTATATTTAGGTACCAATACAGATAATATGAATGATGCTTACAAGAGAGGGCAAAAGAGAATGACCAAGGAAGTTATAGGGAAAGGAATCTTCTCTTCAGCAAAGTTTTATGCAATGGATATTCGACGAATTAGAAAACTAAAGATCATCAGATCTATATGTCCTAAGAGATATAAGCATTCTTGTGAGTATGTTGCTAAAATATTTAAAACTACTAGTATGACTATATGGAAAATATGGAATAGTAATGAGTATCCATGTAGAGATGGTTATTTTGTGTAGGGGAGGATGATCTGTGCCACATATACTTGATCCAAATAAGGATAGAAATGCTATAGAACTTGGGAAAGTTGACTATAAGTATGACTATCCAGGAGATCTTGATCTTAGACCTGGGAGTAAGCTTCATAATAGAATTAAAACTGAAGTTATGAAGAAGGCTCGAGAAGCCTCAGGACCTATGTCTAATCGTTTTGATTCTTGGAATAAGATTGATGAGACATTGACATCTTATATTGAGACAGATGATGCTGAGGAAGCTATTATAGATAAGGATCACCGTAAGCCGATCTCTATTATCTATCCTTATTCCTATGCTATCTTAGAGACTATTTTGGGCTATCTTCTTGCAGCATTTTTCCAAGAACCTGTTTTCAGATATGAGGGAGTCTCACCTGAGGATACTATTGGTGCCATAATGCTTGAGAAGATAATCGATATTCATTGTAATAGATTTAAGATAATTCTCAATCTTCATACAATGTTTAGGGATTCTCTCTCTTATGGTTTTGGAGTTGTTGCTCCAGAATGGAGGAAGACGCAGGGAAAGAAGATTGTAAAGGAGACTATCCCTCATTGGTTTGCTCCTGATACTCATCGGAAGACTATGAGGAATGGTATTATTTTTGAGGGGAATGCTCTGTCTAATATAGATCCTTATTTGTGTTTACCTGATCCTAATATTTCAATTGCAGATATTCAGAAAGGTGAGTTCTTTGGGTGGATAGATCATACTAATTATTATGATCTTCTTTCTGATGAAGAACATTCTGATGGAAAGATTTTTAATGTAAAATATTTGAAGCAGATAACCGGAAAGCAAACTAGTATTTACTCTGCTGAGCAGTCTGGAAGAGATAAAAAGAGTGGAGGAGCTCGAGTTCCTTTTAATAATAATGCTACTAATCCCTATGATGTTATCAGAATGTATATGAAACTGATTCCAAAAGAGTGGGAACTTGGAGTTGGTGAGTATCCTGAGAAATGGTACTTTGTTCTTGGAGCTGACGCAATAGTTCTTGAGGCCAGATCTATTGGTCTGGCTCATGATATGTTTCCTATAGCTATTTCTGCTCCGGACTTTGATGGGTATAGTTCTACTCCAGTATCTCGTCTAGAGACCCTTTATGGATTGCAGCATACTCTTGACTGGATGTTCAATGCTCATATAGCAAATGTAAGAAAAGTTATTAATGATACTCTTATTGTTGATCCTTACCTCATTAACGTACCTGATCTTAAAGATCCTAGACCTGGAGGGATTGTAAGACTTCGTAGGCCTGCATGGGGAAGAGGTGTGAAAGACTCTGTTATGCAATTAGCTGTTTCAGATGTTACCCGTGGACATGTTGCAGATGCCTCGATAATTCAGAATGCTATGGATAAGATTGCAGCAACTGACTCTTGGACGATGGGGAGTCTGAGACAAGGAGGTCCTGAGAGACTGACTAAAGGAGAATTTGAGGGTACCCGTCAGGGGGGCTATACAAGACTGGAAAGAATTGCTCGTCTAATAGGTGTTCAGGCAATGCAAGATGTTGGATATATGTTTGCTCATCATACTCAGCAGTTTATGTCAAAGGAACTCTCACTTACAACTACTGGTCGATGGCAAGAGACTTTAATGAAGGAATTTGGGGGTACCACTCATATAAAGGCTTCTCCCTTCGACATTCTCATCGATTATGATGTAAAGGTAAGAGATGGTTCTGTTCCAGGAAGTAACACCTCTGGAGTTTGGATAAATATGTTCGAGACTTTGGCTAGTCAACCTGAGCTTCAGCAGACTTTCGATATTGTGAGAATTTTTAAGCATATTGCTCGTAATAGTGGTGCTAAGAATGTTGACGAATTTGTACGAGTGAAACTGCAGACGGATGAAGAGGCTGAGGGACAGGCTGGAAAAGGAAATATGTTGCCGATAGATCAGATTTTGGGAGGTTAATAAATGAAAAAAGAATGGGAAGAAGATTATAAGCCTGCTTCGACTCTTAGTCAAGTAGAAGACTTTGTGAGATTTTCTTCTATATGGAAAGATATGCAGGCGGAGATGAGACTCTGGCTAGATGATATTCATCTGATGTTAGAAAATTTGGATGGAGAATTGTCTACAAGAACTCTTGATCGATTAGGAGGAAATGCCGAGGCCGTAAGAAATCTCTTAAACTTTCCAGATATTCTTTTGACTAATGCCAAGTTTGAGAAGAGAAAAAGGAAAGTAAGCAAAAAATAAAGGAGGCGAAACAATGGCTGAAGATGTTAGAACAGAAGATGGAACTACAGAGGGAAATAAGGCTCTGATTGAGGAGATTGCAGATCTTGATTTTACCGGTGATGATAAACCTCTGGAGGCCTCTACCGAGGAAGACTCTAAAACAGTTGATGAAGGAGAGGAAAAGGATGAAACTGTTGGTGATGATAAGAAATCAGTTGATGAGTCTGAGGAGGGCCTTGATGATGAGAAGAATAAGGAAGAAGATACTAAAACTTCTGAAGAGGAGGAAGACAAGAAAACATTGGCAGAGGATAAAGGAGAGAAGCCTGACGAATCTAAAGAAGAAAAAGATGTTAAGGAAGAAGTTTCTCAAGTAGATAAACTCTTGGCAGAGATCAATCGTCTCAGTGGTCCGATCGAGTCTGATATTGAGTCTAAGTCTGAGGAGAAAGAGGATGAGGAGGAAAAACCTCCGGAGAAGGGTGAGGTTAAACCTGCTGAGGACTCAATTTATGACTTTGTCAAAGATATCGATATGGACGATGTTGCTTCTGATTCTGCTGTTCTCAATAAGATTCTTCATGCTGTTGAGATAAGAGTCCGGCAACAGACAGCTGAGCAGATTCTTCGGAGTCTTCCTCAAGTTGTAACATCTCAGGTTCAGCAGCAGACATATTTCAAGAAGATGGCAGATACTTTCTATGAGGACAATAAGGATCTTGTCAATGTGAAACAGGTTGTTAAGGCCTGCGCTCAGCAGCTTCGAAAGAATAATCCTGAGTGGGAGATTGAAAAGATCTTTACTGAGGCAGCTATAAAAACTCGGGAGACTCTTGGAATGTCTGTTCAAAAGGTAACAGTTGATGAAGATATAACCTCTGCAGAGGATGCAGCTTTTGCTAAATCCAAAGGAGGTTCGAAGTCTAACCTAAAACAACGAAAATCATCTCTGCAGGCAGAGATTGATGAACTTTAATTAAGGAGGAAGATTATGAATAGAGTAATGGGTTCTGATAAAGATACACAGTTAGATTTGGAAGGACTTCCCCGACACGTTGCGCTGACGGTGGCAGCCCCGACATATCAGATGAAGGTAAGTGATATTGTCCTGAGTGTGATCTCTGCGGCCGCTGATGCGGCCGGTATTGTAACACTTCCCTCAGTGGCTGAGGCAGTTGGAAAGTTTTATTATCTTGTAGCTCCGACTGGTCTTGCTGGAGGCGATATCTCTTTCTTTGAGAAGGAAACTGCAGCGCTGATAGTGACAAGTCCCGTCGGGCCTTTTAATGCAGACGGTGATTACGCAATTATATACTCAAATGGTGCCTCATGGCTAGTTGTCATGGATGGTGTAGCATAGCCCCTAGTCGGTCTTTGACCGAGTATTTGAACTTTAAATAGTAGGAGGTTTATTATGAGTTGGAAAGGAATTTTACGCAGGGCCGGAGTCAGTATTACAGGCCCTGATGGAGCTAATGATTGGAACTTTGAAGGTGTTGTAAATGCCCGAAATGTTGTAACTAGACTAGCAGGTAGTCATTTTCATGTAGATTCTAATCATACTAATGCTTTTGATGCAAGTGGATATGGTATGAGGAAGGATAAACCTTTTGCCACTATCGACTATGCTGTTGGTAAGTGTGCCGCTAATAATGCTGATGTGATCTGGGTACATGCAGGTCATGTTGAGGCAGTTGTTGCAGTTGCTGGCCTTGATCTTGATGTTGAAGGTATTACGATTATCTTCTTAGGTAACGGTGATGATCAGGCAAAGATAACTTTTGGTACAGATGTAGATGCTGATATGGATGTTGATGCTGATAATATTACTTTGGTCAATCCAAGATTTGAATCAGCTATTGACGCCTTGACTGGACCTATTGATGTCAATAAGGCTAACTTTACTATAATCAACGGTGAGTATTATGATGCTGCTGCTAAGGCTGCTACAGATTGTATAGTAGCTGTTGCTGCTGCAAAAGGTCTTACCATTGATGGCTGGAAGTATTTTGAGTCTACTACCGGTACTCAAAAGGAGTCTAACATCCAACTAAATGGTGTCGATGATCTTGTTCTTAGGAACATTGACATTCGTGGAGATTTTGATTCCAGTAATATTGAGAACATAACGGATGAGTGCTTGAATGTTCGATTCGAAGATATCTATCTGAATAATCTGGCTCCAGGTCCTGTAGCTTGTATGAAGTTGGATGCAGATTGTGATGGTTTTGCTATAAACGTCAACTGCCGTATAGCATCCGGAACTGGATATCTCTCAGATAATTCTGATATTAACTGGGGACCTGATTGTAGAGGATATTCTGCCGATGGAGGCTCTGGTGAGCCTCTTGGAACATCTCTTGCTGGTGGTATTGAAGGTAAGATTGATATTATAGACGGTCTTCACGATGTACCTACAAAGGATGCGGCTACTGATGCTTTTATGAGAGACGTTGTGGGAAGAAAGACCGACTCAGCCGCCTCGGGGGCTGTCTCCGAAGTGGAATCTGTGATGGCCTATACCAAACAGGCTGTTACAGAGGGTATTGCTCGAGATGGTGTAATTGGTGCTCTTGATACAGCAGCTGCTGCAGGTGCAGTGACAGATGCCGATTTGATAATGGCTTACATCAAACAACTTGTGACAGCGGCAATTGCCGATGCAGTTCAGACACTGAAACTTGATGGAGTTACTATTGCAACTGATCCAGTAGCAGCTTCGTTAGCTTCGTTTATTGCCTCAGGCGGAACAACTCTCGGTAAACAGTTACCAGTTAGTACATCTTTGGTTGATCTGTTAGGAGATTTTACAGGCCCTCATGATGGAGTAGCTTTGGACGATAATATCAAGGCAGCTCTTGACATCATTGAAGGCCAGACCGACGACATAGGAACTGCAGGTGCTGGACTGAGTGATCTTGGGGGTATGTCAACGACGATGAAGGGACAGATACAGACTGAGATTGGTACTTTGGTGACAAAGGCGACAGGTGCTATATCTGGTGCTGGTGATACAAATCTTTTTACCGTATCAACGGGATTAGTTGAAATAATCTCACTAACTGGGGAGGTTACTGTACAGATAGGAGCAGATCAAGATCATATTTTGAAACATGGTACTACTGATCTTGCAGCACTTCTGCTCTGCGATGCTGATGCTGTAGGAACTCTTTACGGAACTACAGGTAATCCAGGAGATGCATTAGTTGAAGGTAATAATGCAGGTCTGAAAGGACAGGTTACTCCTTTCATCGTCAATACGGGTACAATTAAGTTAACGGTGGCCGGTGCGACTTTTGCCGGTGAGATTACTTGGAAACTGAGATATAGACCAATTGAAGCAGGAGCATCCGTAACTGCTGCTTAAATATAAATCTAACGGGAGGCTTTTCGAAGTTTTCCTATAACAAAGGAGAAATATTATGGCCTTTTTAGGTATGAGAGGCAATGGAGATTGGGTAACCGATCAACGGCCCAAAAACTGGAGACAGAAAGTCTTGCAACTCTATCCAAATGGAGATGCCCCATTAACTGCAATACTTTCTATGATGAAGGAGGAATTAACAGATGATCCTGAGTTTAATTGGTGGACTAAGAGTCTAGCTTCACAGGCAGCTACGGTTGTCAGTGTATGGAAAACAGCAGATCTCTCGACTACTGAGTATACCACAGGGGGAGCGGCCGGAGATATCCTCTACTGTAACATCGCAACTGAAGCGGCTTGTAAGGAGTTTCGTGCAGGCCATCAGGTTCTGCTTCGTAATACAGTTAACTTTCTTGATGATACTAATGGGAAGATTACCAATGTTGTTCTCAACGGTTCCTCAAGTTATATTGCTGTTAAGCTTTTGGAGGCAGATCCAACGACAACCGGTATCGCTGATTGTGATAGGATTCTGGTTATAGGTAATATCAATCCTGAGGGTGGTACAATGCCATCAGCGATTGCCTATGATCCGACCAAGCATTATAACTACACTCAGATCTTCCGAACCCCTCTGAGTATCACCCGGACAGCTCGAAAGACCAAACTTCGAACTGGTGATCAATATAAGGAAGCCAAACGAGAGTGTCTTGAACTTCACTCATGTGAGATGGAAAAGGCCTTCTTATGGGGGATTCGAACCGAGAATATCGGAGATAACGGTAAGCAGGAGAGAACAACTGCAGGTCTTGTAAGATCGGTAATTGACAACAGCGGTAATGTTTCTGATTTCACTACTGATACAGATTTTACTGATACCTCCTGGCTATCAGGTGGTGAGGAGTGGCTGGATATTCAACTCGAGGCACTTTTCCGTTATGGTGCCGAAGATCGTCTGGCCTTCGCCGGTTCAGGAGTTGTTCTTGCAATCAATAAACTGATCAAGGAATACGGTAATTACGAGTTTAAATCAACTACAACTGACTATGGGATCAAGGTTAAGACATGGACTACTCCTTTTGGAGACCTTCATATTAAGATTCATCCATTGTTCAGTTATGAGGTAACGAACCGTAATTGTATGGTGGTCTTTGAGCCTAAAGATCTCAACTATCGCTATATCGACGATACCACTTTCTATAACGATCCGGACAAACAGAACACAGGTCGGAATAGAATTGACGGAACCGATGAGGAATATCTGACTGAGGCAGGTCTTGAATTTCATCACTATGCAAAGACAGGCTTCCTAAGTGGTTTTGGTTCTGACAACGGTACTCCTTAATGGTGAGGAGCAATTATTAACCTGAGCATTGGAGAGCTTCGGCTCTCCTTTGTTCAATTCCCGAATGGAGTTTGATTATGACGTTGGTTGAGGTACGAGAACAGTTTGTAAGACATTCAGGTCGTTATGATCTTGTTATAGATGATACTGGCTGGGTTGATAATGGGGCAGATTTTTTTATTCAAGCCGGCCAAAACTTTCTTGATAGACTGAGAGATACTCCTAAGTCTAATAATACTATCTTTAAGGAACTGACCTCTGGTAGTTGGTATCTAACCTTCAGCGGTTGTCGTGCTATTCGAGAAGTCTGGATTAATAATAGTGAAGGTCGGTCAGAGTTAGAAAAGAAGGATCTTCCTTGGCTCTACCAAGAGTTCTCTGCAACTATTAGTACAACTGATCAAGGTACACCTCTTTATTATTGTCCTGCCAGACTTCGATCAACTGATATGACTGATCAGATGAGTCTAGGAACTTTCTTCAACTATGTTTTAGCTGATAGTGATGATTTACGGGGGATTTTGATCTTAGGACCTCCGGATGAGTCGATAGTGGTTGAGGTTCAAGGTCTTTTTTATTCAGATGCTTTAACTGCTGACGGTAGTGAGAGTTATTGGACTATTAACTGGCCTGAGACTCTTGTTAAGGCTGCTCTCTATCAAAATGATGTCTTCTGTAAGAATCCTAGTGGAGCAGAAGGATGGATGAGGGCTATCAATGACGATCTTCTAGGACTTGATAAGGACGTTGTTGCAGAGGTCGTCTCAAATATTTCTCAGATTGAAGGATAAGGTTGATATGATAACTGAAAAAGAAAAACAAGAAATTATAGATAAGGCAGTTGAGAAGGCTCTTCTCTTACTTCCTGAGGCGGTAGGCTCACTAATGGTAAATCAGGCAGTTTTGCATAAACTCAATAGAGAGTTTTATACAAAGTATCCAGAGTTTAACAAACAAAGAGAGGCTGTATCATCAGTTATTGAGTTGGTTGAAGGTAGAAATCCTTTAATGAAATATGAAGATATTTTGAGGGAAGCTGTACCGGAGATCAAACGACGAATAAAGACATTAGGAACTTTGGATATGAATAATGTGTCTAAAAAGCCAAATAGGAGTTTTGAGAAATTAGATGCACCTTCAGATAAACCTCATGGAGAACTCTAATGCAGACAACACGAGGCGGTAAGTTTTCATTTTCTATAGATGCTGATTCTTTGGTTAGGGGTCTTCGACCCTCAAAAAGAGTACCCCGAAATAGCGGTTATCTTATCAAATCTTTGGGAGCAGTGGGTAAGGATGGAGTTCTCCAAGTTCTTGATGAAATAACTCGATTAGCTACCACTGCTATTACAGATGGCTTTCCCTATCCTCAAATATTCGTATTCACAAATGTCATTATTATATGTGGAGAAACGAAAATATATGAATGGATAGGTGGATCTCTCGTTCTTAAATTAACAGTTGCAGCAGGGTCAACCTGGACAGCCGTTGATTTCTTTGATTACGTTTATATGAGTAATGAGAAGGTAGCGGTGATAAGAAGATCTGAAGATAAGATTTATACTGAAACCACAGATTTGCCTACGTGTATGTCTGCTTGTAATTTTAACGGACAGGTTATTATCGGAGCACCCAATGTAGGATACGCACTATGACTTGGATTGATAAATATAAAGGGGCAGGACCTTGGCCGTTTATACCGCAGCCAGATAAGCCTCATTATAACGAAGGCAATCTTATCAGCAATGCCGGTAATCCCGTATGGGATATGGACTTTCCAGGCCCTCTTGTGACTCCAGTTCATAATCCTTGGTGTGGTTATTGGCCAAAAGGTTACGCACCTCCATCTTTATATGGCAATCTCTATGGAGCAGGAGATAATGAATATAATCAGTTAGGAATAGACGATATTCCAATTGGTTCTATTTATTATCTTTTGATATCTGCGGAAACATGGTCAGATATATCGGCAGGTCTTCTTCATTCAATGGCTATTAAAAGTGATGGTACACTTTGGGCTACTGGATATAATTCCAATGGTCAACTCGGACTTGGAGATACAACGACGAGATATGAGCTTACTCAAGTGGGTTCTGATTCTGATTGGGATCAAGTTGTCTGTGGTGCATATTTTACCTTCGCTATTAAAACAAATGGTACTGTGTGGGCAACAGGCGCCAATAGTAGTGGTCAGTTAGGGCTTGGAGATACTACACAAAGAACAACATTTACGCAGGTTTCTATATCGAACTTTGAGAGTATTGCCTGCGGATATGGCCATGTACTGATTATTAAAACGACTGGAACTCTCTGGGGATCTGGCGATAATTCTCTTGGCCAGCTTGGTATGGGGGCAGTTGGAAATGTAACTACATTTACTCAAATTGGCTCGGATACTGATCATGCAGTAGCGGCCTGTGGAGAACTTCATTCAGCAATCATTAAAGATGATGGAAGTCTTTATACTACTGGTTATAATCCGTACGGTGAATTAGGATTTCCTGCTTATGATCACAAGACTGTATTTACCTTGGTTGGAGCTGGTTGGAGTAAAGTTGGTTGTGGTACATATTATACAGTTGCTATAAAAACAGACGGAACATTATGGGGAACCGGACTCAATAATGTAGGCCAGATAGGACTTGGCGCTACTGCCAGCGTAGATTTATTTACACAGATTGGTTCTGACAGCGATTGGGCTTCTGTGGAATGTGGAGTTGATTCAACATATGTTACTAAGACAAATGGCGAAATTTGGGCAACTGGCTCTAATAACTACGGTAAATTAGGCATAGGAAGTTATGATAAAAATATAACAACTCTCCAAAAAGTAGATGAATTTTGGTCTTTGACCAGTGGTGGATGGTGGCATCGGATTGCTTTAAAAAGTAATGGAACTTTATGGGCGGTTGGATATTCTTTCAAAGGTCAGATGGGAATTGGCTATCATGGTATAGTAACTCAATTAACTTTATGTAATGAAGATACATGGTTAGCTGTTGATAGTTGGCAAGATCATACGGTGGCTATTAAAGACGATGATTCTTTATGGGGAACCGGAAGAAATGTTTATAGTCAATTAGGACTCGGAGATAACAAAAGTGAAATAGTATATGGTTTTATCCAAATATCGTCTGCTTCTTGGCAACAAGTTGCTTGTGGAATTTGGCATACAGTAGGACTTGGAAAAGATGGTATTCTTTGGGGTACTGGGCATAATTATTATGGCCAGCTTGGCTTAGGTGATAATACTAAGAGAAATGTGTTTACTCAAATAAGTTCTGACTGGATATTTCTGGCTGCTGGTAGTTATGCTACTATGGCAATTAAGAACGACGGTACATTGTGGGTTGTTGGTCGTAATAGCGGTTCAAGCGCAGGCCAATTAGGTCTTGGGGATGAAGTTAATAGAAATACTTTTACGCAGGCGATAGGAACTGGATGGAAGCAAGTTTCCATCGGAGCTTGACATGCTGCTGCCGTCAGGTCTGACGGAACACTCTGGACAACAGGAAGAAATCATAAAGGACAGTTAGGGCAGGGTGATACTACTTATAGAAATATATGGACACAGGTTGGTTCTGATTCTGATTGGGAATATGCAGAGTGCGGAGCTGATTTTACTTTAGCAGTGAAGACAGGCGGATCACTATATGGAACCGGATATAATTATTATGGTCAGTTAGGTTTGGCAGATAATACTAATAGAAATGTTTTTACTAAAATATCAGAAGGTTGGAAATACAATGGTTTTAATGGTCTTCCACAGTTTAGCGGAGGTTCTCAACATTCTTTAGCTCTTTATAGTAATTTAAAGCTTCAAAGCACTGGAAGAAATAGGAAAGGTCAGCTTGCAATAGGTACAAGCGGTGACGCAACGAATAGAAATGAATTTGGTTCAATATCGCAATCTGTACCTGACAGAGGCGAAGATACTTGGGAATTTGTAGTCTGTGGAACTGAACATACTATGGCGATTAGGATTGTATAAGGAGAAACAAAATGGGAGAGACATGTGCTTCAAACAAGATTAAGTACCTTTTAGCTACAAAAGCAATCGACTTTGCAAATGATGTATTTAAGATTATTCTTATGCAAAGTGGCTTTGGGTTCGATAAAGACACTCACCATGGTTATGCAAATGTGTCTGGAAGTGAACTTGGGACTGCTAACGGCTACACAGCAGGGGGAAATACACTTGGCGGTGTATCTGTAATTGAAGATGATGTAGATGATAGGACGGAAATCACCTGGAACAATACGACCTGGACAGCCAGTGGCGGAAATATAGGGCCGTCTCCGGGCGCTATCCTTTACGATGACACGCATGCTGACAAACCACTTGTGGGCTATATTGACTTTGGTGGTGACCAGACTCAGGCTGATGGCGGAGTTGCCACAATCTCCAACATAGAAGTCAGAATAGCTTAAACATGCTTTGTTCATATTATGAACGAAGGAGGTTAAATGCCCTCAGGAAGATTAGCTGCTGTTGATATAAAAGCTGGAGCAAATATTCTTATCTATCAGACTCCAGGCGGTCAGGCCTTCAATGTCACAGTCCGAATATGCAATTGTAATGACACAGATATAAAAATCCGTCTGGCATTGACTGAAGGTGGTCTCAGCACATTATCTAACGATGATTATCTTGAATATGATACTATTATAAGAGCAAACGGAAATCTGGAACGTTCTGGTATTTCAATGGCTGGCAATCAATCAATCGTAGGTTATTCAGATAATAGTAACGTTACTTTCCAAGTTGGGGGTAATTAATGCCAAGAGAGCAATATCCTTTAGAGGTTCATGGTATTCAGACGATCTTGGATGAGGGTCTTGACGTTCATGAAATGACAGTTAGAGATCTTCTGACTGAGATTTTAAAGGAGCTCAAAAAGGCAAATGTTTATAATGCCATAAATACAGACGAAGAAATAACTGTGGAGGACATAGAAGATGATTATTAGAGGCGTTAGAAGTATGGAAGGAATGGATGTAAACAGCGAGGGATATAGTCTCGGAGATGTTTTAAATCGAGCGTATCGACTTCATGTAAATAGAAATCATAAAAATTCCTATAGTGCTGTTATTAGTGTAACTCCTACTGGAGCAGGCGATTGTTTCTTTTATATTAAGAATGATGATCCTGACATGGATATTGTTGTAACATCCTTAAAATTATGGAGTGCTTCAGCAGAAAGGATTCAGATCAAACTCGGTGATTCTGGAACAGTTGGCGGAACTCATGCAGTATTGACACCTGTTTCTAGGCATGGCGGGAGTGGAAAGACAGCTATCGTTACGTGTGAAAGTGGAGTGGATATAACTGATCTTAGTGGAGGTAACATTGTTGATGCGGTTGATGGTCTGAATGTTCCTTTTCTCTGGGAGTGGAAAAGTGGACTGATTGTCCCTAAAAATGTTATGCTATCTCTTTATGCAGTGACAGGTGCAGTTGCCCTTAGTGCTGTTATGGGTTTCTATTTTTCATAAGGAATTGACTTCTTAATTAAAGGTAAGTTATGGCGATTAATGTATCAGCGGATCCTATTGTTTTAACTCTTGATGCCTATTTTACTGCATCTCAATATCCGCCTGCTCCTCGAAATTCTGCTCTTGATGGTACTTTTGATTGTAGATATGAAGATGCGATTCCCGAAATAACTATCAGTCTTGAAGGGGATTGGCTTAATAAGAGTTTTAATAAGAGTGCAGATCCTATAATTATTACTTTAACTCTACTTGGAGGTCTTCCTGGAGGCAATACAGGATTTGTTGTTGCTGCAGATCCAATATATATTTATGTAACTCTTAAAGGGGAAGGTGACCTAGATCCTTTCCCACCTTTTCATCCAGAGGCTCTTAAAAGCAATTTGATAAGATGGTCTGATATTGGACATCTTGATTTTACTATAAATAGAGGTAATGTAGCTGGTGAAAGACGTGTTGATTGGGCAGGATGGATTTATGCTATTAAAAAACTTAGGGATAAAGTTGTTGTTTATGGCGAGAACGGAGTTTCAATATTAACGCCTTCTGGAAATGCTTATGGTCTGAATACGATTTATAGAATAGGTCTTAAAAGCAAACAAGCTGTTACAGGTAACGATACAGTTCATTACTTTATTGATAATGAAGGACAATTATTTAGTCTTGACGATTCGCTACATAAACTTGATTACTCAGAATATCTTTCAATTATGAGCAGTCCTGTAATGTCCTATGACGCTGAAAATGACCTTGTTTATATATGTGACGGAACTTATGGATATGTCTATTCCCCAAAAGATAAAAGTCTGGGGAGAGGTCCTATTAATATCACAGGCATTTTCTCACAAAACGGAGTTTTATATGTGGTATCTCCGGCTACAATAGTGATTCCTGTTTTTGAGATCTGTACAGATATTTATGATCTGGAAACAAGAGAAAATAAAATCATTTCCAGTGTTAAAATAGGGACTGAGACAACAAAAGTTTTATCAGTAGCTATAGATTATCGAACTGATAAGGCAGAGGATTTTATCCAATCTTCATGGTACGAAACAGACAAGGAGGGCAAAGTGTTTTTCCCTTGTTATGGTTGTGAATTTAGATTCAGGATCAAGACCGATGCTTATGAATATTTTGAACTTGACTATATTGAAATTAAGGGAAATGTTAATATAGCTGAAAGAAGACCTCTTGAGTGGGAGAAAGTTTATGCTATTGAGAGACTCGGAGAACGAATAGTTACGTACGGCGATGGCGGTATCATTATTTTACCTTTGGAAGATGGCGATCAAACTATCTACGAGATGGAATTAAAAGGAAAGAATGCTGTAGGAGGAACAGAGTCAGCACAGTATTTTATAGATATAAAAGGACAATTATGGAGCATAACTGATACATTGAAACTACTTGATTATTCAGAATATTTGTCCTCTATGGAAAATAATCTAGTAATGTCCTATGATGTAGAGAATGATCTTATCTATATTTGTGATGGGATTTTAGGATATGTCTACTCACCTAAGTCGAATAGTCTTGGTAAAGGTCCTACTAATATTACAGGAATAGGTTCTCAAGGGGGAGTTTTGTATGCAGTAGCTCCGGCTGCGATAGCGACTCCCACTTTTGAAATCTGCACTGATATTTATGACCTGGGAACTAGAAATTTTAAAACGGTCTATTCTATAGAAGTAGGAACAGATCTGACTGAGTATCTACAGGCTTCAGTTGATTTTAGAGTATCCAATAAGGGACCTTTTACTACCCTTGGTTGGCACCTTGTAAACCCTAGTGGAGTAGCTTATATCCCCTGTTATGGAGTTGAGTTTAGATTCAGATTAAAGGCCCTGTCTTATGAGTATCTTGAGATTGACTATCTTATTATAAACGGATTTATTAATGACTATTCGCATACTAAGCATGGATTTAAGTAAACCAAAAGGGACAGTTTATGATTATTAAACTACTATCGATACAGATTCCGCAATACTGGGAGATTATCAAATTTGCTGCTACAAAGGCTGAAGAAGTTGATAACGAAGATTTACCAGTATACCTGAATTGGTTCTTGCATCTTCTTCTTTCTGATAAGACTCAGTGCTGGGTTAGATTGGATGAAGATAGAACAATCATTGCACTTTTAATAACACAAATAACAATCGATAAGATAACTACTAAAAAATCATTGCATTTACGATGTATCTTCTCTTTCAGACATGTCCCATTTGATTTATGGCGAGAAGATTTTGACTTATTAATCCAATTCGGAAAACAAGAAAAATGTGACAATATAACATCTGCATCTAAACATGAGAAAATATGGGAAATAATGTCTTATTTAGGATGCAGAGAAACATACCGATTATTTGTTTATGATCTGGAGTAATTATGAAAATATATTCTAAAATTATTATCGATATGGAATCTGGTAATACTCTTTATGAAGATAGTTTTGACTATCAAGGCAGGATTGCGTTATGTAAGAAGAGTAGTGGTGGTGATGGTGATCAAGTAATAACCCAAAGATATGCTAAATATATAGAAAGTCATCATAGTACATTTTTAGATTTGGTAGCAACTCACAGAGATGCTGTTATTAGTGATTCTCCTTATGTAGATTATGAAGATATAGATATCGAAGTTGCTTTTTTTGGCGCTGGTTATACAATTAGTAGTTTTCCTTCTTTATATGATATGTACGGTAAGTTCATGGCTGGGCTTGATGTTTGTGCTTTATATGCTCAGATATTTGAAGATACTATAGAATCTCCAGAAGTACATAGGCTTGTTTCTACTGAAGCTGCATTATTAGACGATGACATTGAAGCAAATGTTCTTCCACGATTTCAGACAGGGATGAGGGACATAAATTCTGTTATGAGTAGTTCTTATGTAATAGGAAAATCTCTCATAGAAGATGCGAGGGTTAAGGCAATAGAAAAGTTCAGTGCTGAATTAAAATATCGTTTAATTCCTATAGTTTCAGACAGATGGAAAACACATCTTGAGTGGAATAGAAATGTTATAATGACGTATGCTGAGATAATGAAACTATATTATTCAGCTAGGATAGATACAGATGATTTTAATTATAGTATGAGCGCAAAAGATAAATTATGGCCTTTTACTGTATTAGAATATGATAGAGCAGCTCTTGGCGCACTACAAGGAGCTACAACCGTAACTTCCGATGTTGCCGGAGCCTCACAGATACAAAAAGCTATAGGAGGGGCCTTATCCGGTGCTGGTATGGGTGCTATGATGTTTCCTGCTAATCCTGTTGTTGGGGCAGGAGTAGGTGCATTGCTTGGACTGGGTTCGTCATTTCTCTAAAGGAGGAACAAAATGAATGGTGTCAATTCTGAACAAGGAGGTTTTTGGTCTAGAGCCTGGGATGCTTTAGGCGGTGTCGGAAAGACTATGGAAGAACGGCCTGAAAAATTTGCCATAGCCCTTGATATGCTTGGTAGAGGCTTCGACCCAAAGAATCCTTTTGCTGGAATAGGAACTGCCTTAGGTAAGAGTAGTTTGGCGGCTAAGGCCGAGACTGCTGGACAGACACGATCAATGACTATGTTTGAACAGATGTTAGAAGCTCTTACAGCTAAGGACAAACCAGGTCCTACATCTATGCTTACTTCTTTAAGTCCAAATGGTAAAGGTATTGATTATAAAATATCTGGGATGCAGGGACCTGAAGGACTTGAAGAATCTAGAAGATTACCAGGAATACCAAAACTGCCAGGGGTGGCAACTCCTGGAGTTCTTACCGAAGAGGATTTTGCATCTCGATTCGGAGGAGGTTTCTAAAATGGATGCGACGACTTTCTTAGATAATCAAGGAGAGGCTTCTCCTCTTGATCTTACTGGTTTATCTCCCGAAGAGATTCGAGGAGTATCTGCAAGTCGAATCGGTCGTGGACAGATGATGGAGAGAATGATTAATCTCCTGGTCGGTCAGCGAGGAAGAGAGGCTACTATAGCAGGTCGGGAAGCAGCTACTCGTTTAAGTGAGGAGAGACTTCGACAGGAGAAGGCTGGAGCTGAAGAGATGACTATAGTGGGTCCTGATGATAAGCCTTATCAAATTCAGAGGAAGGATCTTACTGAAAGTTTAAAATATATAGATTTAGCTAAGTACAGGGCTAAGCAGGGCGAGCTTATGGATGAGCAGTTGAAGGCCTTACGAGAGAGAATTCCTATGAAGGTTAAAGATGCTGCAGGTAAGGAGGAAACCTATCAGGTACCTACTGCTCAGTTTCCGGCTGTAGCTAAGGCCATTCAGGAGAGAAAAGAGGCTGAGATTCGTACAAAACTTCTTGAGAAGTATGAAAAGGTGAGTCTCAGTAAACTCGGTGATATGAATATTGCTGATTTTGCTACTCTTGGTGGAACTGGGGGTGTAGCTGCTCTTGCTAATAGAATAGCTCTTGCTGGTGATACTGTAGGACTTTCAGATGCTCACTATCGTCATTATACTAATCTTCATGTTACGTTGACTGATAATATTCTAAAGCTGAGGAGTCCTGATGAAGCTCTTATAAATACCGTTAATGATCTGGGTAGAAAGTTGCATACTTCTCATATGATGTTGAGAGTTCCTGTTACGGGCGCGGCTATAGGTAGACTATGGGGAGAAACAGAAGCTGTAACAGTTACTCTGCCTCCTAATGTAACTGCTGATATGGTTTATGCGGAGGCTGAAAAACAGGGAAGAGATGTTTCTGAAATTCTCCAGGATATTTACGATGTGTCACAGGAACGGAGATAGAAATGAACAAAAATTCCTCAGATTATGATACTTTTATTTCCGATGCTTCGAGAGCCTACAATGTAGATTCTGAGTTGATAAGAGCCATAATAGGAGCTGAAAGTGGTTTTGGACCCATAGCAGTCTCTCCTAAAGGTGCAATGGGACTTATGCAGCTTATGCCGGCAACCGCAAAAAGTCTAGGAGTTAAAGATCTTACAGATCCCCGTGAGAATATAATGATGGGAACTAAATATTTTGCTGCACAACTTAAGGCATTTGGAGGAGATATTGATCTTGCTCTTGCAGCTTATAATGCAGGTCCTGGAAATGTTAAAAAGTATAAAGGTATTCCCCCTTTCAAAGAGACTCAAGACTATGTTAGTAGGGTAAAGAAAAGTTATGAGGAGAGCAAAGTATTGACTGGTACTAAGAAACCTAAAGAGTCCGATTGGTATAACCGTCTTATGCAACCTGTTAAAGTTTCTCCTACTGAGGAATTAGGTTGGTATGATCAGATGATGGTAAAACCTAAAGCTGCTGTTGAAAAACCTGACATTAGTTGGAGGGGTGCTTTGGAGGAAAAGCTCAAGCCCTCTCCTATTACTGAGACAGTTGCCCATCTTGGTTGGGGACTAGCTAGTTGGATTCCTTCCAAACTCTCTGGTTTAGGTCAGATAGGCTTCCAAAAGCTCAATAATGCTATCTTTGGATCTGAGGCAAAGAATATAAAAAGGACTCCTGAGGAAAGAGAGTTATTTAGAAAGGGAGTATATTCTCCTAAGAAGATTAGAGAAATGGCAGAACAGTCTGAATCTCTCTGGCAGATGTTACCCGCACCTGAAACGGATGAGGCTAAGTTTGTTTTGGAGAAAGTTGGAGTAGGTCTTGATAAGGTCTTAACTCCCTTTAGGATTGCTGACGAATATTATACAAAGAAGGGTTACCCTAATTTGGGGTATGCTCTCAGATTTGCAGGTGAGATGATTTTCTTCAAGGCAGCGCATGGTTTTGGAGTTAGATCCACTGCTAAGATTAAGAAGTTGGGAAAGAAGATTCGTAAGAAGGCTCCAGTTGCTGAGGCAGAGAAGACTCTTGGAGAAGTCTTTGATGAGATGGGTATCCCAAAGGAAGAGGCTATAATACCTACAGAGATTCCCAAAGGCATTACAAAGAGTCAGAAGATGAGGGCTCATAAGATAGCAAAGGAGAAAGGCTTTACGGAAGTTGAGCGTCGAGATCTTGCCGAACAAGTCACAGGCAAAAGATCTATGATGGATATGGATAGAGGGAGTGCAAAGGAGTTTATAGAAGAGCTTAAAAAAGGTAAAGAGGAGGTTGCAGATGCCGAAAGAATTGGAAGAGAAGCTCGGGAAGCAGGCGAAGAAGCTAGGATTAAAAGGGAAGAGGAAAGACAAATACGTCTACGGGACGTTGAGACAGACAGGCTGGAAGCCATCAAGAAAGAAGCAAAAGAAGAGGTAGTTGAGGTTAAAAAGCCTATTGATACCGGAGAGTCTCTTGCTGAAGAATTTGATCTTCGTTATATAGGCGAGGCAGAGGGTCTTGAGAATTATGGAATGAAAGTACCTGATGGCGAGACTACTATTACTACTAAGGGAGTTAGTAGAGAAGCTCTTATTAAAAAGATAGCTAAGACAAAGAAAGCGTTTGAAGAGAAGATAGAAAAGCCTTCTGAGATTGAACCTCCTTCAGAAGCTGTCAAAACTCTCATTTCAGATGATATTCGAACCGCTGAAGATATGGGTTTATATGCTGACATCAGGGAGATGATTGGAAAGAAGCGTAAGGTCGGAGAGATCATAAAAGAGTTTAAACAGAAAGCTTATTATGAAGAGGATCTCAAAGACTTTGGATATACTGAGAAGGATATCCGCAGTTCTATAGATGCTATCAAAGCTGAGATGGGGGATAAAAAAGCTATAGAACGAGTTCGAAAGATGCTTAAGGAGGAGGAAAGAGAAGTTGAGAAGATTCCTGAGACTGAGGAGATTGAACCTCTTATTGATATTGAGCGGGTTCATCCTGAGACTGGTCGACCTGCAGGAGTTAAAGAAGATCTAATATCTATCCCAAAAGAAGTTGATGAAGTGCGAATGAAATGGGAACAGGCGCAGATGCCTATAACAAAGGAAGATGGAAGTATTGCTAAATCTAAGTTCGTTGCGATGAAGAGAGCTAAAGAACTTGGCAAAACAGGAGATCTTGTTAAGAATCCTAAAGGCGAGGGTTGGTTAGTAAAAAGGACAAAGGCCCAACGAGAAGCTGAGGTCAAAGCTGAGCAGAGAGAGTGGGAAGAGGTTCTCAAAGAGGAGGAGATTGGTGAGATCGGTAAGGAAGGTCTTGGTGAGAGAGTTGATGTAGACATAGATCATCTTTGGGGAGAGAAAGGAGCTATAACCTTCCATCGTAAGACAGTAAAAAAGATAAAAGATCTTGTTAAAACAGGAGCATACACTCGCAATCGAGTAATCAAAGAACTCAGAGAACGAGGAGCAACTGATGAAGATATCCTCAGAGTCTTTCCGGATGCCTCCGTTCGGATATTGAACGAAGGTATTGAATCAAAGTGGTGGAAGAAAGGTCAGGATTCTTTGGAGCTTCTACCAAGAAGGAAACTCCCGAGCGGTCTGAGAGCTCCTGCTATAACTCGTGGTGAAGCTCATACGATAGCCACTATGAAAGATATGCCAGCAAGGTTGACTGCTGAACATCTCTCATGGGAGAATACTATTAGAACATTTGAGAAACTTCCGGCGGAAATAAAGGAGACCTTCTATCGATCAATTAAAGAAGGTGAGAGTCTTGCCTTTGATCGTCTCCATGATCTTCTCAAGCGATCGAAGAAGATCAGACATTCTGTTAGTTATACAAGCCATAAGCGGATAGGAGTTCACAGTAATGCAGTACAACCTGATGGAATTGCAGTTCTTGCTCAGCAAGGAATTACTAAGATTCCTAAGCTAAAGTCAAAAGAGCTTAAGGCTTATGAAGATCTCAGGGCTATCTATGATGAGCTTTATATAGCTGTTAATAGATCCAGGAAGGCTGCTGGAGAGAAGCCCTTTCCTCCAATAGGAAATTATGCTACTTGGATCCAAGATATGACATACCTCGATAAGATTGAGGGAATAGGACTTTTTAGTAATTGGAGAACTATTGAAAGTAAGCTGGCCGAGATTAAGAAAGTTCCTAGTTTCCGCTTTGCTAAATTTAGAGCAGGTCCTGAAATGCCTCGGAAACTCAATCTTAATCCTTTTACCGTTCTTGACACTTACTCAAAAATAGCTGCCAACTATATTGAAATGGCTCCGAGATTGGCTAAGCTCAATGAGCTTCTAACTGAAAAATTCGGTATGGCTCAGAATGCTCCTCATGCCTACAACTTTATTCGCCATTGGCTGAACTATCAAGCCGGAAAAATACCTGCATGGGATATAGCTCACCCAACTACTCGATGGGCTATGAGAACTCTGAACAGTAATATAGTTTACTCTCTATTGGCTTTTAATATAAGATCAGCACTAATACAGCCGGCTGCTTTGGCTAGTTCCTATACTATACTAGGTGAGTATTATACGGGAGTTGGCCTATCTCATGCTATGAGTCCGGCTAAGTGGAAAATGGCAGGTAAGAAATCTAAGATTATAAATACAAGAACTCCTGAGGTAGCTATTTATGAAGCTATGGAAGCAGGTGGAAAATTTCCAAGTATGTTTAAGAAGAAAGTAGCTGGAGTAGGAATGATACCTCTGACAGTTCTTGATAGTGTAGCAGCTAGGATAACCTTATTAGGAGCTTATGCAAAAGGTAAGCAAAGACTAAAACTGTCTGAGGAAGCGGCTTGGAATTATGCAGATGATGTAGTTATAAGGACTCAGGCATCAGCTGCTAGAAGTGATGTAGCCCCTATCCAGAGAACTCAGTTAGGAAAGACCGTTACCTGTCTTCAAACCTTTGTAATTAATCATTGGGGATTTTTAACTAAAGATGTCTTAGGTATCAAAAATGCTAATATCAATAATGCTACCATTGTCAAACGAGTTATTAGATTTATTCTTGCTACGACAGCCGTCAATGCTTTTTATGAGGAAGGTCTTAAATTAAACTCTCCAAATCCTACTCCTATTAGAGCCTATCGAGAAATATTCGAAGAGACAGGAGATCCTAAGAAAGCTTTTGCGAGAGGTGTAAAAGAGATTGCTGAGTATATTCCTCTTTGGGGCGGAAGACTTCGATATGGAAGTGAGATTGGAGGTCCTGTTTTGAGTGAGCTTTTGAAGCTTATAGAAGATGGTAATATTGATGCTCTGATTAAGCTTATAGGAATTCCAGGATCTAATCAATTCTTTAAGATGGTACGAGCTCATGAGAGAAGAGGAACAGATATAGATATAGCTCTTGGTCGCTATGTAGAGCCGAGAAAGAGAGGTATTACTGCTCCTATGGGAGGAAGAAAAACAGATTTGTTGGCTCCTATTGGAGAGGATTAGATTTTTCTATTCTTTATGAAATGGTCAGTTATTGTAGCTACTATACATACAAATACTCCTGCTAGTATTCCTATAAGGCCTGCTATTCCTTGATATAGTGTATAGAGTCCGTTACCAAAGTAGGCTAGAATTAAAACTGCAATTAGTCCATAGATCAATGTATAAAGTATTATCATAAAATCTCCCTAAGCTTGTAAAAGCATCTCCTTGTGGCTCTAACATCTGCCAACGCATCGTGAGCTCCTTCAAAATCCTCAGCAAAGAGAAACCTATGTAGTTCTGTCAACTTTGGCCACTTATATTTTCCGAACTTTCCAGGGAGTTTACAAAGATTAGTAGAGCTTTTCATAGTGCAGAAGTGAGGAATTTTTCTAAGATTCTCTGCTTCTATTTTACAATCATTTCTTTCTATATATTGACATAATAATTCTATATCAAAAGAATAATTATGGGCTACCAGATATCTTCCATCATCAAAAAACATTTGACCTATAATATCAAAAATTTCATTTTCTGGCATTCCTCCTTTATCACATTCTTCTATAGAGATCTGATGAACTGCCTGAGCACTCGGATGGCAGGATCTTCCACCGGATCTAATGAGAGAACTAAACTCAGTATAAATCCTCTTCTCATCACTCAAAATAAAAGCTATCTGCATTATCCATGCCTGCTCAGGATGATTTGATGCAAGGTTCTTGTTTACAAAGCCTGAGGTCTCAGTGTCAAAAAATAGTTCCATCTTTATTTCTCCTTTTCTGAAAAATTTAGATTATTGTCTCTAATAATCTGAAATAGTCCCTCTGAGAGAACTGTTAAGTAAGTATGATTAATTTCCAGATTATTACATATTCTTATCACTTCCAATAACTCATGTAAGAAAACCTCAGCTACAACATCCTCAGAAATACCTGTATCTTTTCTTATTCTTATTACTCTATAGTAGTCATTATATTCGCCGGGACCGTCAATGTCTTTATTTAAGACTTTCTCAATTTTGATCTGATGGCCTCCGAATTTTATTAAGTTTGGAATGTTCATGCCTCCTCCTTTTCGTAAGTTCTAATCTTAATCTTAGATTCCTTCAACATCCACTTAGACAACTCATCATAAGTCTCCATTGATTTACATACAATCTCTACTATCCCTGCATTGATAATCTTCCCCAAACAATTCTTACAAGGAATTTTACATGAGACGTACATAGTAGCTCCCATCGTAACAACTCCTGTTCTTGCTGCATTTAAGATACAGTTGTCTTCTGCATGAGCAGCTGGACAGAGATGTAGGCCGTCTCCGGAAGCATAACCCAGCCTCTGTCTTGGGCACATAGAGTCATCCCCAAAGACAGGTTCAAAATTATTGTCGCTGAGCCGGTGAAAGAGAGTCATATCTGACTTCCTTCTTTCTGCTCCGCAGTGGGGGAGACCTCGCGGAGGACCATTATAACCTGTAGCTATGATAGTTCTGTCTCTAACCAAAATGGCTCCTATCTTGCGAGATAGACAGGAAGACCAAGAGGCCAGTTCGATACAGATTTTATAGAATCGCTGATCCCACTTAGCTTGATTGTTCTGCATTTTCTCTTTCCCTCCTTTCCCTATTTTCTCTAATCTCTTTAGCCTTTTTCATAAGATCTTTATTAACCGCCCTCACACGGTCTTTTGTTATATCCTCTATTTCAACTCCTGCCAACATAGAGACACTTCTCAGCATCTTTCTCAAAGCCTCCTTAATAGATGTATGCTGAGTTCTCTGAGAGATCTTAATGAGATCAATGGCTGCACTTGTATACTTCAACTGTTTTCCTATTTGATGTTTTAGATCTTCTTTCATTATCTTTCCTCCTTTTACTTTATCAACATTAAAATATAACTAAAAAGCTTCGGATTAACTTTCCGTAGCTTTTCAGCTATCTGATATATCTTAACAATGTCCCCAAGAACTTCTGTGACTTCTAGTGGATGAGAGACAGATATCAGACACTGAGCTTGTCCTAGCCACTCCCTATGTTCTTCTAACTCCCATGTTCGATCTATACTTTCCTCGAGGTAATACTTGCACTTGTTAGTTTTGCTGAAGAGTTCCATCTGTAGCTCATGTTGCTTACCACAGTAGATGGTGTGTAAGAGATCAGCTATTTTCTTCATATCAGCTCTGGAAGTCGTCATTTTGGTCTGTCCCCCCACCAGGAAAATTTAGGATCTTTGAGTGGTTTTGATCTCTTCAGTATCTCATATAATGGAGCATTTTTATCCGGGTGCAGATGAAGTATCTTATTTCTCCAGCTTTCTCCAGATATAAGCATCTTGCCTTTCCATTTCTCTTTCTTTTTGGACTTATATAAATTAGCTATGGTATCTATAAACTGTCTTGGGTTGGTTATAGATAAACTAAGTAAAATCAGAGACCCTTTTATAAATCTTCTTCTATTCATCTTCCTTCACCTCCTTCATTCGGATTATGAACGGAGTGGGGCTTTTACGGGATTCAATAGTTTATCTACGCAATCCTGGCACAACAATGCTTTATATTCATGCGTGTCTCCGCCCCAACAGTTGTGCTTCCAGTATGGGTCAAAGCATATTGACCACGGACTATCCCCTCCATCTAAAAGTCTGTGACAGATTACGCACTTATCACTTTCTCTAGTTTTTATATCTAAATACATAATATACCTTTTTCTGTTAGCAATATAATGATTAAGTTGATCTGTACCAAAAATTACCTCATAATTCTCCTAACCCTTTATGTTTAATATAAATCTCACTCCCTCTTGAGATCGGTGCATGGATGAACTTCGATGCCCTAAGAGAGCCAAGAATCTGATCAAGCTCTACTTCGCTGACAAACATCAAAAACTTTTGCATAAGTTGAGTCATTGAAACCTCTCCATAACGAGCTACGAAGTTCATTACCTTCTGAATAGTATCTGCCTGATCACTTCTTCCCATAAGATTAAATACGTTAGCCATTTTTTGTTCTGTATCCTCTAACAGTTTTATAGACTTCTTTAAATCATTCTCTGTCAAAAGCATACTATTAGATCTACTGGCAGACATAACCATAGACATTTTCATAATGTGTGTTGGGCGTCTCTCCCAGTAGCCCCCAAAATGAGTAGGATCAAACGGACAGATATCTGGATAATTTCCGTACCAGTCTGTCCATAGATCGAGGAAATCTTTAGATACCTTAAAATCACCTTTAAGAGATCTTATCTGTGTTAGATCCTTTACTAGTTGCTGTTCGATGACTTGACCTTTGTTAGATAGAGTAAAGAAAGGATAGACTACTCTTTTAACTATTCTTGGCTCATAGACAAAGATCATTCGACTTGGTAGACCACTTCCAATGGTATCAGCTGACATACTTCCTTGGATTAGTTCCGGTGTTGTAGCTCCTACAAGATTGAGAAATACTCCAACAATCTCCTCAGCATTTCTACTTATAGTTTCATATACGAATCTATTTCGGCAGTCATAGAAGTCACAAAGATTCGATATTAACTCTTTGTTAGCAAATCCAAGAAAGACAGTTAGTTCAGGTGAGAAAGCTGTCAATGATGAGTGACTCTCAAAGTATCCTTTTTCTGCCTCTTCCTCAGTATTGGTACATTCACTCATACGTCTGATAAGAGCTTGTAATGATGTAGCATCAGGAGACATAGGTATCATTAGTCTATCAAGGAATCCTTTAGCAAAATCCATAGCTGTTCCCTTACGAGCCTGACCTGCAGGAGCTACTAAAATAATATAGAAATTAGGATAAAAAGTAATCGAACCCCATCTTATTCTACACTTTCTTTGAAGAGCTGCTGCAATTGTAGCTATAGCCATCCACTTATGGTAGTTTATAGGAGGCTCGGAATGAAGATCTTCCAAACTTCCATGAGTATAATACATGTACGTATCAAACCAGTCTTTCAATTCTCGTTTATCAGGCATAGAAGCCTTCTATACATGGATATTTGTTTGAGTTCCAAATACGATATATTGCGTTATCATTAACTCTACAAATCTTAGCCATATGTCTTCGAGAATATTTTCCTTTCATTCTTCTTATAAATTTAATAGTATTTGCAGATATTT
The DNA here is from genome assembly GCA_023129165.1 of Caldifarciminota bacterium. GTDB lineage: Bacteria > Hydrothermota > UBA3073 > UBA3073 > UBA3073 > JAGMCL01. The sequence goes on along the minus strand of JAGMCL010000153.1, from coordinate 11,280 downwards.
TTGCTCTATGAAAGGGAGCCTCATCATAGCCATTACTAAATTTACCTTCCTTATAGTTCCAGCACTCGTCAGACTTTCCAATATTTACTTTAGACCAGAATTTTCTATTCATTTTATTCATTAAGCTTCTCCCAACTCTGCTTCAAATTATTTGCCAGATCGCCGTCAAAACTGATCTCTGCCCCCTGCTCTTTATTCATATGAGTTCCCATTGTCAGACCGGCCGGAATGACGAAAGTACGTCCATTGTGAGTTGTTAGGGGTTGCTCAAGACTTCTCTTAATCAATCTTAACATCTTTGCATGACCTGTCCAGGATGTTGTTAGAGGAACCTGGAGCCCTATTTCATCATGAACTTGTCTCAAAATTTCTATTGGTTCAAAGAGATCTTGATTGTAATAGATATAGTTAACTCCTTGTCGGTTAATAATATCTCCTACTGTTCCTTGAGGAATACAGGAGAAAGCTTCTTTAAATGTTGCATCGGCTTTTGGGCCTGAAATAGCGCCGAGAAAGAGTGTCTGACGTCCCATAAGATTTGTAAGAGTTCTTCCGTTCCTCAGCTCCTGTTTGACGTAAGAATGGTAGGATTGCTGAACTCCTGGATAGAGTCGATGATAGGCTAAGTATATCATCTTACTGTCTGTCTCAGATATTTCGTTGACCAAAGAAAAGTTCTTGTATCCAAGATCATAATTAAGACCATGATTACTTTTCTTTCCATAAAATCTCCAGTCATGAGTACCGTCACCAAGCGGTGCTAGATCCAATACATTATGGTCACCAAGCTCTCTCATCTGATAATAAACCATCATAATCATTCTAGCAGTCTTCGAATGAACATCTTGATTGGTCTCAAAACACTCTATCATATTAATTATCTCACCTACATAGGCGACAATACGATTTTCAGCTTGCTCTAAATCAAAAGCATAATAAATATAGCCAGAGTCTGGAATTAGAAATTCTTGAAGGTGATGAGGCCAATTCTGTTGATTTCCTCCAGTTCCCCATATATTTTTACTTGATGATAGTCGACTATAACGAGTCCCAACAGGATTATATGAACATCTTATTCTTCCATCACTGTCAATCTTTCCAAGATTCAGATATGTTGATCTAAGCTTTGTATAGCGTCTGATCTGCTGGATAAGTTTGGCTTCTTTAACTCCTTTTCTTACCATTCTCTTCATAGCATCGTCGTCGTAGGTGATCTTATGATTCTTTGTGAAAGGCTTCATTTTCTTCTCATTTAGAAAATATTCTTTCAACTGTTTTGAACTGTTGGCATTAAGAGGTCTTCCAACCATCTCATTCAGCTGTTCTTGAAATTCTATTATCTTACTTTCATAGTCCCTATTTGTAGTCTCCATCTTTTTGACATTGACTTTGAGACCCTTCTCCATCATATAAACGAGAGGTTCTATCAATCGCACTTGTTCCTTATAAATATTCATGTTATCAAGACGATCAACCTCTATCATCTGTTTGGATATAACCTCATCACAGATGTTAGCGTCGGTAGCATTGTAGATCCAGAACTTCTGATACTTTCCACTACCTTTAAAGAAGGCCTTTCCGTCTGCTTTATAATAAGGATGATCTGTCCATAAAGATGTTATAAAATCAAGTCCCTTCGGATAGTCAGGCATAATAGTATTCTGGGCTACCATAGTATCATCAAGATTAGTAACTCTGATACCATAGAGGCGTAGAAGAAAGTGGCCATCGAAAGTGAGATTCTGCCCACAGATACGGATTTTGGGCTCTTCAAGGATCTCTGCTATCTTCTTCCATATTTCAATCTCTTGTCTGGTAACAAAGTAGTCGCCATTACTATCTGTGAAAGGAATACACATAGCATGACGATTGACAGCAAACGCTATACAGCTGACCTGCTTATGGACTCGATTCATGAAGACCTCAATATCATAGCTAATTCTATTTCCTTCAAGTCCTTTTTGCTGACAATAGTTGAGGAAGTCTATAACTTGGATAAAGGTAGGAGCTATAGTTACCTCACGTTCTGTAGGAACTACTAATCCTGATTGATAGCTTCTGAGGCGCTTGAGATCAAATATTATTAAACGCTTATTAAGATAGTGAAACTTGGGAGCAATCACAGTAGCAGGATGAAGCATCGGTATGACTTTGCGTCCCTCAACAAGAGTACAGTCGAGGAGACTTCCCCGCCATTTTGTAATACCTGTCCGACCTGTAAGAGCAAACAATGCTATTCCGCCAATAGTTCCGAAGTATTTAGAAGAGGTCTGAGAGAGTTCCCATCTGAGAAAATCTATGTAAGCTTGACCTTGAGAAGATACTATAGGGTCCGGAAGCAGACGCTTATTTTTATATAGCTGTATATAAGCATCTTTGTGCCGATCAAGATCTTTGATAACATTGGTCAGATAGCACAAGGGTCGGTCAACATTGGCAGCGTTGAGCTCGCTGTTGAGTTCATTACCGGCAGGCCCAACAAAGACCCTACGTTCTCTAACTTCAACTCTTCCAGGCTGCTCGCCTACCAAGACATATGAGGCGTCCAATCGCCCCGAAGGAGGTACAAAGGTTTTAGAGTTCGGAGGCTGCATTAAGTCCCTTTCACACTAACATAAACAAAAAAGACCAAGACAAGAAGTGCTACATAACCTACCCCAACAAGAATAGAACCAAGGATCTCAGAATGTTTTGAATTTATAAGCCAGTTGAGAAGTCTTTTCATTATAGCAACTTATGACATTTGATTATATAACTCTCGTAATATTCTTCTGTCAAATCAAAACCTATCGGTATCATCTGATTCATCACTGCAGCAATCAGAGTATTACCAGAACCTGCAAAAGGAGCCAAAATATTTGAGTTTGGCTGAGCGAAGGTAGTCAGAATATCTGCCATCATCTCAATCGGCCGTTCAGTTGGATGGACCTTGAACTGAGGTGGAATAGGCTTATAGCCGAAGACATTGGTGGAACCTGGTTTGGCCAAAAGAGGAACTCCTTTGCGAGCATAAAAGAAAAACTCGAATGTTTTTGCAAGATCTCTCTCAGGCTGCATACACTGACCAGAAGTCTGCTCGATTACGTGGGCATCCGTTTCCTCTCCTTTGACCCACTCAGCAGGCATACGTTTGTTCTTAAATCCTGCATCTAGTAGCCAATGATGAAGAGGATCGAACCAGGGTTCAGGCCCAAACCAGTTTATAAGCCAGCTGTTTGGCTTGAGAACTCTGTAACATTCAGAGAGAACTCTCCTCATGAAATTTGGATAGTCTTTGGGATCTATCTCATTGTAGCCTGTATAAGCATATCCTTTCTTTTGATTCTCGAGGTCAATAGCATAGGGAGGGTCAAGATCAATAAGATCAATGGTGCTATCTCCGATCTTTCGTACTCCCTCAAAGAAATCTTCAACATGATAGGAATCTATGATCTTTCTCTTCAGACTTTCTCCAGTTCCGAGTGAAGCCCTTGCCTTCTTAGCATCAGCAGTTTGGATGATCTTCTTCTTAGCTCCTTTTAGAGCCTTTTTCGCATCTTCCTTTGTATCGAACCGGTTCCAGTCGACCTCTGGAACATCTCTCATCATTTTAGCCATTGAGATATCTTCAGATAAAGATCCCTTCGATCTCCCTGTCATCTTAGCCATATCTGTTAACGAGTATCCTGGAGCATCTTTGGCAGTTGAGACTTTGACTCCGTGGATCTTCTGCTGTAGATTGAAAATACGCTCTTTCAGATCACAGTCTTCTTGCCAGTTCAGATCCTTACGAAAGAGGTTTTCGGCAAACTCCAGCAGACGAAGTTCAAGCTCAGACAATTCCTGGTCATACAAACGACAGCTAACAAATTCTATATTCTCTCTACTTTTGATGAACTCAATAGCTTGATATCTTCTGCCTCCAGCAATCAGCTTATAAGGCTTCCCCGGCTCAGGATTCTTGAAAATTGCAAAAGGCTGAACTAGGCCATCCTTAGTTATGCTTGCTGCCAGAGCCTCTATATCTCCCATCTCAGCTCGGAACCGCTTGCCTACTTCAATATCACTTATTTTAACATCTATTATCTTTATATTACAGATTTTTGATTGTATATCTCTAGCCATTTTGTCTCCTCTTTTTAATCTCCAAAAGTTTTTTAAGAAGTTCTTCTCGCTTGACATCTTTTATATTACTGAGATGATCTTCAATAGTCATCTGTTTCTTATCTTTCTTTTTAGATGTCTTTCTGAGGGGTTTAACGGGAATTTCTCGACGGAGACTTCTGATGTTTCGAATGAGTGAGAAGATATCCTCATCGGACATATCAGAAATTGAGATATGGAGGTTTGCAATAGTAGCTATTATTCTCCTCCTTCAAAATAATCCTCTAATTTAATCCTCTTAGCAGCAATAACACCAAGAGCTTCCATACCGCAGCGGTCGGTCATCTCAATCAACATCTCAATAAGGACTGAGAAGAGCTGCTGCTTCCAGCCGAATGGCAATCTTTGTAAGAATTCTTGATGTCTTGGTGTTAAATCAATAGATAATCGGGGGCGCTGCGATGTCATGAGATTCTCCTATGCTTCGTTCAATTTCCGAACGGAGATGGGTATTTCCTTAGAGGAACGAGACAAAGGATACCAACCGAATCTTTAACGATAATCCAGTCATAAACGCTTGGTAAAAAGAAAGATTTACCAGTCAGGTTGCTCTCAGTTCTCTCTATTATACCTACCCGTGAGAGTTTGTCAATCAATTGTTCTTCCTCTATTATTATAGTATCTTCCTTATCTTTGTCTTCCAGTTGTACTTTAGGATAGTCTATTTCCATTTTATCTCCTCCTATTAAAAGATTAACTGCTGGAAGCAGGATTCGAACCTGCACGAGGTACTTAGACCGCTAAGTGTTTTCGTATTATCCTCGCCCAGCGTGGGTGCGTCTAAACTCCAATGACAAGCTGGAATCTAATCCTTTCCATGTGATCTGCTTGCCAATTCCGCCATTTCAGCAGTTGTTATCATCTATCGGGGGCTCATAAACTTCTTAATCCTGTTTTGCTCTCCATAACCTTCATCAGGAGTAACAACCAGCAGAGCATCTCCGGTAGCACCGACGCACTCCTCATAGTCGATTCTCTGAGAGTAGTCGATTCCGAAGCATGTAAAGAATGCCCTCAGCTCCCACTTTGCCTGATTCTTCTCTTTAACTGTCATATCTGCGTAAGGAATACGCAAAAAAGAGGAGAATCCCTTTGCAAATTCGGCCTCCTCACACTCGATAACCTCAAAGATGGGCATGATGTAGGGTGCATCATTCTTGTCCTTCTGTAGAATCGCTCCCTTCTTATCTGTCTTCCAGTCAACCAATTTAAGAGTATATTCTCCCTCCTCAACTGCCTGAGGCTCGACTGCGCCATCTAAATCCTCGTCCATAAAGTCCAAAAAACTCTCTCCCATTTTACTTCTCCTTATTGTTAGTTGTTATAATACATTTTCGTCAAGTTTGTAATCTCCGCACCAGTCAGTCTCAAAGACAACAGGATAACCACCCATAGTCGGAGCATGTTTTCGGCACCGGCCGATAGGTGCAGTATTCTTACTTTCTTCAGACTTAGTTTTTACAATGTACCACATGCAGGTACTGCAACTCATTTTCTTACTTCTATGTTCCCAAGGATCATTTGGTAGTATCTTTAACGCACTCATCGTTCTCACCTCCTTCTCTCTCTTCTAAATCCTTAAATAGCGGTTTGTTACTTGAATCAATTCCTACTTTGTCCATGATCTTTTTAATGTCCGGAGGCTCTTCTTTATTAAGTTTACCTCCAAATCCTAATCGTGAACCTGCTTGAATACCGTAAACAGGTTTTGTTAGAAGTTCCCGTGTTTCATCCTTATAATTCTTAATCCTCAGATAGTAAATCTCCGAGAATAAGGCTGGAACTCTTTCCCTCAGTTTTCCAGTTATCATAATTCCAAGATCACCTGTTGCATTACCTTCACGATCTTTGGGTTGATCAGAATGGCCTAACAAAATACAGTGGCAAGGGAGTGATAGGAACTTTCTCATATAGTTTTCTATAAAGGCCATCTGAGGTAACCAGTCATTTTCATGAGGAGCTCCTCCTATCTCTCGATCTTTCTTTTTATCAGCAGCTCTTCTGATAACTTCATACATAATCGTTTGAGCCCAAGTTGTCATAGAATCAATAGCAAAGGTTCCTACATGAGAAAAGAACTCCTTCCGATACAAATAGTTGAACTCATCTTCCCACAAACGACAAGCTTTGGGTTTGAAAGGATCTTCCTTCTCAAATCTGGTATCAACCAGAGCTTCTCCTGTCTCTATCATATCTTGTAGAACCAAAGTTCCATTTGGGTCAAAGCTATGAACAAAGATAGGTTTCGGACAGGTTCTGAGAAGAGAGGTTTTACCCACTTTGATCGGTCCGTGGATTATAGCGTTGAAAGTTAGATTTCGAGGGTCAGAGTCATAGAGATCTTTTATTTCTTGAGCATGCTTTTTAATGGTTAGTAATGTTGACAGTTTTATCACCTCCTTTATTTACATTCTCCTTTCTTTCCACCTTTTTTAGGGCCTACTCCCTTACCGATTGCTCGACCTCTTCCCTTTCCTCTACCATTATGAGGTCCCATAGAATCTTTTGGAGGACCTGTTCTGTCTTTTCTAGGCATTATAATCATCTCCTTCTTTTATACTTCTAATTTAACCCTTGTTAGCAGCTCCAGTGGATTCCAATGTTCTACTTGAAATCCTATCGGAGGCTTTTGACAATGAGCTAATGGATTGCTCCATGCCATACAAAGATCATGATATGCGCAGCCTCCCCAGTTAGTACACCCAGTAGGATTCATTGGAAAGGCCTTCATAACTTTGTCATTCTCTGAGCATGTAGCAAGAGTATCAAAGTTCCACTCCACCATATCTAACCACCAGAGCATATTATTAAGCCACATATTCATATTATCTGGAGATTTATAGACTGGCACAGATATAAAATCGAAATGTCTGAAAGGCTCTTTGGCATCCTTCTTTGGATCATCTTTTGTCTTCTTAAAGAAAGTTCCATCAACAACTACTCCTCTTACATCCCTCTCAGGATAGAGACAATAGAGGACATGAGAATAAGTTCCCACTTGTGGTGATAGATAAAATTGAAGATCCCATAGCCAGGTTGAACTACCCGTCTTATGCTCTCGGGATATAATTCCGTGGGGGCCTTCCATAATAGTATCCATGCGAAAAGTAATGTTTCTATCATTGGAAAGGTTGACAGTTCCTCCTATCTCTACCATAGGAACTCCATCATGTTTGAGAATTTTGTATTCCCTTTCTTCATCTTTGTATCTATTAGCATAAGCAGCAAGAGCTAAAAAGGCTCTGTTGGGTACTTTAGGCATGTTTGCCTCATCATCCTCTTCATCAAACGCCTTTCGATAAACAGGCAGAAAGTCATCATAGTAAGCTGCTTTAACACTTTCAACAGAAAAATCCGTCAAATAAAGGTGAGCAAGGGCTTCATGCCATGCTGAACCAAATATAAGGTGAATGTTAGGACGGATAGATCTCCATCCGAGGACATACTCAAAGAAGTACTTGCGCCAACACTCCATAGCAGTTTTGATCTTAGAGCTATCTTGGATATTCCAAGTTGGAGATGGTTCTATTGGATATTTCAAATCAGGATTGTAGTATGACATTATTTTCTCCTCTCGATCCCCTAAGAGCACTCTCTTCAAGATCACTATTCATAACCTTCTTTCCACACAAAGAACATATAGCCACAGGAACTTTTATAATTTCACTTTTCCCTGAAGGTGATACTATTGCAGAGAGAAGTCTGATCTCTGTAGCCTCAGAGAAGACTGTATTAGAGCACGCAGGACAAATATGCATTGGGAGATTATTTATGTCTATTTTAATCTTAGATGTCACTGGTGGTTTCTGCTTGTTGTTGCTCATTCTTATTTCCTCCTTCCTTTTCCCATCGAGCTATTACCCTTGACCACTTTCTCAAGAGTCTTAAGTATTCTTCCCAAGGAACACCAAAATCTACACAGATTTCTCGTTGCTCTCCCCGGGATTTACCATGAAGGACTACAATTAAGGCCATTTCTGCTTTGTTATCTTTCTCTGTCAGTCCTACAATCACAATCATCTCCTATCAAAATCATCTCCTATCAAAATTCTCTCTAAGTATTCCTTTTCTCCTCGATAAGATTTGAACAATAATAGATTTAATCTTCTATGTTTTATAGCAAAAATGAAGGCTGCTACCAGATTCATAATTGTAAGACCGGTGATCAGGATGTAGTCAGTTTTCTCACTACTCTTCAGGATTGGATAAAACTTCCTATATATCTGACTAGTATTAAAGCGGTTGATAGAGCCTTTGGATAGATAGATAAGTTTGCCGAATTCTACGGCTGCGGAGAAGTCATGCACGGATCGGTTGACTACATAAACTTTCCTAGACATAGTAACCCTCCTTGCAGGGAAATCTTTCTGAATTCCAACATTCGTCGATTCCTTTTATAGCTACTTTTGACCAAAATCTCTTTTTTGGATCTTTAATCATAGCTTCTCCTTTCTTCGTTTGGGAATTGAACGGAGTTATAATTCATCTATTTGTCTTTCTTCTTCCCTCTTCCTCTCTGTTTCGTCTTGTAATAGCTGAATGACTCGATGGAGTCCTCTGAGCTCTCCATGAAGTCCTTGAAGTCTCACCTTAGTCCGTTTTATTTGTCCTTCTATTTTAGATATTTCATGAGTGATATCAAGATTGAGCTCATTTCTCATAATATTCCTCCTCCGGATGCCTCTTCTGGATTCTTATTCAGAACATCTCCTTTACATAAGCCAAAGATAGGAGCTCCCCGAGGAGAGAGAGTCTGGTACTGAACATGACAGAACTTTCCTCTTAAACTCTGTCTGTTCCTCCAGAGCTCTTTTCTCCTAAGATGTGTCAACCTTCCCGCTCCTATCTTGAAAGTAGTTCCTTCTAAATCTTGACACCAAAAAGCTCCTAAAATACCAAGAGGAACTCCATATTTGCTTATGGCTTCAGTAACAGAATCAATCTCATAATAATCACTTTTCTTCGGCTTGAACTTAAGCATAAATCGAGAGTGCTTTTTGGTGTATGGAGATTTAATATGTCTGACAATTATACCTTCATAACCCTGACCTAAATAACTATCGTAAATCTTCATAATATCAATCATACTATAGGCAAATTTGAGTGGAACTGATTTGAGATTATCCTCAAAGAGCCCTTCGTATCGATCGTAGAGCAGTTGAGTTCTTTTAAGTTGATGAAATTCTGAAATAGTATCAAAAATATGAAACTCCATTAGTTCTGACTTCTCATGACGAGTTTCATCACTTTTTCTACTAATAACTGAATGGAGATCATTGAAGTCCCAGCCGTGGATATAAAGCTCACCATCAAGTTCAGTATAGGGAGTCCTTCTAGCCAGATTTTCAATCTGCTTATTAATATGAGGAACTGATACTATTTCGTTGCACTCTGAAGATAAAAGCTTAATTCCGGCTGATGTCAGGACGGCTCTACATCTCTCACCATTCAGTTTAGGCTGAACTATAACTGGCCAACACCAACCGAATTTAGGATTAGTTAAACGTCTCTCTTCGAGGGGATATGCAAGCTGAATTCCTGAGCGTTTACTCATTACAAGTTTCCTCAACAAAACGGAGTTTTGAGGCTACGCTTCTTTCATTCCAGTAGCCAAGGATACTCTCTATATAAGTTAGAATTGTATCACAGCACTCATTTTCTGCTCCCAAAAGGACCTTAAGTCTTCTAGCAGTTTTAATACTCCTCTCTGCTGATCTAAGTAATCCCTCTGTAGTCCTTCTTGCGGCTTTCCATTCTTTTTCTTCCATTATAAGTATCTCCCTTGACAAATGTCTCCATTCTTAGCCAAGAAAAAGCGGGAGAGTTTGGGCATACTCCCCCGCTTTGGCCGGCCTAAATCTAACCTACGGAGCGGAGGTTAGATATCTTTACGGGACATAAGACGGGCAATCATAGCGTCCTGTTCGTCATCACTAAGTCCAGCAAAGTAATCTTCAGTTGCTTTGTTCATATCTGTGGGAATCTTCTCCAAGGCAACGCCTGGTTTGTATTTTGCCATAAGATCTTCAATGCTCTGATCGGACTTGAGTCGGGCCCTCATAGCTGCCTGCAGTCCGATTACCATTTTGCCACGAGCATTAGAGAATACAACTTCTTCCCCAAAAAGATCTATCATCTCCATAACATCGTCGCCATAGTCATAGAATACTCTTGCCTCTTTTCCATCTTTTCTAGCCACAATTCCAACACAGCCCTTCTTATTAGGTGCTGGATTGTTGCCGGCGTAGACGAGATTAAATAATACGTCTGGTTCTCTTCCTTTTTCCTCTTCCTCTGACACACCTTCCCTTTTCCTTTCTTCGTTCTCCATAATTTGCCTCCTTCTAAAAGTTAAATTGTTAGATGGTGTCTCCATATGTCATTAATTGTGTTATACAGTCTCTTGTGGCAAGTGTCAACAAAAAAATTCCTGTCTGGTGTTTTACAGAGGTTTATCTGATTGCCTGCTTCTTTTAAGAGCTAGTAGTTGTTCTAAGAGAGTAGATGCCTCTGTCTTTGTTAAATCTTCCACTTTCTTTTTGACAGGTATCATCTTTTTTCCTTCTGATTTGATTGAGGAGATAAGCTTGACCTTCTTCTGTCTGAAGAATACTACTCTATCTATCATTTCATATTCTCTAATAAATTCAAAGCAGTTTCCGTCTGTTTGAGCAATCAAGTATCTATATTTATCCAAAAGCCTCTGCTTGTACAAAATCTTTCGATATAGTTCTTCTTTGCGCTCTTCCAGTTCCTCTGTCACCTTGCCCTCTATTATCTCCCTCATAGATTTCTGCATAGTTCGTCTCCGTGTTTAATAGTCTGCGACCCTTCAGTGATATTCTCTTCTGCCCCTTCTTACGCCTTTTCAAATCTTCCTCCTCTCTTTCTTTCTTATAAGAAAGCCTACTATCTCTCTTTTCAAAGAATCTTCAACTGTTGCAGGTTCGCATGCTTTTTTCCTTTCAGGTCCCTTCATGCGAAAGCTCCTTTTGTTATAGATGCGAGGCCTGTGTCTGTTCTTCGTAGGCTTGAGAACCTTTACCCAGTGTTGGAGCTTTTCACAGTAATATCCGCCAATGATTTCTGTCATGAGATATCCGCCTTTCTTTGTTTGGGAATTGAACAAAGATCAGT
>JAGMCL010000152.1 GCA_023129165.1 Caldifarciminota bacterium | reverse complement strand
TCCTTCTCTGACTTTTATCTACCAATACAAAGTCTACTACACCTCTATTTGACCTACCTGACTGACCTGTTATCATCTCTATGTCTCCCCCACCTATCATAGCAACGACGGATTCAACCTCAGGTATTTCATCAAATCCTATATCGGCTATTCTGCTTATCATATTCGCTGTTTCTTCTAATCTGCTGCCTTCAGGCAATCTCACAATAAATTCGACATATCCTGAATCAATACCACTCATAAACTCAGTTCCAACAAGTCTAAATGGAAACACAATCAGGATGCTAAGGATGAAAAGACCAATTGTACCCAGAATTACAATTTTTCTATGGTCAAGGCACCAATTAAGAATATTCTGATATAAGGAATCCAGCCTTTTCATTAGATTCTTCATAAAAACAGATACCGGATTTAATTTGGTTCTCTCTATTTTTAAAAACATGCTTGTTAGCAGTGGAATGAGTGTAAGGGATACAAACAAAGAAACAGTAAGAGATATAGAAACCGTGAGAGAAAGGTCTCTTGACATTATACCAATCATTCCCGGAATAAAAAGGACGGGTAAGAATATTGCAAGTGTTGTAATCGTGGATGCAGTGACGGGTACAGCAACCTCTCTTGTTCCAATAGATGAACTTTTCTTTTTATCTAAACCCTCTTCCCTGTGTCTGAATATATTCTCAAGAACAACTATGGAATTGTCTACAAGCATTCCTACAGCCAATGCAAGCCCTCCCATTGACATCATATTAAGGCTAATTCCAAATCCATCCATTGCTACGAAACTTGCTATAATAGACATTGGTATTGCAATAGCAATTATTAATGTACTACGTATATTGTGCATAAACAGAAGTAGAATGAAGATTGCCAGAAATGCACCAAGAAGAATATTTGACTGAAGATTACCAATCGCCTTCTGTATAAATTCAGCCATGTCTACCATTACATCAACATCAACGTCATAAGGAATAGTCAGATTACTCAATTGTTTTCTTACTCTCTTTGAAACATCCACTGTAACAGCACCAGATTCTTTCTGAATCTGCAGCAAGAGTCCAGGCTTACCGTCTATTCTAACCTCTGTTAATTTCTCTTCAAATGTATCAAGTACCTCTGCAATATCTCGTACATAAACAGGTATGTTTCCTTTTACAGTAACAATAACATTTTCTATCTCTTCAACATTTGTAAATTCTCCTATTGTCCTTATAGTCAATTCTTTGTCGCCGCTTAAAACCTTACCTCCAGGCAGGGTAATATTCTGTGCAGCCACTGCTTTTATGACATCATCTGCTGTTAAACTATATGCATCCATTCTATTTCGACCAAGATTTATCTGTATCTCTCTCTCAAGACCACCAAAAACCTCAGCCATAGCAACTCCTTCTAATCGTTCCAATTGAGGTTTTATATCATCTTCTGCAATTTGTCTTAGTTCATATAATGGCTTATCCCCGGAAACATTAATCCATAATATAGGTATCATTGTTGGATCGAACTTAATAACTATAGGTTTTTGTGCATCTTTAGGCATATAGGATTCAATAAAGTCTATCTTCTCCCTTATATCAAAAGCAGCCTGGTCCATATCATATCCCCATGAAAATCTGACGATTGTTATAGATGACCCCTCTTCAATGATTGATATAACTTCCGAAACACCCTTAACTGTCATTACAGCTTCTTCTATTGGTTTTGTTATAAGATTCTCCACCTCTTCTGGTCCTGCTCCTGAGTATGTTGTAATCACACCGGCAATGGGCATTGTAATATCGGGTAAAAGTTCTGGATTAAGTCTGGTTAGAGAAAAAATTCCAAAGCCAATTACCCCGATGAATATCATTATAAATGTTATTCTCCTTCTGATTGCAAGATTCCACATAAATCCCCCTCCACGGATTGGTTATTGGTTATCAGTTATTCGTTATTTTTTGTAACTCACTATTTTTATGACTCACATATAACATTTAACATCTAACATTAAATATGTAACATTAAACATTTCACATTTCCTCTAATTATCGTCCGTCAAACGACGGACTCCTACCATTAATTTACTATTTTCGATTGTCGATTCCTGTCTACCCTGCCTACCGGCAGGCAGGCGACAGGTAGATACGATTGCCTTTTTCTTTTTACCTTTTCCTTATCTCTCTTCAATATTCAATAGTTTACCCTGCCTGCCCTGTGAAATGAGTATCTATTTCATCAGGTGCTTGTCCTGTAGTATAGCGTACAGGGTGAAATGAGTATCTATTTCATCAGGGTCAATATTCAATTATTACTATTCCTCCCTTTTCCCCACAATTTTAAATTGCTAATTGCTAATTTTGCATTTATAATTGACTTCAACTTCCCTCTTCTCTCTTCCCTGTTTCACCAGTTCCCCGTTTCTCTCTTCGCCCCGCCAAAGGCGGGGCTCCTACCTCCTGATACTCTGATAATCTGATATTCTGCCTACTGATCTGCTGATATACTGATATACTCTGGTACTCGTCAATCGCCTTACGCCATATGCTTTTCACATTCCACATTTATCATTTAACCTAATCAACTAATTAACTTTTCAACTAATCAACTAATCAACTAATTAACTTTTCAACCAATCAACTAATCAACTAATTAACTATTCAACTAATCAACTAATTAACTTTTCAACTAATCAACTCTTATCCCATTCAACATTTCTTCTATCGCGACTGGGAAGTCGCTCCTACATTTCTTTTCTGTAGGAGGGGTTTCCTAACCCCGATTAAATTATCGCAACGAGGACGTTGCTCCTACCACTTAAAAGACAAGGAAAAAGGTAAAAGTAAAAAGGCAAAAGTAAATCTTCAATATTCAATCGTCAATCGACAATCTTCACCCTCTCACCACCCTTAAGAAAGTCCTTTCCCTTGGTAATGATTATATCGTTCACATCCACTCCTGACAATATTTCGATATTTTCTTGTGTAATGATTCCCGGCTTTATTTCCAGCTTTTTTGCAATATCCTCCTTTATGAGAAAGATATAATATTTCCTAGTTTCAAGGTCCTCAATAACTGCTTTTCTTGGTAGAAGTATAACATCCTTCTTTTCTTCTAATATAATTTCAACCCCTGCGAAACTGCCAGGGATAATATCTTTATTACTGTCAAGAAGTAGAACTTCAGCATATGCACTGCGACTTGTTGGGTCTATGAATGAACTTAATCTATCAAGTTTACCCCTGAATTCGGTATTTCCCATATCATTTAACCTTATCTCAGCATACATCCCAATGTTTATACTGGGTAATAATTTTTCTCCAACTGATATTACTACCTTGATCTTGCTCATATCAGCAACAATTGCAACAGGTACCTGTGGAGCAACAGCCTGACCAATGTCAAGCAATTGTCTTGCCATAATTCCTGATACAGGTGTCCTGACCTTTGCGGGTTCGTATTTCATTCCCGGAACTGTCCTGTCAATAAGTGCAATAATATCATCCTTTCTAACATTTTGACCTTCTCTAACAGTATATTCTAATAACCTTCCTGGTACATCCGGAAATACCTGAACCTGATTTTCACCCTTAATAACACCAGGAAAATATTTCGTATTCATTATATTACCTCTGATTGGCTTAATTACCTCAACTGCAAAAACTTCCTCTTTAGAGCTGATCGATTCGTCAATCATTTGCCGTTTTCTGTTGACTGTCTGAACTACCCTGAAGATTATAAGTCCGATAATGCAGATTAGTATTATCCATCCTATTGTTTTTTTCATAACACCCCCATATAATATTAAATATTAAAATGCAAATATCAAATAGCAAAATACTAACCACACCTGACTACCGTCAGGCAGGAAGTTCACAGAGCTCCTATGGAAATTAAAAGTTTCTCCTTTGCTATATTATAGTTTACAAGCGAAGAAAGCCGTTCAAGTTTCGACCTTATCAGGGCAAGTTGTGTATCCATATACTCAAGATTAGTTATCATACCATTGTTATACTGCTCTTCTGCAAGTTCTAATGCCTCCTCAGCCTGTGCAACATTCTCCTTCTGATATGAAAGGATTTCCAGTTCCTGCCTAAGAGCAAGAAAGTTTAATTTTACATCTAATTTGACTACATCTTCATACTGCGAAAGGCCAAAATCTAACTGCTTCAATTGTGACTTACTCTTTCTTACCTTGGAGAAATATGAACCACCCTGGAATATTGGCATAGATAATGCTAATGTCACATTCCAATCACTACCCCAGTCCACACTTGCCATACTAACTGGCTTTTTATAGTCATAGTTATAGATCAGTGCAAGAATAGGTTTATTTTGAGCCCTTTCAATTGCAAGAGCCTTCTCTGCCAGATCCCTTGATAATCTCATTGCTAAAAGGTCTGGTCTTCTCTCAAGGGCAGTTAATAATGCCTCATTTAGTGTTATATCAAAGGGTTCGTAATCAAGTTCTACATCTAAAATTATATGTGTATCCCCATAAACTCCTATTAACATTTTAAGTGAAGAAAATGCGATTTCCATATCTCTTTCAGCCCGCAAAACCTGTGTTTTAAGATTTGAAAGCTCAACATTCGCTCTTAAGAGGTCAAGTCGTGGAACCATACCATTATCATACAGTCTCTTAACCTGATTGAGATGCCTTTCCATCTGGTTATACGATTCTTCCATAAGCTTAAGCGCTTCCTTTGAGAGATATGTACCAAGATATGCCTGTGTGACTTCAAGCATAACATCATCGACTGTTTTTCTATAATTCTCCTCCTCGATATTCAAGTTTATATTTGCCATTCTATATGAATTCATTAATGTACCCCAGGTAAAAAGTGTCTGCTGGATTGACCCTCTTAATAGATAATTCTCATTCTCACCCATTTCAAGTTCCATGCTATCAACACCAGTCATAACTGTTATTGGATCAGTAAATCCAGAAGGTGTACCACTAAAGTCATAGACCATCAGGGGCGTAATCGTATATTCCGGAACCTCCATCAAGAACGCAGGAATCTTACCCAGCCGTGTATAACCTCCCTCAAACGATATAGACGGTAGAAAACCTGACCTTGCAATTCCTATTTCTGCCTGTCTTTCAATCAATTTTTCTTTCGCAGAAAGAATCGTCTTGTTATTTACTGTAGCTAATTCTTTAGCGCTCTTAAGGGTAAGATGAAGACTGTCTGTAGTTGAATAATCTTCAGCAAGTACCTGTACACTTGCGATAACCAGTGTAATAATTATAAGATTATTTATCATTCTTTTCATCGCATTTCTCCTTGTTATAAAAACTTTAGTAAAATCCCTTAAAATTCCTATAAACTATTGTTTTTTACGCATTCCATACCCTTTCTTAATGTATCCAATATAAATTCAACACACTCTTTATTCGATAAAATACCACCTTCTATACGATAAAAAACAAGAGAGGCTAACATACCTCTTAATACATTTGAAAGCAATTCCGCATCGCAGTCCTTTATATCACCATCTTTTATTCCCTGACAGATTAATGTTTTTATTGCATTTAAAACAAAACCCCTGTATTTCTCTAAGAATTCCCTAAACTTTTTTTCTTTAGATGAGTAAAGATTATGTGCCTCCGAATATAGAATCGTAATAATCTCTTTATTAAACTCCACATAATTGAGAATTGCATTAAACATCTTCTCTATTTTATCAAAAAATGGTAAATCTTCCAGCTCAATCTCACCTATTAAATTCCTGAAATCAGCTATAATACTCTTAAGAATTTCACGAATTATATCCTCTTTTTTCCTGAAATAAAAATAAAGTGCAGATTTAGAAAAACCAGCCTCTTGTGCAATATCACTAACAGTTGTATGCACAAAGCCCTTGGATGAGAATATTCTCACTGCTGCTTTTATTATTGCTTTCTTCCTTTCTTCTCTTTCTTTTGATTTTCTTAAATCTAAATCCATAATTATATTCGACCAATGAGTCTATATTTCGACCAATTGGTCAATTATAGCATAAAATAATCTACTTGTCAAGAAAAATATATATAAATTTTAAAATCATAGTTTATTTATAAAAAGCCTTGACATTCTTTAAGTTTTATGATATAATTCATCATATATATTGTGTTTCAGATATAATCAATAAAACTAATGAAGTCAGGATTTTGTACAATACTTGGAAGAACGAATGTGGGTAAATCCACATTACTGAATAGGGTTTTGGGGAAAAAAATCTGTGCAGTTTCTCGTAAACCACAGACTACCCGTCACAGAATACTTGGCATACTGACTGATGAAAACTCCCAGATATCCTTTTTGGATACTCCGGGAATAATGAAGCCCGCCTATGAACTCCAACGTATTATGGTCAAGACTGCCTTCCTGAGTATTGTAGGAGCCGATGTTGCGGTAGTAATCGTTGAACCATATACCATAGAAAATGAAATAATCAAGAAGGTAGATAACATACCAATAATTGTGGCAATTAACAAGATCGATCTTATAGAGAATAGAGATTCCCTTCAGGTTCTAATTCATGAATATTATGAAAAAGAAACTGTAAAGGCAATCTGCCCTATCTCTGCTCTAACAGGCGAGGGTGTAAATGAGCTTATAAAAAAAATACTTAGTTTTTTACCTGAAGGTGAACCTTTCTATCCTGAAGATATT
>JAGMCL010000151.1 GCA_023129165.1 Caldifarciminota bacterium | reverse complement strand
AGGATCTATAATAGCAATATCTATTCTGTTCCTCCAACCCTTTCTAAGGTAAAGTACCTTCCTGACATCACCCCTTATTAATTTAATATTTTTAATATTATTTAATTGTGCATTCTTTTCAGCTGATTCTATTGATGTTTTGTTAGAATCTATACCGAATACCTTCTTCACACTTCTTGCAAGATAAAGACCAATTCCACCAGAGCCACAGTAAAGGTCAAGTATATTTTCATTACCCTCAAGTTTAAGTAATTGATATATCCTATCATACATGATAGAAGCAGTAGCTGGATTTGGTTGAACAAATGAATATGAATTTACAGAAAAGTCTATATCTCCGATTCTGTCTATTATTTCACCCTGTCCTTTAATTATAACCTCCTTTTCAGATATTACGGCATCAGACTTCCTTGTATTTATGGTCCACAGGAAACCAGAAACACATTCAGGCATATTTTTAATAGTTTCATTGATATTCATTTCTCCACAGTCTGTTACAAGGTTTATAAGCATCTTTCCAGTAGACTTTGCTTCCCTCATAACTAAATGTCTCAAAAATCCCTTATGTGTAATAGGGTTATATGCAGTAAGTTTAGCTTCTACAGCGAAGTCCCTTACTATGTTCATTATTTGAGGGGCAGATTTTGAGAAGATGAAGCACTTATTCACATCAACATAATTCTTATAAGAACCCCTCTTGTGAAGGCCGAGAATAAGTTTACCATTCTTCTCACCGAATACAAACTCCATCTTGTTTCTATAAAACCAAATTTCAGCTGATTTTATTATAGGAAGAATGTCTATAGAAGAGGTATCCAGATGTGCTAATCGTTTAAAAGAATCAAGAACGTAACCTTTTTTCAAAGATAGCTGGTGTTCATAAGCAAGATTCTGCAGGGAACATCCACCACAAACAGAGAAGACAGGGCATAGGGGGGAGACCCTATTGACCGAGGGTTTTTTTATCTCAAGAAGTTCTGCAAAACCAAAGTTTGCCTTTACATCTTTTAAATATACCTCTACAATATCACCAGGTAGCGTCCAGGGGACGAAAACAACAAATCCATTAACCTTTGCTACACCACTGCCCTGATAATAGGCAAAATCGACTATTTCAGCTATAAATCTATCTCCTATTTGCATTAGATAAGAGTATAATTCAAATAATATCGGATTATAACATAAGTTTATTTAATTGTCAATTAAAATTAGGTTTTTTTTTATATTTTTCTTGACATTTTAGGGTTTATATGTTATAATTCGAGTTCATAAGGTATTAATATTTAGTATATTATAAGAAATTAAAAATGTCCACCAGTAATTTAGAAAAAAGGATTTTGGTGGATTATATAGGAGTATATATATTTTTTCAATGTGCCACCGTAGCTCAGAGGAAGAGCGGCTGATTTGTAATCAGTTGGTCGGGGGTTCAATTCCCTCCGGTGGCTGAATGGAATAATTTTAAGTTAATTTAGTTTTATAAAAACGAAAATTCTTACTACTGATAACTTATTGCCATTCTTCTTGGGGGAGGTTCCCGAGCGGCCAAAGGGGGCAGACTGTAAATCTGTTGGCGAAGCCTTCGAAGGTTCGAATCCTTCCCTCCCCAGAAAAACAGGTATTAGGTATGCGGGAGTAGCTCAGCTGGAAGAGCATCTGCCTTCCAAGCAGATGGTCACGGGTTCGAACCCCGTCTCCCGCTATAATGTATATTAATCACAGATGTACACAGAGATAAATTGATAATTAGGTTATAGGTGATCAGGTTATTTGTAAGGAAAAATTAGGTGTATCAGCCAATCAGAGTACCTGCCTGCGGTAGGCAGGTCAGTAGGAAGAGCACCCCGCCTTTGGCGGGGAGGTAGCCTGTTCGATTTTAGATATTATTTAAGAAATTACTTGTAAGTGTATTATGTATTATGTCTATGTGTTAAGAAGCAAAAAAGACAGTAGATATTATATTGGTTCTACAAAAAATCTCCAAAGACGTTTAAAAGAACATAATGATGGTAAAACAAAATCTTTAATAAAAAGAAGACCATTAGAAATTGTATATTGCGAAGAGTGTAAAAATCTGGCAGAAGCGAGGAAACGAGAAAGGATTATTAAGAGATATAAAACTGGAAATGCTTTTAAGAAATTGTTAATCAATGCCCATGTAGCTCAGTAGGCAGAGCACCCCGCCTTTGGCGGGGAGGTGACCTAGTCCTTGATTTGATTTTAAAGAAGAAAATATTTAAGTGTTTTATTTATTAATTAACAATGCCCATGTAGCTCAGTAGGCAGAGCACCTCCTTGGTAAGGAGGAGGTCACCGGTTCAATTCCGGTCATGGGCTTATAATTAATCACCTTTATTGTATAGGAAAAATTATGAGGGTACTTATTAATTTAGAATGTAGTGAATGCGGCAGGAAAAATTACAATACAACAAAGAATAAGCAGAAACATCCTGATAAAGTAAGTTATAAAAAATACTGCCCATTCTGTAAGAAACATACTGTACATAAAGAGACAAAATAGCAGACAGCAAATTAAAAATAACAAATAAATACCAAATCCAAATAGACAAAATCCTAATCATTTTTTGGAATTTAAAAATTTTTAAATTGGATATTGTTTGTTTTAGTGCTTGATATTTATGATTTATATTTTGACTGGGCCTGTAGCTCTAATTGGCTAGAGCGCTGGAATCCAAATCCAGGGGGTGGGGGTTCGAATCCTCCCAGGCCCGAATGTTTAATAAACTATATCTTTATCAATATCTTAATAGTGGAGGATTAATGCAGAAAATTAAAAAGTTTTTCATAGAGGTAAAAACAGAACTTTTTAAGGTTTCCTGGCCATCAAGAGATGAGATATTGGGCTCAACTATTATTGTTCTTACAGTTTCCGTAATTTTAGCAGTATTTGTAGGACTGATTGATTTGATGTTTGCTAATGTAATTAAGGGGATAATAAGATGAAGCAATGGTTTATATTGCATGTGTATGTTGGATATGAAAATAAGGTTAAGGAATTCATCCTCAGGGAAATAAAAATGCGTAACCTTGAGGAAGCTGTTGAAGAGATATTTATACCAGTTAAGACAGTTCAAAGGATTGGTAAGGGCAAAAGAATAAAGGTTGAGAAAAAGATATATCCTGGATATATCTTATTACAAATGGAACCGGAGGAAGAGGTAATTAAACTAATATCTAATGTACCAGGTGTTATGCCCTTTTCTGGCTTTGGGAGGAAACCATATCCGGTAGAAGAAGAGGAGGTTTCGCATATTCTGGGCTTACAGAAAGATAAGGAAAAGATAGAAGAGGTACCATTTTCAAAAGGCGATTCTGTGAAGATTGTAGATGGTCCTTTTGTAGATTTTGCAGGTATTATCGAAGAGATCTATCAAGAGAGAGATAGGTTAAAGGTTATGGTTACTGTATTTGGAAGATCAACTCCTGTTGAATTAAGCTATTTTCAGGTAGAACCAATGTAATACTCAAGAAACTCAATTACTCTTAATTTATTCAATAATTTAAGGTTTGTATTGGGGGTTATATGGCAAAAAAGGTAAAAGCGAAAATTAAGATTCAAATACCAGCAGGGAATGCGACTCCTGCTCCACCAGTGGGAACAGCATTAGGTCCTCATGGTGTCAATATGGGAGCATTTTGTAAGGCGTTTAACGATAAAACAAGAGGGAGAGAAGGATATATAATACCAGCTATTATAACTATATACCAGGACAGATCTTTTGATTTTATCCTTAAATCCCCACCAGCGGCAATGCTTCTAAAAAAAGCAGCAGGCATAGCAAAGGGATCAGGAGAGCCTAATAGGGAAAAGGTAGGAAAGGTTAAGAGATCACAACTATTAGAGATAATAAAGATGAAGAAAGATGATTTAACCAGTTATGATAATGAAACAGCTATGAAGATAATAGAAGGTACTGCGAGAAGCTGTGGTTTGGAGATCGAAGATGATTAAGGAGGAAATCTATGAAGATTTCAAAAAAAATGAAGGAGATAAAGAATGATATAGATAGAAGTAAGACCTATACATTGGAAGAGGGTATAAAATTGGTAAAAAATTATGCCAATGCGAAATTTGACGAAACTATTGAGTTGGCAATAAAATTGGGAGTTGACCCCCGCAAGTCCGATCAAATGGTGAGAGGGATAGTATTGATGCCATATGGAGTTGGGAAACAAAAAAGAGTACTTGTTTTGACAAAGGATAAGCAAAATGAGGCTCTTGATGCAGGTGCAGATTGGGTTGGCTATGAAGAATATATTGAGAAAGTACAAAGCGGATGGCTCGAATTTGATGCTTGTGTTGCTACACCAGCAGCAATGAAAGATGTTGCAAAACTTGGTAAAATACTTGGGCCAAGGGGATTGATGCCAAACCCAAAGGCAGGAACTGTTACTAATGAAGTAGGGAAGGCTGTAATTGAGATAAAAAAAGGAAGAGCAGAATTTAGAATGGATAAAACAGGGGTTATTCATCTACCTGTGGGGAAGGTATCATTTTCTGATGAAAAACTAATATCCAATTTAAAAGAAGTAATTAATGGAGTCAAATTAGCAAAACCAAAAGACTTAAAAGGTAATTATATGAAGTCATTGTATCTATCTTCAACTATGGGACCAGGAATCAGGATAACTAGTTAGCTTAATATAGAGTATATTGACTTCCTTAATTAATTGGAGGAATATATGAAAAAGGAAGAAAAACAAAGAAATGTTGAAATTCTCATGGGAGAATTGAAAGACGCTACTGGTATTTATTTAGTGGACTTTACAGGATTGAATGCACAAGAATTTAGAAAATTGAGAAGTATGATGAGAAGTCAAAACATAAAAATTAAGGTGATTAAGAATATAATTGCACGAATGACTTTGGAAAGATTAAATCTGAAAAACCTCTTAAAATTTTTAGAAGGACCCACTGCTGTATCATATTCATATGAAGACCCAATTCTACCATCAAAAATATTGAAAGATTTCAGTAAAGAAAAGGAGGTTGTTATAAAAGGTGGTATTGTTGATGGTAGTTTCTTCTCGTCTGAAGAGATAAAAGAATTAGCCATTATACCTTCAAGAGAGGTGCTTTTACAGAGACTTCTTTTTGCGCTGTCAAATCCCCTCCAAAGACTCAGGAATACTTTGTGCTATCCTATACAAAATATTACTGGAGTATTAACTCAGCTGTCCAAGAAACAGTCTTAGAGATTATGTCTTTATCCACTATGTGTTAAATTAAAAAATATCACTATTTTTATAGTATTGAAGACTATTACATATATTTTTTTAACTAAAAGAAAGGAGAAATTATGGCAAAGGCAAAGGAATCTACAAAAGACAAGGTGATGAAACTTATCACTGATATGAGTGTAATTGAACTTTCGGAGCTTGTAAAAGATATTGAGGAGAAATTTGGTGTTCAGGCCGTCCCACAAGTTGTAGGTGTTGCACCAGGAGCAACAACCCAACCTACCGAAGAAAAAGCTGCGGAAGAGAAGACTGAATTTGATGTTATACTTGCTTCCTATGGAGATAAAAAGATAAGGGTGATAAAAGAGGTACGAGAGATTACTGCACTCGGATTAAAGGAAGCTAAAGACCTTGTAGAAGCAGCACCAAAAGTAATAAAAGAAAATGTTACAAAAGAGGAAGCAGAGGCTGTAAAAAAGAAACTTGAGGAGGCTGGTGCAACTATAGAAATAAAATAGAACATGGTTTAAGAAACCTATATTGGGTTGGAATAAATTTTTGTTTATCCTTCAATCGATATATGATGTTTTCCAAATAATTTCTTTTTACAAAATTAGGAGGTCTTTTTATGAGGAAGTCATTTGGTAAGATAAAAGATGTACTTGACTTACCAAACTTGATTGAGGTGCAACTATCATCATTTAAGAAGTTCCTTCAAATGGAAACGTCTCCTGAAAAGAGAGATAACATAGGTTTAGAGGCAATATTTAGAGAAGCATTCCCTCTTGAAGATCCCCATCATAGGTTCTCACTGGAATATATCAAGTATAATATCAAAGAACCAAAATTTAAGGATTTTGATGCAATTAAAAGGGGTACTACATATTCAGCTTCCTTATATGTTACGTTCAGACTTATATCTCGCGATGATGAGGCTAATACAAAGAATGTTGTAGAACAGGATGTATATCTTTGTGATTTTCCTATTATTACAGAGAGGGGAACATTTATAGTTAATGGAGTAGAAAAAGTTGTAGTTAATCAGTTGAGACGTGCACCAGGTGTTTATTTTAGTGAGTCGGTTCATCCTACAGGGAAGAGGATGTTTAAGGGTGAAATTATTCCTTACCATGGTTCTTGGATAGAATTTACAACCGATGCAAGTGGTGTATTATCAGTAAATCTTGACAAAAGACATCGTTTTCCTGTAACCACTCTTCTCAAGGCTCTTGGATATGTGTCGAATGAGGAGATACTATCTGTGTTATATGAAATGGATGAGGTACCAATCTCGAAAGCTTTGGGAAAAATTCTTGGTAGAGATTGTGTAGATACAGCTTCAGGTGTTACACTTGCATTTGCAGGTTCACAGCTCAATCAGGAGCTTTTAGATAATCTTATTTCCTTTGGTACAGATAAGGTTTTTATTCCTAAGTCAACGGATTTATCTATGATATTATCCACATTAAAAAAAGATGAAAAGATTACATCAAGAAAGGATGCACTTCATAGAATATATTATTTACTGAGAGGTACATCCCCAAGTAGTACAGAGATTGCAGAAGCGTATTTGAGAGTCAACTATTTCAGTCGTAATTATGACTTATCGGACACTGGTCGATATAAAATTAATAAGAAGTTAAATATTAAAAGAAAAGGGAATACTCTCCTGGTTGAGGATATTATTGATATACTTAAGAATATGCTTAATCTTTCGTGGGGAAAAAGTGTTATTGACGATGTTGATCATCTTGGCAATAGGTACTTGAAGAGAGTTGGTGATCTTCTAAGTGATCAGGTTAAGATTGCACTTGGAAGGGTAAACTGGCAGACAAGGGAGCGTATGTTACTTCACTCCAGGGATACACTAACGCCCACTGATCTTATAAACACAAGATTATTTTCCAATGTACTTATGAGTTTCTTTCTTGTGTCTCAGTTATGTCAATTTATGGACCAAACAAATCCACTTGCTGAGATATCACACCTGCGAAGAATTACAAGATTAGGTCCAGGTGGGTTGACAAGGGACACAGCCGGGCTTGAGGTTCGGGATGTACATTTTTCTCACTATGGAAGGATATGTCCTATCGAAACACCTGAGGGACCAAATATTGGTATCATATCTTACCTTTCTACTTATGCTAAAGTTGATCGGTATGGTTTTATTGTAACTCCATATAGAAAGGTATTAAAAGGTAGAGTCACAAACAGGATTGAGCATCTTACAGCGGATGAAGAGGATCCCTATATAATAGCTCAGGCGAATGCACCTCTTGATAAGGATGGTAATTTCATCGAGAGGGTTGCTCTGTCGAGAAAGGGAGAAGATTATCCAATAGTACCGGTCAGTGAAATTGATTTTATGGATATATCTCCCAAGCAGTTAGTTTCTGTATCAGCTTCTCTTATACCTTTCTTAGAGCATGATGATGCAAATAGAGCACTTATGGGTTCAAATATGCAAAGACAGGCTGTACCTCTTCTCTTTCCTGAACCACCCTTGGTTGGTACAGGATTGGAAGAGAAGGTTGCCATGGATTCAGCTTCAGTCATAACCCCGATAAAAGGTGGCATAGTAAGATATGTGGATGCTGGTAGAGTTGTCATTGAACCCAGTAATACTTCCTCAGAACCCGATATTTATGACCTTATAAAGTTCCATCGTACAAATCAGGATACCTGTATAAATCAAATACCGATAGCAAAAGTTGGTGATAAGGTTAGTGATAAACAGGTTATAGTGGATGGTGCTGCGACAAAGGATGGTGAACTTGCTTTAGGCAAAAATATTCTTGTTGGATTTATGCCCTGGCTTGGGTATAATTTTGAAGACGCAATAGTTATATCGGAAAAGTTGGTAAAGGAAGATGTATTTACTTCACTTCATATACAGCAATTTGAGATACAGGTGAGAGATACAAAATTAGGTCCAGAAGAGATAACGAGAGAAATTCCTAATGTTTCTGAACAGGCGGTTAAGGACCTTGATGAAAGCGGAGTAATAAGAATAGGCGCAAGGGTTGAACCTGACGATGTTCTGGTTGGTAAAGTTTCTCCAAAGGGAGAGGTTGAGCTTACGCCTGAAGAAAGACTAATAAGGGCAATCTTTGGTGAGAAAGCTCGTGATGTTAAGGATACTTCACTTAGGGTTTCACCTGGAGTTACTGGTATTGTAACAGATATTATAATTCTCTCGAGAAAATCCAATGATAAGATAGCTAAAGAGGAAATAAAGAGGAGAATTGATATAATACGAAAGAAAACAAAACAGAAAATCTCCGAGGTAAGGAGAATATCTTATGAAAAGAAAATATGTCTTCTGAAAGGGAAAAAGGCATTGGTATCAATAAAAGATAAAAAAGGGAAGGTTATTGTTAAAAAAGATAAGAAAATGCCACTCTTGAAATACGAAGCTATGAAGAATCTTTATATAACCAAAAGGAGTATCGGTTCAAAATTATATATAAAATTTAAAGAATTATGTACTGAAGAAGATGAGATTATTAAAAGGTTAAAGATACAAGATAAACTCGTTGTTAAGAGTGCTTCTGAGGGTGATAGTCTTCCTCCTGGTGTACTGAAGGTAATAAAAGTCTATATCGGGCAGAAGCGAAGTGTAATGGTTGGTGATAAATTATCTGGTAGACATGGCAATAAAGGAACCATTGCAAAAATAGTACCTATAGAAGATATGCCATTTCTATCGGATGGTACTCATATTGATATGATACTAAACCCTCTTGGAGTTCCTTCCAGGATGAATGTTGGACAGATACTTGAAACACAGCTTGGATTAGCTGCGAAATATCTCAATACAACTTTTGCATGCCCTGTTTTTGAAGGTGCCAAGATAGAAGAGATAGAAGAAATGTTAAGAGAGGCTCATCTACCTAGCGATGGTAAGGCAGTCTTGTATGATGGCAGAACAGGGAAACATTTTGAAGATAGGATTACTGTTGGATATATATATATGATGAAGCTATCACATATGGTAGAAGATAAAGTTCATGCAAGATCTATAGGTTCTTATTCTTTAGTTACACAGCAGCCACTTGGTGGAAAAGCACAATTTGGGGGACAGCGTTTCGGAGAAATGGAAGTTTGGGCTCTGGAATCTTATGGTGCAGCGTATACTCTACAGGAAATGCTTACAGTGAAATCTGATGATATAATAGGTAGGAAAAAATTATATGAGGCACTTGTAAAAGGAGAGACTTTGCCAGAACCCACACTTCCAATATCTTTTAATGTCTTATTAAAGGAACTTTCAGGTCTTTGTATGGAAGTCAACCTTGTGATAAAAAATAGGTAAAATATTTTGGTTTATATCCTCTAAAGAGGAGGAATGATATGTTAAATAGGAGTAAAGGGATTGCTTTTGATTCTGTTAAGATAAAACTTGCGTCATCAGAAACGATTCTTTCCTGGTCATTTGGTGAGGTTACTAAACCAGAAACTATAAATTACCGCACACAGAAACCAGAGAAAGACGGTCTTTTTTGTGAACGCATTTTTGGTCCGGTAAAAGATTATGAATGTAATTGTGGTAAGTATAAGGGAATAAAAAATAAGGGCGTTGTGTGTGAAAGGTGCGGAGTCGAAGTTGCTCTATCGAAGGTACGAAGAGAAAGAATGGGTCATATAGTGCTTGCTACACCTGTGGTTCATATATGGTTTTATAAAGTTCCGCCTTCACGAATAGGAGTCCTGCTTGATATGTCGCTCTTGAATCTTGAGAGGGTTATATACTATGAATCTTACGCTGTTATATCCCCAGGAAAAACATCTTACAAGGTTGGGGATATTATTTCGACAAGTGAATATGAGAAGATAAAGGAGAAACAACCTGAGGAATTCGTTGCTCTAATGGGTGGAGATGCTATACTCGAATTGCTCAAGGCTGTTAATATAGAAGATCTTTCACTCTCACTTCGTTCCCTAATGAAAGTTGAAAGTAGCCCAGACAAACGAAGGACAATCTTAAAGAGACTACGAATTGTTGAGGCATTGCGTACCTCGAATATATCCCCTGAGTGGATGCTTATCAGAGCACTTCCTGTGGTTCCTCCGGATTTGCGTCCTCTTGTTCCACTGGAAGGTGGAAGATATGCATCATCTGATTTGAATGATTTGTATAGAAGGGTTATAACAAGAAATAATAGACTAAAAAATATGATAGCTGCAAGAGCTCCTGAAATAATTCTACGAAATGAAAAGAGAATGCTACAGGAAGCTGTAGATGCACTTCTTGATAACTCAAGGAGAAAACGTCCTGTTCTCGGGAGAGGGCAAAGACCTTTGAAATCTCTATCTGATTCACTAAAGGGTAAACAGGGAAGATTTCGTCAGAACCTTCTTGGTAAGAGAGTAGACTATTCTGGGCGGTCTGTCATTGTGGTGGGGCCAGAACTCAAAATCTATCAGTGTGGTATACCCAGGGTAATGGCAGTTGAGTTGTTCAAACCCTTTATAGTAAGACGATTAGCAGAACAGGGTTATGCACAGAGTATAAAAAGTGCACGAAGATTGCTTGAGCGAGGAGCGAAAGAGGTATGGGATATACTTGAAGAGGTCATACAAGACCATCCTGTTTTACTAAATCGTGCTCCTACATTACATCGACTGTCGGTACAGGCATTCATGCCAGTGTTGATTGATGGAAAGGCTATAAGTCTGCACCCACTTGTCTGTATACCATTTAATGCTGATTTTGATGGTGATCAGATGGCAGTTCATGTCCCAATTTCATTCAATGCACAGGCTGAGGCTCTTGTACTTATGAATGCAGCGAACAATATTCTTTCTCCAAGGGATGGTAATCCTGTTACTACACCCACTCAGGATATCGTTATGGGTATATACTTTTTAACCAAAGAACGTATTAATGTAAAAGGTGAAGGTAAGTCTTTTGCCAATGCTTCTGAGGTTGAACATGCATTCAATGCTGGTAAATGTGACCTACATGCAAGGATAAGATATAGTCTTCCAGATAAAACTATTACAACTACTCCAGGAAGGGTGTTGTTTTCGAGGATATTGCCTGAGGATATTGATTTTGTAAATAAACTAGTAGATAAGAAATTCTTATCAGAACTTATAAAAAAGATAATAACGAAGGTGGGAAACTATGAGGCTGTTAAATTTCTCGATAGGGTTAAGGATTTAGGTTTTGAATACGCGACGATTTCTGGTGCTACAATAGGTATTGAAGACATGGTTGTTCCAAAGAATAAAGAAGAATTGATAAATAAGGCATCCGAGGAGGTTAAAAAGGTAAATAAAACAAGAGAGGCTGGAATTATCACCGAAGCTGAGAGATACAACCGAGTTGTGGATATCTGGTCAAGGACAGTATCAGATATTGAGAAATCCTCAATTGATACTCTTGCTAAAGATAGGGAAGGTTTCAATCCTCTTTACTCTATGGTTACATCTGGAGCAAGAGGAAATATTGATCAGGTTAGACAAATTACCGGATTACGAGGTCTTATGGTAAAACCTCAGAGACATAAAGGGTCTGGTGAGACAATAGAAACACCTATACGATCTAATCTGAAGGAAGGTTTAAGTGTTGTAGAATATTTTATGTCAACACATGGGGCGAGAAAAGGCTTGACAGATACTGCTCTAAAAACATCTCAAGCTGGTTATCTTACACGGAAACTTGTTGATGTTGCACAGGATGTTATAATAACTGAAGAGGACTGTGGGGCAGTTAGAGGAAGGGTTGTAGCTGCTATAAAAGAGGGTGAGGATGTAATAGAACCTCTTCAAGAACGTATTAAAGGTAGATTTGCACTTGAGGATGTAGTGAATCCAATAACATCACAGGTAATTATATTTGCTGGTGACGAAATTACCGATGACAAGGCTCTTGAGATTGAGGAATGCAGCATAGAGTTTGTAACGATCAGATCTGTATTAACCTGTGAGACCAAAAGAGGACTATGCCAGAAGTGTTATGGTAGAAATTTAGCAACAGGGAGATTAGTTGAAATCGGTGAGGCTGTAGGTGTTATGGCTGCTCAGTCCATAGGAGAACCTGGCACCCAGCTTACACTTAGAACTTTCCACCTTGGTGGTACAGCGACCAGGGTAACGAGTGAATCTATTATGAAAGCTCCATTTGATGGACATGTTAAGTATAAAGAATTGCGAATTGTTGAAATTGAAAAAGAAAGGTTTATAAATCTAAGTAGAGCAGGAAAATTAATACTTAAAGGTAAAAGTAAAAGTATGACATATAATGTACCATATGGTGCGATTCTAAGTGCTATGGATAAGGATGTAGTAATGAAAGTAGAAACATTATTCGAGTGGGATCCTTATTCGTTCGTTATTCTCGCCGAAAAAAAAGGCAAGATTAAATTTAATAATATGATAGAGAATCTTACGTTTAGACTTGAATATGATGAGCGAATAGGAAGTAAACAACCAGTTATAATGGAGCATAAACGTGTACACCCAAAAGTATCGATTATGAGTGATGGTAAGAGTACCTGGAGTTATATATTACCCACTGGTGCTTATACCTTTGTAAAGGATGATGAGGAAGTAGATGAAGGAAGACTTATTGCAAAACTACCAAGAGATATCTCACGCACAAGAGATATCACACTTGGTCTCCCCAGGGTTATCCAATTATTCGAGGCACGAAGACCAAAGAATATAGCTGTTGTGACAGAAATAGATGGGGTAATTGACTTTGGAAGAGTAGAGAAGGGAAGTAGACTAACCAAGGTTATAGGTAAACATGAGAAACCTACTTATCGCATTCCTGTTTCTAAACATATGATAGTCTATAACGGACAAAAAGTAAAAGCTGGAGATAAGCTCTGTGAAGGTGAAATTGATCCACACGATATACTCCGTGTTAAGGGTGTAAATGCTGTTCAGGAATACCTTCTAAATCAGATACAGGAGGTTTACAGGCTACAGGGTGTGAAGATTGATGATAAACATATATCCATTATAGTTAGACAGATGTTGTCAAAGACAAAGGTTGCAGATGCTGGAGATACATCTTTTATCGAGGGATATATTGTTGATAAATGGCAGGCGTTTGAGGAAAACGAGAAGACAAAGAAAATGGGATTGAAACCTGCAATAGTCAACCCGGTTTTACTTGGAATTACAAGAGCAATATTAACAACTGATTCCTTTATCTCAGCAGCTTCTTTTCAGGAGACAACAAAGGTATTAACAGATGCCAGTCTTAGTGCGAAAAGCGATTCTCTCAGAGGTATAAAAGAGAATGTGATAGTAGGTAATTTAATTCCAGCGGGTACAGGACTCAGTTCTTATAAGAATATAAAGCTGACAAGAAGGAGTAAGATTCTTCAAAAAGAGGAAGAAGAGACAGATAAAGAGATACTTAAAACAACAACTGAAGTAATAGAAACAATCGAAAATAGAAATGATGATGAAGATTGAGATTCGGTGTCTTCATTGTGAGGTATTTTCAAGAAAAAATATAGATAGTTGTTTATGTATGACAACCAAGTGCCTATTACTAATTTAAATTCGCTGCATAAAGGGGTACTTTCCGTTTTGAAAGTATCCCTAATTTTTTATACACTAAAGACACCAACAGTACCTTGATTTCTGTACTTTTTCAGAAATCTCTTCTAAAAAACTTGACAAATTATTAAACTAGGTGTATAATACAAATAACCAATGACTAATAGGAAAAGACATAAGACATCAGACTAAAGACAACAGACATAGATGCGTATAACGAAGAATATAGAGTATAAAGATATTATCAGTAATCAGCAATAGGTGAAGTAGAGAAAGTGTAAAGTAGAGAATTGGTGTAACGGATGGTTTTCAAATTTTATGAAGTTATGGTGAAATCAAAAGTTTATATATATGAAGACGATGGATGGAAAAATCTTCTACCCTTAACTAACCTAAATCCAGTTTTTGAACTTGTGTGTGGGCTATGGAGTGTAATAGAGAGAGTAAAGAAAATTTATAGCGAGGTCACTCCGGTATCAAGGATGCATAGAAATAAAAGAGGTAAAGGATTGTATATAAATGGAAGGGCTATATTATATGACAGGTTAGCCGTAGAGGGTGATGAAGAAATATTTACATGCAACAATGAGATAGTTTCATTCAGGTCAAAGGATGGCAGATTACCGAGTAAAGCAAGGATAACTCAGGTGCAAGCATTCCTATTCAAATATCCTTGGGATTTAATAAGGATTAATAGAGAGATAATCCGAAGGGATTTTGAACATACAAATTATAACCAAAGATACACTAAAGGTATTTCAATAGATGGGGATATTGAGCTTTGTTTTATTGATGATGAATCAAAGATATTCAAGGGAGTCTATCTCAATACAGAGAATGGACCTATATATATAGACAGGGGTGCACAAATACGTCCACTTACTGTAATATATGGTCCTTCGTATATAGGTCAGGGAGCAATAATTGATGGTGCAAAAATCAGGGAAGGTTGTTCGATAGGAAAAGGATGTAGAATAGGAGGAGAAGTTGAGGAAAGCATATTTCTATCTTATTCAAATAAGCATCATGATGGATTTGTAGGACACTCGTATATAGGAAGATGGGTAAATCTTGGAGCACTTACTACAACTTCTGATTTAAAAAATACTTACGAGAAAATAGAAGTGGATTTACCATCTGGTAAGATAAATACAAATCTTCTAAAATTTGGTTCAATAATAGGTGAACATACTAAGACCGGTATTGGTACACTACTTACCACTGGTTGTGTAATAGGAATATTCTGTAACTTATATGGTGGTGGGACATTTGGTAGGTATATAGAATCTTTCTCACGGGGTACATACAACGATCTTTCTTTACATAGATTAGATAAAGCTTTAGAAACTGCAAGAAAGGTTATGCAAAGAAGGGGTATAAAACCAACTAAACAATATATTGAAAGAATAACATCTATATTTAAGCAGATAAGTTCTACATCAGAATAGAATTAATTTTAGGACCTTTTTTCTAAATTCTTTATGCAACCTGCTCTTTATCTCGTATCAACTCCTATAGGTAACCTAAAGGATATAACATTTAGGGCTATTGAAGTTTTAAAGAATGTCGACATTATTGCCTCTGAAGATACAAGAAGAACAAAAATATTGCTATCTGCGTATAACATAAAGAAACCTCTGATATCTTATTATGACCATAATAAAGAAAACCGTACACCAGAGATTATATCAAGGATAAAGTCTGGGGAAACTATAGCACTTGTTACAGATTCAGGTACACCAGGTATTCAGGACCCTGGATTTTATCTCGTTAGAGAGGCGATAAGTAACGGAATTGATGTAACTGCTGTTCCAGGCCCCTCTGCATTTGTTAATGGGCTCATTATATCTGGAATTCCTACGGATAGATTCTCATTTGAGGGCTTTCTCTCAAGAAGAAGAGGGAGAAGAAAAAAGAAGTTAAAAGAGATAGCAAATTATAAAGGTACCTTAATATTTTATGAATCACCGCATAGGTTATTGCCGTTCTTAGAAGATATAATGGAGGTACTTGGTAACAGAAAGATAGCTATAATCAGGGAAATGACAAAGAAATATGAAGAGGTAAAGAGGGGAACAGTCGAAGATATGATTGAATACTTTTCGGATAATCTCCCAAGAGGCGAAATTGTAATAATTCTGGAGGAAGGGTGAGTTTAGGCAAGAGAGTTAAGGATTTAGGTAGGAATGTATTATCACCATTAGCTGAATTTTTGGCAGTAAAGAATGTTTCTCCTGATCTATTGACTTTTTTAGGATTATTAATTACAGTATCTTCAATATTTTTCTATTCACACGGTGAATTCTTTAAAGGAGCAATTTTTGTTATTTTTGGTGGACTTTTTGATAGTCTTGATGGAGAGGTTGCAAGGAGAGAAAAACGAGTTACAAAGAGAGGTGCATATCTCGATTCTAACCTGGACAGGATTTCAGATTTTGCACCATTATTTGGTATTGCGGTATATTATATAAAATACAATCAGTTGTTAGCCTCTCTAACCTTTGTTTTTATGTTTGGAGCCTTAATGGTCAGTTATACGAGGGCAAGAGCGGAGGGATTGAATATCGAATGTAAGGTTGGCCTGGCTGACAGGACTTTCAGAATATTATTCTTAATAATTGGTAGCATGTTTGGGCCAGAAATATTTGGATGGTTTCTTATATTTTTAATAATTTCTACATATGCTACTTTAATAACAAGGATTGTTTACTCAATGAGAAGATTATAAATATATATAGTGCTTCGTTAACTAACATATGCCAGCTTCTTGAAATGCACGGGTAGTCGAAGGCTTTATGCCTGCGTCCCGCCAAAGCGGGGCGACTACCATGCAAAATGTATCATACATTATTTTACTTAGTAATAGTTTGATTAAATTATGGTTATAGAAAGCTTTATAAAAGAAAGAATAGAGGAGATGAGGAATCGTTTAGAAGAGATTGGAAAATTACTCCAGGATCCCTTAACTATTAATGATAGAGAGAAACTAATAAATCTTAGTAAGGAGAAGAAAGAATTGCAGAATGTAATTAAACTTGCAAAAGAATATGAAAAGACAGAAAGGGATGAAAGAGAAACAAAAAGCCTTATGGAATCCGGAGACGAAGAACTTGTAAAACTTGCTGAAGAGGAGATTCCAATATTAAGAGAGAGAATGCAGTTTCTCAATAGAAAACTGATAACTATTCTTGCTCCGCATGATGTTGATTCAAATAGGAATGTAATTCTTGAAATAAGGGCTGGAGCAGGTGGAGAAGAGGCATCCCTTTTTGCAAAAGACCTATATAGAATGTATTCCAAATATTCCGAAAAACAGGAATGGAGTATAGAACCTATTGTAGTTAAGCAAACTGAAATTGGGGGTTTTAAGGAAATTATAACACTCATCAGGGGTGATGGTGTATACTCCAGACTGAGATTTGAGAGTGGGGTACACAGGGTACAGAGGGTCCCTGTAACAGAATCTGGAGGAAGAATACATACTTCGACCTGTACGGTTGCAGTGCTGCCAGAGGCTAAAGAGACGGATGTTGAGATTGACCCTAAAGACATTAAAATGGATTTCTTCAGGGCTTCAGGGCACGGTGGACAAAACGTGAATAAGTTGTCAACTGCTGTAAGACTTCAACATGTTCCAACAGGTATAACTGTTGAATGTCAGGATGAACGTTCACAATACAAGAATAGGAAGAGGGCCATGCAGATTTTACTTGCAAGATTGTATGAACTAAAAAAAAGAGAGGAAAAGGAAAAGATAAGAGAAGAAAGAAAGAGTCAAATTGGTTCAGGAGATAGATCTCTGAAGATAAGGACATACAACTTTAAAGAGAACCGAATTACTGACCATAGAATAAATCTAACTCTTTATAAATTAGATACCATTCTTGACGGTGGTATTGATGAAATATTAGATAAACTAATAGTAGCTGAGATGCTTGAAAATTCATAGTATATTATGACAGTTGGTAAGGTTATAGGGTTTATTGAATCAACTCTAAGGAGGAAAGGTATTGAGGATGCTGACCTCGAAGCAAAGTATATGCTTTCCAGTATTCTCAGTACAGGTAGTACCCAACTTTATCTTTTCTCTACAAATGAAATGAATTTCTCGCATATGACAAGAATAAATGAGATGATTAGTCGCAGAGTCAAGAGAGAACCCATCCAGTATATAATTGGTAAATGTGGGTTCCTTGAATATAAGTTCTATCTGGATAAAAGTGTTTTTATACCTCGACCAGAGACTGAGCTACTCGTTTTAAAAGCGATTGATTATATATCAAGACACAAGTCAAAGGTGGTATATGACATAGGAACAGGATGTGGAACCATTGCCTTATCTCTGGCCAAACTTGCTCCTTATTTATCAGTTTATGCCTCTGATATAACTGATCTAAGGGTTGCACGAAAAAACAGGAAATTTCTTTGTGTTGAAGATACAGTAGTGCTTCTATCAGGTTCACTTTTTAAACCATATAATGGGTTACCAAAAGCAGATTTAATAATATCCAATCCACCATATATTCCAACTAATCAGATAGCATTACTCGAACCAGAAATAAGAAACTTTGAGCCAATAGAAGGTATTGATGGTGGGAAGGATGGATTAGCGTTTATTAGAAGGCTGTTATCCAAGGCTCAATTTTATCTAAGACCTAAAGGTGCACTTATATTTGAAATCGGACATGGTGAATGGAAGAGGGTTGAAAAGATAGCTAAATGTTATTTCAGTAATGTTGAATTGGTGCTTGATTACAACAAAAAAGAGAGGGTTTGTATATGCGATTCGGATTAGTTGTGAACATGAACAAACCAACCAGTAAGGTTCTTGTACCGAAGGTTACCTCCTGGCTTAAAGAGAGAGGTGTGACTGTAGTGGATGAAACTGATATATTATCTGCAGATATTGTACT
Source organism: Caldifarciminota bacterium (assembly GCA_023129165.1). Lineage (GTDB taxonomy): Bacteria > Hydrothermota > UBA3073 > UBA3073 > UBA3073 > JAGMCL01. The sequence continues at coordinate 43,534 of JAGMCL010000151.1, read as the reverse complement.
TGCAATGGGTGGGGATGGAACATTTCTAAGAGCTGCAAGGTTTGTAGCTGAAAGGGACATCCCAATTCTTGGAATAAACCTTGGAAGTTTTGGGTTCTTAACAGATATACCTTCAGAAGATGTATTTAATGCTCTCAGGCTTGTTCTTGAAAATAATTATGAAATTGAGGAACGTATAAGTTTAAAAACAAAAATAGAAGATAAGGTCTTATTCGCTCTTAATGATGTTGTTGTCTCCAGCAATGAGGTTGGAAGAATGATAGAACTTGAAGTATCGGTTAATGATGAGTGTCTATCCGATATATCATCGGATGGTTTGATAATTTCAACACCTACTGGAAGTACAGCATATTCTCTGTCTGCAGGTGGACCCATAGTTTACCCCCTATTAGACGAGATTATATTGACTCCTATATGTGCTCATACCCTTTCTATGAGACCACTTATTATCTCCTCCGGGAGCAACATTAGAATAATCACAACAAATGGAAAATCCGTCGTATGTTGCGATGGTCAGGTTAAATTAACCGTAAACGATAAAATCCCAATAGAAGTAAATAAGGGGGAACATACAATAAAATTGATAAATCTTGATGTATCCTTTTTTGAAATCCTTAGAAAGAAACTTGGATGGAGTAAAAGGGCGAACAATTGAATAGGGAGGTCTTATGCGCAAGTTTATACCGCTAATAGTGATTGTAGTACTAATAATTATTATAATTCCAGTAGTAACCATAATATCATACTACAACCGCTTTGTAAGCATGGCAGAGGAAGTACAAAACCAATGGGCTCAGGTTGAAAGCCAGCTAAAACGAAGATATGATCTCATACCAAACCTTGTCGAGACTGCTAAGGGGTATATGACACACGAAAAGGAGATTTTTATAAATATAGCAGAGGCAAGGTCAAAACTTGCTGGCAACCTACCACCGCAAGACAGGATGAGGGGTGAGAATGAGCTTGGTATGTTTCTTGGGAGATTGCTTGCCCTTGTTGAGAACTATCCCAACCTGAAGGCTAACGAGAACTTCCTGAAGCTTATGGACCAACTTGAGGGAACTGAAAACAGGATAGCAGTTGAGAGAATGAGGTATAATGAGAAAGTGAGAATATATAATACAACAATTAAACGTTTTCCTGGTAATATACTTGCAGGGTGGTTTAGTAAGGTAGCCTTACCATACTTTGAAATAGAAGAGGTTGAGGAAGAAGCCCCAAAGGTTGAATTTTAAGGTATATTATGCGTGTTGTAATCATAGGAGCTGAAGGACAGTTAGGGTCGGATTTGGTAAGGGCATTTCAGGGGGAAGATATACTTCCCCTAAGTGAAAATGACGTTGATATTGTTAATATCAATAAACTAAAAGAGATTATCACTTCCGCATCTCCTGATCTTGTTATTAATACAGCTGCCTTTTCAAATGTTCCCCAATGTGAAAGGCAACCAGAGAAGGCATTAAGAGTTAACACCATAGGAGCAAGAAATGTGGCAATTGTTACAGGTGAGATAAAGTCCCTGCATCTCTATATTTCTACTGATTATGTTTTTGATGGAGAAAAGGAAAAACCTTACCTGGAAGATGATTCCACTGCACCAGTAAATACTTATGGTCTCTCAAAACTTGCAGGAGAGTACTATGTGAGATATATCCTTGATAGATATTTTATAGTTAGAACCTCAGGACTCTATGGTATTCATAGATGTATCTCCAAGGGCACAAATTTTGTGGATAAGATGCTCGAGTTGAGAAACAAAGATAGTATTAATATAGTAACTGATGAGGTTTTAACTCCTACCTATACACTTCATCTTGCTAAACAGATATATGAGCTTGTAAGTACTGATTATTATGGGATATACCATGTTACAAATGAGGGAGAATGCTCGTGGTATGATTTTGCAAAGGCAATTTTTTGTGAAGTGGGTTTTGATGTGAATTTGGTACCAATAAACTCCAGTAAGTTGCAAACAAATGTAAAACGACCAAAGTATTCTGTGCTTGAAAATAGCAAGCTTAAAACTCTGGGATTGAATAATATGCCTCACTGGAGAGATTCACTAAGGGCATATCTTGCTGAAAAAGGATATTAACATCCGGAGATCTTGTAGCCCACGAAGAACACGGAGGACACTAAAGGTAAAAGATCAATGTCTAATTTCTAATGACGAATTCCTAATAAATGCGTAAAGCCAAAATGCCAAAACTTAAATTGGTCTCATCGGCGGTGACAATTTTGATTTTTAATATTTAATATGTCTATAGGGGAATTATGCTTTACATTATAATAGTTTTGTTAGGTGTAACCACATCCTATTGGGAGGAAAGAGAGTTTTCTGAATGTGAATTTCATGGTGTGGGGATATCAAAAGATGGTGAGGTCGTTCTATCATATGATGTAGATTCTATATTCAAGACACAGGATATGTTTCTGTGGGATATTCTTTCCACTGAAACAGATATATACATTGCAACTGGAGATAGAGGTAAGATATATAAAATTCATAAAGGTAAAGGTGAGTTATTTTTTGACTCTAAAGATGAAAATATTATCACACTTGCAGAGTATGGAGGATATATTTATGCTGGTACATCTCCTGGAGGGAAAATCTTCAAGATTGACAGAGAAGGTAGGGGGGAGGAGATACTTGATTCAGATGAGGAATTTATATGGGATTTATCTATAAATTCTAATGGTCAGATAGTTTGCGGTACAGGTGGAAATGGGCTAGTACTTAACATAAAGGATGGGGATGTTGATACACTTCTCAAGACAGGTAGGGCTAATGCCTCACTGCTTCAACAGATAGATGGTGATATTTATGTGGGAACAGGTGATGGTGGATTATTATTTGTAATTTCTCAAGATGAAAAACCAAGAGGTTTGTACGATGGTAGTATCGGTGAAATCTCAGGAGTAATCAAGATAGATAATATCCTTCATTTTATACATTGCCTTGATACCATATCAGTAATAAAGAAAATAAGAGAAGATGGTCTTTCAGAGGAGGTCGTTGAAATCCCGGGTGTATCAAAGGGAATTTTAGACTATAAGGATATGATTTTATGTGCTTCTGACAGACGAATCTACCGGATACACCAGGATGGAAAATATGATATAATATATGAATTTCCAACTGAAGTATCATCAGTAGGCAGTAATGGATATTTTGGATTATCAAAATTGGCAAGCTTATACTGTTTGAAGGATAGAAGATTACAAGAGGGCGTGATTGAATCCTATTCTTATGACGCTGAAGGAGTAAGTAAATGGGGGAGGCTATCTTATGAAGGAAAGGGTGAGATATCATTCCAGACAAGGTCTGGTAATACTGAAAACCCGGATGTTACCTGGGAGGATTGGAAAGAATTATCTAAAGATGGAAAAATTAGCTCCTCACCTAATCGATTTATAAGATGGAAGGCAAAAATAAGTAATAGCTCATCATATTTGAAAACGACTCAGGTTGCATATTTGCCACTTAACCAGAAGCCCTTTATAGAGTTTTTAGAACTCGAATTTGAATGTGGTGGATTGTTATACTCTGGTCTTGATCCTGATGGTGATGAAGTCTCATTTGACATTTACTATAGAGAGATAGGAGGGGAGTGGGTTTTGTTACAGAGGGAAACCACGGATTCTATAATCAGTGTTGAGAGGGATGCATTTCCTGATGGAGTTTATCAATTCAAGGTTGTAGTCTCTGATGCTCCATCGAATCCACCTGAATATACCCTAACCTCTTTTAAGGTTTCTGATTTATACAGAATGGATAATACTCCTCCACTTATAAGGATAGAAATTAAGGGAGATAAGGCTATTGTAATTGTCAATGACAATATGAGTGAGATAGCATCACTTGAATACTCAGAAAATGCCTCTGAATTCGCTTCTATATATCCTGTAGATGGAATATTTGATCAAATGGAGGAGAGATTTGAGATAATTCTGAAACAGGGGACAAGACATCTTGTGGTAAGGACAAGGGATAGAAAAGACAACTTTTCTTTGCAGAAATGGACAAAATAAAAAAGGGGACAGGCTACTTTTTTGCGTCCCCTTTTTTATTCATATCTTATTGCCTCTACCGGCTCAAGTCTGGATGCTCTCCATGCTGGATAGAGACTCGCAAGAAGGGAAATGCCAATAGCAGCGATTGACACAATAAAAAAGTCAAAAAATTGCATATCAACAGGCAGAGCACTAATGTTATAGATATCTGCTGGAATTTTTATAAACTGATACCTTGCAAGCAAGACGCAAGCAAACCATCCAATTACAATCCCCATAACAGTTCCAATAACTCCCATAATAAGTCCCTGGAATATGAATATCTTTCTTATGGATGATGCAGAAGCACCTATAGAAAGGAGTATTCCTATCTCTCTTGTCTTGCCAATCACTGTCATTAGTAATGTTGCAATTATGTTAAAGGCTGCAACTATAATAACAAGTATAAGGAGTATAAACATGGTAAATTTCTCAAGTGAGAGTGCTGCAAAAAGATTGGTATTCAGTTCCTTCCAGCTGGTTGCATAGTATGGATACTCTAAACTATCTTCAATATTTTCTGCTATCCTATCAGCATTATCAATTTCATCCACCTTTACCTCAATACCAGTGATCCTGTCTCCCAGGGATAGAAAATCCTGAAGTAAAGGTAGACTTGTATATGCAAGAGAGGAATTGAAATCGTAGAGACCTATATCGAATATTCCTCTGACTATTAGATTCTTAGAACTTATTTTAAGTAAGCTCGGACTTTTACCATATGGAAATCCATAGAGGGTTACTGTATCCTTTATAAAAACATGAAGGATATCTGCAAGATTCTTACCCAAAACTACTCCATTTTCTTCTATGTTATATTCCCCCCATATAATATTGTCTTTTACCTCTGGAATTTCAAGTTCCCCTCTGACCATAATTCCATCGACTTTATTATCCCTACCTCTTATAATTGTTTTTATAAATATATAGGGTGATGCCTTAACAACACCTGAGATTTTTTCTATTTTTGACTGGAGTGTACTGTACTCCTCTATGGGTTCACCATGGAATTGCAACACCATAATATCGGGTGTTGCCTTGAGTATCTTATCCCTAATGTCTATGTGTAATCCATTCATCACTGACATAACTATTACAAGGGTTGCAACGCCTATGCAGATACCAGTAATAGATATCCAGGTGATGAATCTCTTAAAAAGACCCCCACGGGATCTAAGATGTCTCTTCGCTATATAAAGTTCGTATTTCATCTCTTTTAGCCCACGCCTGCCTGCCGGTAGGCAGGAAATACACGGAATACACTAAAAATTACTAAATACTTTGTGCCCTCTGTGTTCTTTGTGTCCCGATAGAATAGCTACCCTGTTGAATAGTTCTGCTTCCACAGGGCAAGTCGCATTCAACGGGATAAATCTTCGTAGTGAACGGTATCTGTGGTCTTATTTCTTTGATATTAGGTGTAAATCTTTGAATTTTAATATGTAATTTTAATATATAATTCTGAAACGTGTAGACTATCAATTGATTGAATCATTGAGAAGATTTTTAGTGACTTGTTAACCTTGTTAGTTTGTAGATGTCCTATCATATGCCATTCTACATCTTTTTTTACTAAAGCTTTTTTCTGTTCAGCGTCCTGCACCCTATTCCCACCTATAACCTTAATACCAGCATCAATACAATCATCTATTTCATCGTTTCCTACATACTTTGTAGCCGCAATCAAAATTATTGAGTCTATATCTCTTCCAACTTTTTTCGCTGATTGAATTACCCTATCTCTGATTCTTTCTATATTCTCTTTAATACTAATATTAAAAAACTCCTTAATCTATTTCAAGACATGTAGGCACGAATTAAAATAGTATCATTTGAGCACAGGAGGTACATGATTATTATGTTACAGGTAGCAATGATGACTTGCTTAGTACCTGCTGGCAAGCAGAATTGTCAGGGCGGTTAGGAAGCCTTGATTAACCAATTAATGTAGGGCAAACCTTTAGGTTTGCTTTTGCTTATCAATGTAGGGCAAACCTTTAGGTTTGCTTTTGCAAGGCTTAAGCCTTGCCCTACGATTTAATACCCCTCTGAATAAATCAGCTAAAATTGAACCAAGTGTCATTTGATACTATAGGAATTCGTGCTGAATATTTTGTAGAGTTAAAACTATCCCTACCATATAGTTTGTTGAAGTCTTTGGAGTGCATTACCTTGGTAACGCATCGTGAAAATCAAACTCAAGGTATTTGTAATTGCGAGTCCGTCGTCCGTCAAGAAGTGCGACGGATTGACGGATAGCGAAGCAATCTCATTTTTGAATATTATCATCGATCTATTATTGTATTTTGGAAAGAAAAATTTATAAAAGTTCATATAAGAGAAATAAAATGTAATGTATTAAAATTCAGGAGTAAGTGAAGTGAGGTGTTGATGGTAGGATAAACCATTTCTCGATAGGGGTCTTCTAAATTTTCAGATAAGTATCATGAGGTTAATAAAAAACGAATGATAAAAATTTTGGTGGAGGCGGCGGGAATCGAACCCGCGTCCGAAGAACTGGCTATGAGGATGTCTACATGTTTAGTTACAGTTTTTTGCTCAACAGAAACACCTTCTGTAACTGAGTTGTTTCTGTCAGAGCTCAAAATATCTCATCTACCTTACCTGAGCAAGTAAGGTAAACCAGCTCCCTTTGTCCACGCCCTTCCCAAAAACCAGGAGCAGGGTTTATAGGGAGGACGTGACTGCATTAAGCAGCCATTGAATAGGCATATTCGCCATTTATGTTTTGCCACCTTTTTACGGGATTATGGCATCCCGACATGCAATCCTCATTCCAAAGAACCCCGTCGAATCCTTTCGCCCCCGAATCAAACCCAAATCTGAAATTATTTTCCCTTTTTTATTTCTTTTTCCCTTTCTTTTTTCCTCTTATGCTTAACTTTTACTTTCGTTCTCTTCCTTTTCTGTTTCGACTTACTCCTTGCCATATAATCTCCCAATGTCTGAAAAATTTACTTACTAATCTTTTATCATTCTGGAGTGCATTACCTTGGTAATACGTCATGTTTTTTATTATAGCAATTCCTTTATACAAATGATTTTTTTGCCATCTTTATTGTAACACAAATTTGCGCCTTTGTCAAGAAAAAAACTACAGTAACGCAATATACAAATCTCATATAATGGATAGTGATATACAAAATGTGAAGTATTTCTCGAAAGGTGGGCGAAGCCGAACTTATATCACAAGTTATATGCCTTTGCTAAATTTTTCTTCAAAATAATTCAAAAAAAACTCTACAATTCCCTTTTCTTTTATTAAAATATCAGTATTATGCCATTTTTCAAGTCCGCTATAAGACCAATTTGTTGCACCTAAAATAACTACATCATCAATAATAACGACCTTTGAATGAGTAATAATATTTTCATTATCAAATCTGGCTTCAACATCATTTTCCTTAAAATATTCTATTGTTTCACTATTCATTCTATTTAACCATTCATTAAAGCCACTTTTCTCTAATAATACCTTTGTTTTAACTCCTCGTTTCTTTGCCTTTACAATTTCATCTGCTAACATATCCCCTTTACTCTCCTCGCTCCATGTTAATTTAAATCCATAAACCATTACAAATATCCTTTTAGTAGCCTTTCTCATCATTCCGTTAACAGTATCAAAATATTGCCTATCAATAATAGGCATTATCTCACCTTGAAAATTTTTAAATGAAGAAATGTCTTTTGAAGAATCTTTCCATAAAAAGTTAAAATATTCTTGAAAATATTCAGCGATTTCCTTGTCGTTAATAATCACATTTGCTTCATTGGCATAACTCAATGAGGATTCGGTCCAGTTTGTTGAGCCAATTAAAATAATATTTTCATCAATAATAATTATTTTATTGTGTGTTGTCTTTTGTGGAGAATCAAATTTTATATCTATATTCTTTATACCATTTAGAGAATTAATCATAAACTGATTTTCCTCTATATTATCTTCAAGCAATATTTTTACTTTTACGCCGCGCTCAGCTGCATTTTCAAGTTCTTTAATTAAAGTATCCACTTTCATTCCGCTTTTTACTACAAACATACTGATAGACACAGATTTTTCAGCTTCTTGAATTAATTTTTTAGCGACCGGGAAGTATTCTCGGTCAACAATAGGAACAACTTTATATGATATTTCTATTTCAGAAATATCTGTATTGGTTTTATTTATACAAGAAGAGGATAAAAAGATACTCAATGTGAGTGTTATTAGAAATAAGCTTTTCATAAACCTAAAACCCCTCATTTTATGTTGCTTTGCTTGGAATGGTAGATAACGTTTGCGCTGATAATAATTACCTGTCTGCCGACAGGCAGGAAAGGCGTCAAAGTAATCTCTTGCGTGTCTACCCTGCCTACCGGCAGGCAGGCGTCAGGTAGGCCTGCCCTCAGTCTGTTTGCCTGTCTATCGATAGGTAGAGAGGGACAAATCGCCTTTAACGGTAGCACTATGCAATAGTGCTCCATTAACCTGTCTGCCGATAGGTAGATATGTGTGTTAGGCGAAGTTTTGCCTGTTCTATTAAAAGATTGAATCATATTTTCTTGTGTTTCTCTCCCTTTCGCCTATTGAAGGTTGTTCTAACGACTAAAAAAGGAAATTGGGTCATATGGCGTAGTCCGCCAGCAGTGGAGAAATTTCTTATTGGTCTTTTTACCTCTGAAATAAGTTCACGGATAACAATTTTCCTTTCAACCTCCCCAACCTCTTTTACCATAGCCAATCGGTGAATAGAATACAAACCTATTAAGAATGCGAGGAAGAAGAAGAAATCCCACTGTTGGAAGTTCAATGTTGGAATAAGCAGTTCTCCTGTTGGACTTGTATATTTTAGCGCCCAGGCAAGTTCACGCCCTGCAAAGAAGTCGGCAAACTTACCACCTAAAACTGGTGCAATACCTGCTGCTAAGGAATTAACAAGACTATTTGCGGCTAAATATGCGGTTGCCTGCCCCTTTGGTGCAAGTTTAAGCCCGATGTTCCCCGAAGCCAGGGTCACTCCCGCTATCGAAACGCCCATAAAGATGTGTATGGCTATTAATAACGGAATAGTTAATATATGCTTCTCAGGCATGGTTGTAAAAGTCCATGCGAGGATGCACAGCATGAATAAAGGGCCGCTTACGCCAAGTACCGATTTGTTACTGAAACGGTCTGTGAATTTACCCCAGATTCGTAAAAATGCGAGACTTGTCAGTTGACTCAATACCAAGAGACCAATAATAAACGACATGTCCAATTGTAATCTTTTAAGCATGTAAACGGTAAAAAATGGAGCAGCTAAATTGACTGCGAAACTCCATGAACCTGAAAACATAAGAAGGCTTTTGAAGTTAGCCTCCTTAAATGGCTGTAAAATCAACTTGAAAATATTTCTTTTTCTCTCTACGGGCGCCATACGAGGCTCTGGTATGGTGGATATGAAGTAAACGCCAAGCATACCTGCAAGGAATCCCAAGAAAAAAAGAATTGAATAGCCGTATAACTCATAATCTGGAAATAGCTTTTTCCAGTAATCAATATAAAATCCCGCAGCCAGGCTAAGAGGGATACCCAATGCCATAGCTAAGCTCATCCGTTTCGAGAAAAATGCACCCAATCGGTCTTCTGGCACGAGGTCACGCATCCAGGAGTTCCAACTGCAACCTCCCACCGCAGCGAAGGCTGTATGTAGCAATAGCGCTACAATGAGAAAGGCCAATCCTGCCTCAATAGAGAATAGGAATGGAATTAAGGCAATTACCAACCAGAATATCCTGCTTGAAGCAGTTGCATACACATTAATTACTCGCCTATTTCGTATTTTCTCAACCAAATAAATCGAAGGAATCTGAATCAACTGTGCTAACGGAGGGATAGCAGCCAGAAGTCCAATCATCAGGTTAGAAGCCCCAAGCTTCAACGCAAAGGCGACCAGGAACACACCTCCCGTCAGTGTTACCATCATTTGAGTGGTTAAACCATCTTTGATAACCGCTCTAAGACCTTTGTGGATTTCTTCTTCCGTTAAGGTGTCTTTAACTGCGAATCTCATGTTAAATCACATTGAAAACAATAAGCAAAATTTCGCCTAACGTTTATACTATAAAAATGAACGGATATATTTTGAATTTTTTGATAGTGTGTGTTATAATAGTTCCACAAAAGTGATTTTTTTCTAACATACTTGAGGAGGTATTATGAATAAAAAATATGACCTTGAAGTCGGTATTAACCTCCATATTGAACTATATCCGTTAAATCAAAATGAATAGATTACTGGTCATGGTTAACCCTCAAAGACCTCCGTGGTTTGTTACGGTCAATATCTCAATAAGTATGTCAAAGAGCACGAATCAGGAAGGGAGAACCGCCTGTCTACCGATAGGTAGAGAGGGACAAATTCCTTTTTATAGATCCGAGTGTATCTGAAGTTCTCCGAAAGAGGATTTGAAAAAAGTACCGAAGGCACATACTGATTAAAGAATTACCTAAAATAAGCTTCCATTCTATCGAATGCTTTATTTATCTCCTCTTCAGAGACACAAAATGATAACCTTAGATGCCCTTCACCTTTTGGTCCAAAAGCTACCCCGGGTGTTGTTGATACTCTGGCTTCTTTCAAAAGTTTCTTGCAAAAAGTTGCTGAATCTTTTCCATCCTCTAACAAGATTTTGGGAAACATAAGATAAGAACCACCTGGTTTTTTATATTCAAAAACATAATTGAGTCTGTCAAGCCTCTCACACATTAGATTACGAGTAGAGAGGTAGTGCTTCCTGAATGTTGCAACACATTCCTGTGAGCCTTTCAAGGCAGCAAGTGCAGCATATTGAGAAACTACTGGCGCACAAATTGCAAGAGGTATATGTGCTTTATTAATTTGCGGGATTAACTCTTCGACTGCGTGTAAATAGCCAATCCGCCAACCAGTCATGGCATATGTTTTCGTAAATGTATAACAGCTAACTACATTCTTTCTCATTTTAGGAATTGAAGCTATACTAAAATGCCTATGACCATCATAAGTAAAATATTCGTAGGCTTCGTCTGTAATGACCATTAAATTATTCTCTAAAGCGATTTCAGCCAATTGACAAAGCTGGTCCTCAGCAAAGACAGTGCCAGTTGGATTACTCGGAGAGCAATACATAATAGCCTTTGTCCTGGAATTTATTGCATTCTTAATGCCATCAACATCCAAAATGAATCCTTCTTCTTCAATTGTGGGAACAAGGACCGGTTTCCCTGAAGCAATAATAACCTGACGAATATGGGTAGAATATGTGGGAGATGGTAGAATAACTTCATCACCAGGGTCAATCAAAGCCATTACAGCAGCAAATAATCCTTCAATAGCACCTACAGTGACCAATATCTGGGAAACATTGGCATTTACACAATTATCTCTTTTAAGTTTCTCGACGATCCTTTCCCGTAACTCTAACAAACCAGAACTTTCAGAATATCCACCTACAATTCCGCTCTTTACTGCGGAAATTGCAGCTTCTTTGATATGTTCTGGCGTATCGGCAGTTGGTTTCGCCCAGGACAAAAACGCCACATCTTCCACTTCTTTTGATAACCTTGTCATTTCGTGGATTGCAGATTTTTGTATTTGTGTAACCCTATTTGATATTCTCCAATCATCTTTCATTTTATTTCCTCTTTTATATATTAATGTTTAATAAATAATTCACCTGCCCTCCGTCTGTTTGGAGAGACAAATCGCCTTTAATGGTAGCACTATGCAATAGTGCTCCATTAATCTGTCTGCGGATAGGTAGATATGTGTTATACGACGTTGTGCCGCTCTTTTCTCTTGGCTAAGTCTATACTCTCCGCATCATCGACGCTGCAATGGCGATGCTGACGTCGGTCGTTGCGTGCGACAAAGCTGGAACTAGCAAGCCATTACACCGCTTGTAGACGGCTTTCAATACATATGAAGTGGCCACGAGCATACAGAATATTATGGCAAGCCAGTAAGCTCTTACAAAGAATGATAAAACAAATACATGGTACAAGGCGAAGCAAATATCATCAGCCAAGGGAACAGGTCGCTCTAGGTCAAGACATACTCTCCAAAACATCTCTTCGAGAACAGGATGCACAATGGAGAAATACAGGGCGAAAGGAAGCCAGTTATGATCACCTAGGCCCAGACCCAACAAGGCCTGTCTGAAGTCCAGCCCATCTTTCAGGATTACCGGCTGGAGGACATATAAAAGGAGCCCAACAGAGGATGCCACGATAATAAGATTGAGCCCATATGGAGTGCTCCAGCCCTTCCAGATTCCTCTACACGTCGAGACCTTCCGGGAAAAGCCTAAAGTCGCGACAATTAGAACGTGGTACAAGAGCAAAGTCAAGACTGCATTCTTGAACACATGCAATCCAAGCACTACGAGACATGTAGGAAGCAACGCAAGCAAGCTTTTCCATTTTGTTGTCATATTGTCTTCCCAATCAAACAGCCTAGCTATTGCCACAATGTCGCCTAACGTCTCCAGCATAAAAGAAGCTCAGCCTCCAACACAAATTGCCGCTGGGTTTGGGTGGGTGCCGCAAGGCACGAACCTTTTATGCTGTGATAATAATTACCTGTCTGCCGACAGGCAGGAAAGGCATCAAGTAATCTCTTGCCTGCCTACAGTCAGGTAGGACATGAAATCAATTTGTGATATATAATTATATAGCAAAATTCTTGATTTGTCAACGTAAAAACAGAAAGGAGGGTTGCAGATTGTAGGAGTCCTGTCTGTTACCTGTCTGCCCTGCCTACCGGCAGGCAGGCGATAGGTAGATTTGTGCAAAGAAAAAGATTTTCTGAATTCGTAACATTATAGGAGTGTATCCGTAGTTGAGATAAATTATTCCCAACTTCAAACTACACTTTACATCTCATTCCAACGCAGGAGCGTTTGGAACGAGTAGAGAGCGTTGAAACGAGCAACAGAAATTGGAGAATAATTAAATCTAGTCTATATCTATGCTCTCTTCAGTAATAAGGACAGGTGCATATCCCAAACCATCAGGATCATATTTATAAAGCATAATCACATCGATTTCCGATCCGGTCCATTCTCCTGGATTTAATACTACAAAGGTTCTAACATTATACTTACTATATTCCGGATCAACCCAGGAACCGGAATTTGCATATATGCTTGTATAGTTTTTCCCTGGAGGATACACCATAAGATGAGGGTAATGAGAATGACCAAAAATAATAATTTTATATTGGCTTGTGGATGGATTTATCATGTATTCTGTGATTGGTGCCCCGGAAAGGTCAATACCATTCCAGATGCCGGTTAGAACATCGATTGGAACAGGAACCTGATTTACATTTTGAGTTTGTTGCCAAAGATCTTCAATATTTGCAGCATACATATCATAAGCACCATTGAAAGAAAAATTATCGTAATAATCATCTATTCCGGTCATTTTGACATTAGGTGAATTCATATCGGGACAATCCATATTGAATTCAGATAATATGTAAAGAAAAGCTATATTCCAGGCAGTAAAGAATTCAAATGAACCTTTTGTGGGGATATAATCAACTAGTATATAACTATTTTGAGATGCCAAACCTTTGGCATATAAGCGAGTTATAAAATATCCGGGAGGAATCATATGTCCGTTATTGACCAGAGGTTGAGGACAATTGAACAAATCATAGCGGTGTCCATGTTCCATGATGATATCATACAAGGGTGAATATATTCCCAAACCAGCAACATTACCCTCCCAGATGATACCCGGTATTATTTTTTCTATTATATCTTGAGTTACAAGCATGTCATGATTTCCCGGAATATAGACCAGTTCAATATTAGGGTGATTAGCGATATCCCTGAATTTATCGAAGATCTGAAAATTTACCGGATTATTAGCTATTGCCTGGAAATAATCTTCAGAATTGTGAATTCCAACTAAAGAATTAAAAGGTGCAACATCATACGGAACCATCCATTCATCCAATAAATCTCCACAGAGTACAAGCTGCTTAACCTTAGGACTAATTAAGATAAAATCCAGAAAATTCTCTAAAGCCTCGGCATTATCTTTAAATTCGCAGTAATTTTCTGTTGTAGCCCGTGAATCACCCATATGAACATCGCTAATGCAAACAATTGAATTCCTTTGAATCGTGCCCTTTATTGTTTTTGTCGAATCCGTTACATGTATTGGTTCTCCGGTTGTTCTCAATTCCACGGTTATATCATTTTTCAAATTCATTCCATTTACATATTTCAAGTCTTTGGTAATGGTTAGTAAATACTTCCAACCATCATTAAGAGAAAAATCCTGGTGAAATTTTAAAGTTAAGAGCTTTCCATAAAATCCGATATCAAATTGAGAATTTAAAGAACCGTTTTTATCGGATAATCCGATACTTCCATTAACAGTAGATTGATCTATATCTTCATTAAACAACAGCTCAATCGACCTGGCATTATGATTGAGGTGGTAATAAAGGTCGTGTTTCTTGTTCAGTAGTGGAAATGAAAAGCTTAATGTTTCATCTTCCGGTTCTGTTAATTTTGTACATGATGATATTATGAATCCTAAACCACTTAGAGAAATAATAAGAAATAGCATTATAATTTTTTTCATAAATTCCCCTTTTTAAAAAATGTTGTGTTAAATATCTTATCCTAAAATCAACTTAACTCTATAGATTACTAGGAGTTACTTTTACCCCCCCTATCCTATGACGACTTGGGTTTGGTTTTTCTCTCTTTTACCAGTGGGTCATAAGCTTTTAGTTGCCCCACCGTCCTACCTCCTGAGAAAAAACCCCCACTATAGAGAGCCGTCACAACTCTATGTAGGCTTATAAGAGCAGGACAGTAGAGTAAACTTTCTTTATAAATTCTCTGCCTTACCGTTCTAAAGATAAAACCTCCAAAAGTCGTCTTAAAATGCTTTTCTAATCATCCCAAAGAACAATTCTTATTCATAAATTTAACATAACCTTTTCCTTCTTATAAGCATACTTTTTCAAAAATTTAAACTTTTCATATTATTAATGCGTAGCCTTTCGCCTAACTTGTTTATATACGAAATAGGTTCGTATATACTACCAAAATAGAGGTATATCTGACATAGTGTCGCCTGCCTGCCGGTAGGCAGGTATATACCTCCTACATGTGTTAAGATTTTCCAATGCCACTTCCTTCCTCAATCTTATCTAATGGGCTTACTATTTTACCCAAATCTCTCTTACTTACATGCGTATAAACCCTCGCACAATTCCATTGTGCGGGGTAAATTTCAGTGGTTTTTGAACTCTTACCTGCCTGTTGGCAGATAGGGACACCATCTATTTTCATAAATTCTCAAATAGAGTTATGTGCGCAAGCTGAAGCTTTCGACTACCATTTTTGTGACTTTCTGCAATCCCTGTAAAGGTTTGCCCTACAACTCGTTTCAAAGAAGGGTCCCTGCCTGCGGTAGGCAGGTATCCAAGCATTCTCACCCTTAAAGATATCAAGGAGACTTTTTATAATAGCCTTAGAATGAGGGAATACCCAGTATTTCTGTTCTGTATTCTATCTGTGCCCCTTTATTCCTTTAAGTTTTTCAATATAAACCGGATTATAAGGAAGAGTAACTGCGATCCCATCATTTTGTTCTATAGTTATTTTTATTATATCATTAATCATTTCACTTACCTCTATCAGATTATAATACTAAAAGTGGCAGAAGTCAAGAAAAAATCACAACACTGTTCCATCACAGCAAAAAATAACTAAGAAGATTGATTATACTTTATTATTTGCGGGACATAAGAATCTCCTTGACTTTAATGGCTTTTTATGTTATAATCTATCATCGGATTAAAAGACTATTTTCATCGGATTAAGCTGATTTAAAAGATTTTTTGAGTAATTGAGTCGTATTTTCTTTCGTGTTTTTTATTAACAAGAAAAAATTGATATTCTTTGTGTCTTGGTGCCTTAGTAGCAAGTAATTTTTATGGTTTACATAGGCTAAGAGAGCGAGATATGAATATCGTCATATTAAGTAATTCTTATGGTGAAGACAGGTCTGGTGCTATAATCGGTAAAGAAATTAAGAAAATTTGTCCAGATGCAAATGTTATAGGTGCTCCACTCATCTCGTTTGGCGAAGAATATAAAAAGCGTGATATAAAAGTAGTAACAGGAAATCCTCCTCCACCATCAGGAGGTTTTTTTCTAAAGAGTCTATATAGTTTTATAAGTGATCTGATTATGAGTTCAACAGTTCCGTTCTCTTATGTCACAAAACTTCGCAAAATAAGACATAATATAGATGATGTGATTGTAGTAGGCGACATCCCATTATTAATTTTAGCCTGGATTGCATTCAGAAAAAAGATATGGTTTCTTGCTCCCTGTAAATCTGATTACTTTTCACCTCATTTAAAAATAGAAAGATTTATAATGAGAAGATTTGCGGAAGAGATTTTTACACATGATGAATTCACTGCAGAGAATCTAAAACATCTTGGTCTTAAGGCAGTATTTCTTGGTAATCCTATGGTTGATGAGCTCGAAAGAGAAAATGTATACAATCCTCCAGAAAACAAGACCTTAATAGGTATTCTTCCAGGTTCCAGAAGAGAAGCATATCAGAATATGATAAAAATTGGCATTATTTTAAAGAGATTGTCTTTAAAACAATCTAACCTACATTACGCAGTTGCAGTATCAAGTACAATAAATAAAGAGAAATTGCGAGAAAATCTATATGGTCTTGAAAAACATATAGACTTTGTAACGAATGCCTTTGTTGATATTGTGACCTCATCGACGCTTGTAATGAGCCTTTCCGGTACAGCATCTGAACAGACAGCATCCTTTGGTATTCCTATAATTTCCTTTGTTGGAACAGGTCCTCAGACGACACCCAATAGGTTAAGAGGACAGGAGAGATTACTCGGTGGTTGTCTGAAGTTTGTTAAAGATTACCCAGATGGAGTAGTAAATGAGACTATTGAACTACTCTCAAATCCAAAACTCAGGGAGGAGATGGGTAAAATTGGGATGGAGAGGATGGGACCTGAAGGAGGGGCAAGGAAAATCGCTGAACGAATAGTAGGGCATAATGTGGAATGTTAAATGTTTAATGTTAAATGTTGAATATTACATGTTAAATGATTAATTTGGAATGTAAAAAGATAAAAGAGATAGGAGCAACGTCCTCGTTGCGATTGGTAGGAGCGACTTCCCAGTCGCGATAGAAGAAATATTGAATGTTAAATGTGTTGAAATGTTAAATGTTTTATGTTTAATGTTGAATGTTGATTGATGACCGATTACTGATAACTGATGACTGATAACCAATGTCTTATGTCTGCTTGCCCCGTTGGAGCAAAGCGACTTTACGTGGTGGTCTTTTGTCTATTGTCTTGTAGTTCTCATGCTTGATGCATCTGTAATAATGCCATCGCACAATAGGGGGGAGCTTCTCGAATACTCCCTTGTCTATCTATTAAATCAAACCATTGACAACTATGAAATCATTCTAATAGATGATGCCTCAACAGATGGAACCGATAAGATAATATCAAAAATCAAGGATTTCACCCCACACAAAAGCCAGGCTTGGTGCGGGGCAAGAAAATCAAAATTAAGGTATATAAAGCTAAAACATCAAAGTGGTCCATATGTTGCGAGGAATATTGGGATAAAGGAGGCTAAGGGAGATATAATAATATTTACGGATTCTGATGTCCTTGCCCATCCTCGATTTGTGGAGGATCATATAAAGATACACAAAAGGCACGATAAAATAATCCTTCAGGGAATGGTGCATCACGTAAAGCATCCAGGCTGGTTTAGTTTCAGGTTTTACTTTCCGAATGCAATCTTTTTTGGACTTTTCGTGTCCCAGAATACATCGGTTCATAGAAAGTATATGCTTGAAGTAGGTGGATTTGATGAGAATTTAGGTGGTTTTATTGGTTTTAAGGATATTGAAGTTGGTCTCAGACTACAGAAAATAGGACTGAAATATTTATATGGCATTAGAACCTGTATGGCATATCATGTAGATAAACCATATGGTCGGGAAAGGCTAACAGAGTATTTCCAAAAAAACTATGAAAGAGGATACAGTGCAGCATGCTTCGTTGCAAAACATGGTAAATTGGCAGAAAACATCGCAAGGACCAAAAGGACTCTTTTCTTTTCTAAGTTCTATAATACTGAGGCATGGGTAGAAAATGAATCTACATTAAAAACAATGGAAAGGATGATTGATTCACCCTTAATCCCACTATTTCCCTTCTGGAGAAAGGTTGCAAAGTATCATTACCGTGCTAAAGGAATAAAAAAAGCAATGGAGAAGATGGGGAAAGTAAAATGGCAAATGGAAAATGGCAAATGTTAATTAGTTGAATAGTTAATTAGTTGAATAGTTGATTGGTTGAATTTTGAGTGTTAGATTTTATTAGTTATTGGTTATTTGTTATTAGTTAATGGTTATCAGTTATTAGATATAACAACTAAATTAACTAAACAAACCAGATAAGAAAGTAGTGAGTAGTGAGTATAAAACCAAATGAACTAGATAAACCAAACAAACCAGATAAACTAGACAACACTATGAAAGTATCTGTTATAATACCGACCCGTAATCGTGCCCATGTATTAGGCGACTGTATCAAGAGATTGCTGGAGCAGACAAGACCTCCGGACGAAATAATTGTAGTAGATGATGCATCAGAAGACGGAACTGATAAAATGATATCAAATATTAATCCCACATTCACTGAATTGGGAGTTCCAAAAACAAAAATTAGGTATATAAGGTTTAACGAAAGAATTGGTCATTGGCGTGCGCGGAATGTTGCAATCAAGGAGGCAACAGGAGAACTGATTATTTTTGTTGACTCTGACGTGCTGGTTACGAGTAATTTCATAGAAGACCATATATCTTTTCATGAAAAGGATGATAAGATAGTTATTCAGGGACTGGTAAGACATATAAGAAGCCCAAGAAGTTTTGGTAATTTTACACTCAGAATAGATGGTATTTGTTTAACTGGTCTGGTCATACAGAACTGTTCTTTGAGGAAAAAATGGATACTTGATGCAGGTCTATTCGATGACCATAAGTTAATGGGGTATATGGACGTGGAATTTGGTATGAGACTAAAGAAGATGGGTGTAAAGAAGGTTATTTCTATAAGAAAATGTGCAGCTTACCATGTTGATGGGTATCTAACAAGGGAATGGCTCAATAATCTTCTGAAAAAATTCGAGGAGAGAGGTCGAACATCCTGGAGGTTCATTCAAAAGGCAGAGTCCTGGACTGGTGAAAGCAGCGCTAATAAAAGGGTAGTATTTATATCAAATATCTTTATGACTCCGATATGGGCTGAGAAAGAGCGTTTGGTTGATTTAGTTATTAAAAGTGTCGATTCACCATTTATATTTGTATTTCCTTTAATGAAAGAATTGTTGAAATATCATTATAGAGCAAAGGGGATTAGAGAGAGATGAAGACCGTTGCCTGTTTCATAGATAAGTATCTTCAGTTGTCAGAGACGTTCATATACAATGAGATTAAACATATAGAGAAGTTTCCCACTGTCATTATAACTAAGAGTATATTAAATCGTGATATCTTCCCATTTGATTCAGTCTTTACTTATAATAAAAAGGATATAACTAGAATACTTCTTGAAAATAATGTGGGACTTATCCACGCACATTTTGGATGGAGTGGTATATCAGCAATTCCGATTGCAGTTAAATATAGCCTTCCTCTAATTGTTACCTTCTATGGTATAGATGCATCAAGAATGATGCATTATTTCTTTTACCGTAGGAATATAAAGAGATTATTCAGAACTTCTCAACTTATTCTAACAATGTCAAAAGATATGAAACAGGACCTTATAAAGGAGGGATGCGTTAAGGAGAAACTTAAAGTGCATTATATAGGAATTAATTCTACTCAGTTCAGGATTAAAAAACAGGGTTCAGGAGATATTTTAAGGATACTTATGTGTGGAAGGTTTGTCGAAAAAAAGGGTTTTGAGTATGGAGTAAGAGCATTTAAACAAATGAAGAATAAGAGTGCACGCCTTGTTATTATAGGGGATGGTAAGTTAAGACCATACATCAAGGAAGTTATAGAATCGCTCGGAATATCGTCTAATGTAAATCTTACAGGTTTCTTAAAGCCTGAGGATGTAAGGGAAGCGATGTCAAAATCTGATATATTCCTTGCACCCCATATTACTGGAAGAAACGGAGACAAGGAAGGAATGCCGACCACGATAAAAGAGGCGATGGCTGCAGGATTACCTGTAATATCGACTTACCATGCTGGTATTCCAGAAATTGTAAAGCACGGCAAGAGTGGATTTTTAGTTAATGAGTGTGATATTGAGGGTCTAACCAACTTTCTTAATAAACTCGCTGAGGATCAAAATTTGCGGGAAGAAATGGGTATAAATGGTAGAAAAATAATTGAGGAAAGATTCACTCTAAAGAGGGAAATAAGAGAGATTGAGGAGGTTTATGAAAAGTACATCAAATAGATTTGAAGGAGTTATAGAGAAAGGAATACTTGTATTTATTTTCTTTATTCCAATTTTATCTCCATTGGCTGTACTGGCAGCGTTTATTGCATTGATATTTTTCTTGATTAAGTGGAAAAATATAGTAACTTTTAGACCAAAAATCTTCTGGTTTGCAATGTTTCTTCTTCTATTTGTAACAATCCTATCAGCAGTATTCTCCATACAGAAAGGCGTGTCTTTCGGTCGATTTCCCTTTTATGTCCTGTCCTTTCTCCTTTGTTTAATGGTATCGTGTTCAAACAAAAATATCGATAAGATTCTAAAAGTGTTCATCATATCGGGGATAATAGTAACTGCATTTGGTATAATTCAATATCTTATCAATTACAATATTAAGATAAGGACTGACTTGTTTTCGATAACCATTTCAACTGAAAAGGGTGCAACATCAACCTTAAGCAATCGTAATAGATTTGCTCAATATTTGATACTCTTACTACCTCTTGCAGTAGTATCTATATATAAATTAAAAGATTTAAGGTGGAAAATATTATCAATTTCTTTAGTAGTATTTTCAATTATTTGTATTGTTTTTACTAATTCATTTGCAGCTTTGTCTGCAGTATTGATATTAACATTGCTTGTCATATTAATTAAGAACTGGAAGATTGGTGTTGTCATAATTCTCTTTTTTTCCATTATTTATGTTACGAACAGCAAAAGATTTAACAGATTTGCAGATAGATTCACTTCAGAATCCTCTATCCAAACCAGATTTAATACATGGAAGGTAGCATTATCGGCGTTTGAGAAAAAACCAATTACAGGTTGTGGACTTTCAACATACTATAAGATTGCAAAGGATTACAAGGGAGATGAAAAGATTATGCATGGACATGCACATTCAATGTATATACAACTATTGTGTGAGACTGGAATACTCGGATTTACTGCCTTCTTGTTTTTAATGTTGCTTTTTATATGGTTTTGTTTTAAAAGGGGGTCTCCAGTATCATTCGCATGCGCATTTTCAATAATAGGTGCACTTCTTGTTGGTTTAACAGGGACTGTATTCGAATTTTTACCCCTTGCAGTACTTTTCTGGACAATAGTTGGAATAGGGATAAGAGTTGATTAGTTGAATAGTTAATTGGTTGATTAGTGTGAAGGTTGAATATTGCTGTGAAATAAGATAATAAGAAAACATTTCACTATGGTGAGGAATTTAGAACCAAAAAAACGATACTGTGAAAAATAATATGAAAGAATATGAAATCAAAAATGTAGGGGTTCGATTTATCGAACCCGTAAAAGAAACGGGTCGGATAAATCCGACCCCTACAAGAATCAAGGGGAGGCAAGCAAAAAATTGTCAATTACTTTAAAAATATAGGTTATTATAAATTAGTTAAGATATTTTTCACACTACCCAAAAAACTTAAATGAGATTATTATGCGGAAAGGTACAATAAGGGATATAACACACTTCGCACTTTGGTATTTCAATAAGGCTTGCAACTATGATTGTGAGTATTGCTTTGGTCATCAGAAAAGTGAAGATAAGTCAGTTGGTAGATTCACCCCAGAAGAAATTGCAAAAGGGTTCAATAATACAGGAAAGATCTGGTGGATAGGCATATCAGGAGGAGAACCGTTTCTCTATCAAAAACTAACCCAGATAGTCAATGAGCTCACAAAGAAACATTTTATTCACATTGATACAAATCTTTCCTGTAATATAGACAGATTCATCGAAGAAATTGTTCCTGATAGGATAGTATATATGAACTGTGCATTCCATGTAGCGGAGGTCGAAAAACGAGGAAGGGTTGATGAATTTATCAAAAATGTATTAAGCTTAAGAGAAAACGGATTTTCAACAATAATATCACTGGTGACTTATCCTTCTATACTGGGTAGACTGGATAAATATATTGGGTTGTTCAAATCTTATGGTCTTACAGTGCAGCCAAAGGTCTTCAGGGGAATATATAAGAAAGGTCTTTTAAGACATAAATATCCACGTTCCTACACAGCCAAGGAAAGAGAATTGATAGAGGAATATCTTGTTGACTCCGTATCAAGGCTTGGGCTTTATAGTTCTCCAACTTATAAAGGTATGATATGCTCAGCAGGTAAGAACTTTATAAGAATCTATCCAGATGGCAGTGTGCGTAGATGTCTTGGGGATTCCACTCCTCTTGGAAACATATTTGAGGGTACTCTACAACTTATGGAGAAGCCACTACCCTGCAAGGCAAGATTCTGTAAATGCCTTTTTTTATCGAGAATAGGTATAATTGAAAACCAACCCAATCGAATGGGAGAATTTGAAAGGATGATTCATCTTAATGATGCGCCATGAAGATATTCTTACCATCTGTATACACTTCAGATTTTTTATAATGCCACCAAGTCCGTTAGCTAACGGAAAGACACAAAGTTTTTTCAATTCAACGATTACTGATAACCAATTAATTTCGCTCTTCCCTCTTCTCGCAAGGCTGAAGCCTTGCCCTACGCTTCACGCCTTATTTATCCTGTAGAATGCGTAGCTATTTTATCAGGACGCTTTTCCCTCTTCAGTCTTCCATTATCGTCCCGCCAAAGGCGGGGCTCCTACCGAATCCAACATTCAACATCAAACATTTAACATTTCACATTTAACGTTTAACATGTAACACCTGCTGTTTCACTCCAGTCCTCTCTTAACAAGTTTCTTATATAACCCATTCTTTTCCATAAGCTGCTCGTGGGTTCCCTCCTCTACTATCATTCCATTGTCTATGACTACAATTCTCGTACAGTCTTTTACTGTTGATAGTCTGTGTGCAATAACAAGCGCAGTTCTGTCTTGTAGTACTTTTTCGATTGCATCCTGTACCTTCTTTTCAGATAGCTGATCAAGGTGAGAGGTTGCTTCATCGAAGATAAGAATCTCTGGATTTGAGTATAGTGCACGTGCTATAGATATCCTTTGTCTTTCACCACCTGAGAGTGTTACTCCCCTCTCGCCTACAAGTGTATTGTAACTATCCGGCAGTTTTTTTATGAATTCATCAGCATTTGCCAGCTTTGCATATAATATCATTCTATCTTCATTAATATTATCATCACCATAGGTTATATTTCTTCCGATTGTATCATTGAACAGAAATGGTTCCTGTGTAACGAGTCCTATTTGTTTTATTAGATCTTTTATTCGTATTTTCCTAAGGTCGAGACCATCCATTTCTATTGAACCTGAAGTTGGGTCATAGAATCTCATCAATAGATCTGCAATGGTTGATTTGCCTGCACCTGAAGGACCTACAAGTGCTATACTTTCGCCTTTCTTTATCTTAAAATTAATATTATTAATTACATCTTCATTTCCAAGGTAGCTAAATGAGACATTCTTAAAGACAATATTCTCCTTAAAGCTCTCTATTTTTAATGCATTTGGATCTTCTACAACAGATGGGACCAGTGATAGAACCCTCTTAATTCTTTTCATAGCTTGTAAACCCTGTTGAAGATGAACATTGGCAGTAGGTATCCTTTTTAATGGTTCCATTAAGGAAATAACACAGGCAAGGAATATAATAAATCTATCCGGGGATATGTAATTATTAAAAACCTGGAAGGCACCATAGGATATAACAGCACAAATCCCTATTGTTATTATGAACTCCGAAAGTGGTGTTCCTATAAGACCGATTCTTTCAAATCTCAGTCGTGATTTGAAATATCTTTTAGAAGAATGTAGTATTTTACTGGTCTCTTTTTTCTCCATTAAAAAGGATTTAATTATTTTCATACCGGAAAGTCCTTCAGAGAATTGTGAAGTGACATCAGCAATATTTTCTTGTACTACCTCGCTCCTTTCTCTTAACTTTCTTCCAAGTATGTTGATGATTTTAGTGATGATAGGAAATATTACTACAGTGACTATTAGAAGTTTCCAGGATAGATACATTGCGAAAGTCAAATATGCAAGCATAAGTATAATTTGTCTTATTATTCCAAGAAGACCATTATAGATGCTTCTTTCTATTCTTCCTATATCATTTGTAACTTTTGACACCCATGTTCCTGATCTTGTCTTGTGGAAATGGTCAAGTGAAAGAGAGTATATATGCTCTACCATATCCTTTCTTATATCCCTTATTACATTTTCCTCTGTGGACACTGCAAGGTATCGATGAATATAACCAAATAATCCCTTTATAAGAAATATAGAAACCAATACTATCTGAAGTTTTATTATGGTTTCCCATTTCGTTTGACCTATTATTAGGTTTGTAAAACGGTCAAGAATATCATTCTTCGGGATTATTGATTGTTCGTAAAATATACTTTGTAAAAAGGGTGCGATAAGAGATAGGGAAATACTTGAGAGGATGGCAAAACCAAGCATAAAGATTATGGAAAGGGTAAATCTTCCCCTTGATGGTTTAAGATATTTTAGTAAATCACGCATATTGCAAATTATACGACATAACCAGGCATTTGTCAAGTAAAATAATTCAATAGATTTTACTTGACTTTTTTGGGGTTTATTATTCATTGTTAATTGGTGCTGGACTAATGAAAATCATTGAATAGATGTGACATTAAAAAAGCAAAAACCATCAAAGCAAAACAAGGTTTAAAAAATTCAAGATTCAAGCCTGACTTCAATTCTATAAAAAGCTAAAAAATATGGTCTATAAAAAGTGTAAAGTTTCTTTACACTTTTATGATGTTTTTTAGACACTTTTTCTTCTCCTAAGTTTAGAGCAAAACCTCCCAAGTCCTTATATAATCATAAGATGGTCAAAATTAGACGAAATATTAACTTCTATAAAGTGTAAAGTTCCTTTACACAGCTATCAAAAAGTGTAAAGTTTCTTTACACTTTTTGGAACCTCTTAACCACCTCCAATAGGATGTAAATTTTTTAATCCCTTATTTTATCCACCGTTATAAATATTATCACTCAAACTGACACGCTTTTTGCTCTTTAATATAGTAAAGGGATTTAAAAAGGGATTTAGTATGAAATATTTATTCTTTTTATCTTTCTTTATTCCCGTGATTATTTTTCCCCAGACCTTTGAGAATCTGGAACTGGTTCTGGAGATACCGGATCCAGATACTGCTGTTGGAGGTGGGTTTGGGATAGGGCTTGCATCAGGTGACCTAAATGGTGATGGGTATAGTGATGTAGTTAGTGGCAAACAAACCCTCGGGGAATATAATTACATATACATCTTTTATGGAGATCCCACAATGGATGACCAACCAGATGTAGTATTAGTAGGAGAGATAAACTACGGTTATGGCAGTGTCATTGCTGTAGGTGATATAAACGGAGACGATTACGATGATGTGATTGCTGGGGGGACTTCCCGATGCAGGATATATTTTGGTGGTAATAACATGGATTCTATTCCTGATATAACAATCTATAGTCCATACGGTGCCAGAGAATATGCCGAGGCTGTGGTCTGTGGTGACTTGAATAATAATGGATACGATGATTATATAGTTGGTGCTTATGGAACAAATAACTATGTGGGAAGGGTGTATATTTATTTTGGCAGCTCTAACCCCGATACTATACCTGATGTTATTTTGAATGGTGACCCAGATGCAAGGAACAACTTTGGTGCCCGCCTTGCCTCAGGAAGGGATGTTAATAATGACGGATACAAAGATCTATTTGTGGCAGGTAACTGGGGATTAGGAACACCCGCTGCCTGTTACATCTATTATGGTGGTGACCCGATGGATACGATTCCTGATGTAACTATGCTTCCACCACAGGGAGGATTTTTTGGGGATGCCATTGGTCTCATTCCCGATTTGGAAAATGATGGATATGATGATGCGGGAGTAGGAATACCAGATGATAATCCTGATAAAGATAAAACATTCGGATATTTTGGAGGAGACCCGATGGATAACATTCTGGATTTATTATTTTATGAGGGAACTGGAGGCAAATTTGGTTATTCACTTGGGGGATGCTTTTCGGAAGTAGATGTATATGGAGATGTATTTATTGGAGCACCGGGAAAAGGTGAAACATATGGAGGTATAACGTATCTTTATAGAGGTAGTCCAATTATGGACACACTATATGATGCTAAGATTATCGGTTCCAATGACCAGAATATAGGTTGGAATGTCGCTTCAGCAGGTGATATAGATGGTGATGGAATAGACGAGATAATGGTTTCAAATTGTGCAGCAGTCTATGCTCCAAGGAAGGTCTGGGTAGTGAGATATACTCCAACTGGAATTGAAGAGGACGAGACCGATAGCACCGTTATCAGTCTCATTAATACCTATCCAAATCCATTTAATGACTTTACTAAGATAGAATATCAACTGAATAGTTATGTTTCTGTAAGTCTGAAGGTTTACGATGTGTCTGGTAGACTTATAAAGACCCTCATCGATTGCAGGCAAAGTCCAGGGTTGTATAGAGTGAGATGGGATGGAAAGGATAATAAGAGTACAATTGTTTCTGCGGGTATTTATTTCTGTGAATTAAAGGTCGAAAAGTTAAAAGGTCAAAAGGTCAAAAGGTCAAAGAAATTGGTATTTTTAGGAAACTAACAGAGCCAATCCGGGCAGGAAGGAGGTGAATAGAATTGCCCAGGGCTCGGTTTTATATCATTTGATATGTTTGGTATATTTCTGTGAATAAGAAGTAGAAACAAGGAGCTTGTATGAAATGGGTAAAAACCATTTTGATACTCCCTCTATTGTTCCCGATGATAGCTGGAGGAGAGGTAGCAGAGCCCTGGTGGCATACAACGAATTACACAGTGGAAGGAAGAACAATCAACGACGTTGCTGCACCAGGATATGAGCCAAACTGGGTAGTTGGGGACTCTGGATTGATTATGAAGGGAGAGGAGGACTCCTGGCAGGATGTTACGATTACAGGTGTTGCCATAAATCAACCGGGATGGGACTTCAAGGGTGTGTGTAAGATTCCTGCCAGTGACCTCTATATAGTGGGAATTAAGAGAACAGACAGGAAGGGGATAATCCTTAAAAG
Organism: Caldifarciminota bacterium; assembly: GCA_023129165.1. GTDB lineage: Bacteria > Hydrothermota > UBA3073 > UBA3073 > UBA3073 > JAGMCL01. The sequence goes on along the minus strand of JAGMCL010000151.1, from coordinate 15,913 downwards.
CACAGATGATGGATATAGCTGGTCAGCTACATATCCCACAGTAGATGGATATGACCTTGCCTGCTTCTCTATCGACTATGCGAACGAGAATATCCTCTATGTTGGATGCTCAAGGGGGTATATACTGAAGACCACAGATGGAGGTGTTAATTGGGTAAAGACATTAAGAAAACCTGTTGAGGATGCGCATGATAAGCATGCCGACTGTTTTGTGGGTATATGGGTGGGTAAGTATGCAACTCCCTCAGGTGCGAATGTCTGGGCAGTAGCTGATAATTCAGGGCTCATTGTGCGAACTACAGATGGTGGTCAGAACTGGGAGCGTCATCGAGATGAGTTCCCCAACAATGATTGGCAGGTAGATCCCGGTTGGGGAGTTGAGTCTGTAAACGAGGCAAACTTTAGTATTACTGCTGAAACCTTTAATATCAACCATGCTGAGGTATCATTATCATCAGGGAAGATTGGCTATACTGAAGATGGTGGTGCGAATTGGAGTATTAATCAGTTTCCCAACGGACAAGGAAAAGGGGACAGGCTACTTTTCTATTTGCTCCATGAATAACAAGGAATTTAGTAGATTAGATGTTAATCTTGTATATATGTGAGTAAGGAGCTTGAATTGAAATTTACATTTAGAATGAGCGGAAGACCGAAGAAGAGGATAGGAAGAGAACGGAAAAGTAGCCTGTCCCCTTTTCCAGAGATTTCTGGAATTTTTCAGAAATCACAGAATTATAATCTTGACAAATGAACTTTTTTGTTATATATTTAGATAAATCAACTTCTAATTGTATAAGTAGGATTTTAGGAAGTAAGGTTTGTAATAGATTTAAAACTTACATATACACAAGGTTTGTAAGATTTGTTTATTATAACCCTGCATGTCATTGTGATGTGCAGGGTATGAATGCTTACTTATGGGATAGGCGTCCTGGAGGTTTTTATGTATCTTTTTATCATAATGCAGTTATTCCTTACACCAGTCTGGGAGACACACGGACCCTATGGAGAGGAGACTATCTGCATTGCTATAGACCCAAGTGACACTCTCTGTATGTACGCGGGGACAGGAAATGTTGAGGGTATGGTCGGGTATGGTGTATATCGCAGTGAAGATGGGGGTAGGACCTGGGAACATACATCATTAAATTATGGACACATCTGGGACATTGAAGTGGACTCTAGGAGAAATGTATATGCAGCCACTGTTGGATACGGAATACTCAAGACCATGGACGGAGGAGATACATGGCTCCCAATAAACAACGGTCTTTCTTGTCAAGTTGTATCTGATATTGTATTTCATCCAGACAATGATTCCATTATATACGCCTGTACAGGAGATAAATTTGCCGGTACTCTATTTGGGTTACCTGCCGATGGGTTATATAAGAGTGATGATGAAGGGAATAGCTGGTATCAAGTTGGCTTTGATGATATGGCAGTATCTGCCCTCGCCATTTCCCCCTCTTCACCAGATACGATGTATCTTGCAGTAAGAGATGCATATTATGTAGATCCGAGCCCTACTGACACTCTTTCAGTGGCATATAAGTCCACAGATGGCGGAGAAACATGGACTCCCCTAAGTTCTCTCTGTCCGGGTTATGGCTATTTTCCATGCGATGTGAAAGTTAATCCTCTAAATGCTGATGTGGTTTTTGTCGGAACCGATATAACCTACAATAGTGTCTGGAAAAGCGCAGATGGTGGAGAAACATGGACGGGTTGCATCCCTTGGGATTTTTACACAGCGAGTGCGGTAGTAATAAAAGTCGATCCAGTTGACACGAATGTTGTGTATGTCGGAGGTGGCGGGTACCCTACGATGAGCATAAGATCTGGAACCATCTATAAATCTACAAACGGTGGAGAAACCTTCTATATATGCGATACACTTCCCTGCAATCCCTTCCATGGTATTGCGATAAACCCTCAAAATCATAATACCGTCTACGCAGCCTGCAGCGGACCCGGGATTTATAAAAGCATAGACCAGGGACAAACCTGGGAGTGGTATTCTGATGGCATGACACTTACGACTGTCTTTTCCATAGATATTGACCCTGTGAATGGAAGAATTTTTGCAGCCTCAAATGTCAAGGATTGGAACGACTATTCTTCAGGAGCAGGAATTTATAGAAGCGATGACTACGGTAAATCATGGAAGAATATAAGCTGGGGATTGACGCAGCTTCGCACCTCCGTGGTAAGAGTAGCCCCATCGGCTCCAGATACAGTTTATCTTCAGGCTTTCGGTGCCTGCGGGTGTGGGGAATATTCAAGAAGTTTCGACGGTGGAGATCTATGGGAAGTTATACCTGTGGGTGGGCGGAAAGCTTGCTCCCCCACAAAAAGTAGTTCTTCTGGACTGGGTATGCAATGGCTGTGTGTGAATCCTCTAAATGCTGCTGAGTTTTACACACTTGTCGGAATGGGGTGGGGGCTTTATAAGTCCACCGATGCCGGTTCTACTTCAACCCTGATTGACTCGAATCCAGATACCGTGTGGGGCGGTGCCCTCACCATGCATCCCCACGATACGAGTATTGTGTATATAGGAGGTATGAGGTCTGGGACCGGGATGGCCCATGTATGGAAAACACCTGATGGAGGGGAGACATGGGAGGATGTTGGTTCTGATATAGACTCAGGAATAGTGTGGGGACTTTCGATTGACCCATTTGACCCCGCCATAGTCTATACTGTAATTGCTGACAGTCTCTTCGCACTGGAGGGAGAAGGCAGGCTCTTCAAATACGATGGTTCTTCTTGGGCGGAGACAGGAGAAGGTTTGCCTGATATCCCATTTTCCTGTATTGAAATAGACCCTGTAACTCAGGATGTCCTATATCTCGGTACGAGAGGAGAAGGCGTATACAGAAGTCTCGATGGAGGGGCAACATGGGAGGAGTTGAACGAAGGAATAGGGAATCTCTCTGTAAACTGCATTATGTTAGACCCGCTCGACCATACAACGATATATGCGGGAACTAATGCAGGTGTATACTCAATCACCTCTCCGCCGGGTATTGAAGAAGAGAATACTATCTCACTATCACTTCTCACGGTATCTCCAAATCCATTCACCATAGAAACGGTCATCGGTTATCAGTTACCAGTTATCAGTGTCCCAACTGCCTTGAGTATCTACGATATCATAGGTCGCCTTATCAAATGTTTTACGATTGACGATTCACGATTAACGAATGTAGCCTGGGATGGGAAAGATAATTCTGGCAATTTATTACCTCCAGGGGTCTATTTCGTGAGACTTGAATCTGGAAAGACTGAATATAAAGCCAAGAAGATTGTAAAACTGAAGTGAAGCAAAATAAAAGGGGGATATATGTTTAAGAAAATAGCAGGTATCATACTGGCGATGGGTTTTGCCCATATTGCCTTTGCAGATGTGACCCACGATGTCTATTTCTCATACTCGAATTTGTCATTTAGACAGGAGAAGGGATACGACATCGTGGAGTTAAAGGGATGCGACCCGATGGATATGGTTGGTGAACCCATGCTTCCTGTAAGATATATGAACCTCATTATCCCAGCGGGAAACAAGGTATCCAGAATAGAGTTTCCATTAGCCAATTCACAAAGCATAGGAACCTACAACATCTATCCAGCGCAGCCACCAATCCCTGTAAGTAGTACTGAACCACCTGAATGGGTTGAACCGGATTCTATTGTGTATAGTTCTGATGAACCCTATCCAGGCAAACTCGCAGAGGTTGTCCATGAGGGATATTTTAACGGTAATAAGATTGTAATGGTGGCAGTCTATCCACTACAATGGACAGCGAGAACAGGAGAGCTTGTATTATACGACCATATCCAGTTAAAACTCATATTAGAATCATCATCTGAGACACCAGTCTACCCACAGATAATGACTGAACAAAGTTACAGACTTTATGAATCTGCTTTGTATTCATTGGTTGAAAATGATGTTGATATAGGTTCTTACAAATATGAACCTACTATTGTAAATCCACAGTCTACTATAGGTGAGTTTATACTTCCTACCTCTTGCACTGATACAATAGAATATATGATAATCACACCTGATTCCCTTGCATCTTCTTTTAACTCTTTCGTGGAGTGGTTATGGAAGAAGGGAATAAGAGCAGGGATTATCACTGTAGAGGATATACTTGCTTCATATCCCGGGGTTGACGATGCCCAGAAGGTAAAGAGATGTATCTGGAACTGGTGGCAGTTCAACTCTCTATCTTACGTGCTTCTTGCGGGGGATGATAACATCGTACCTCATAGATATGCTTGTGCGAAAAACAACCCAGATACCACAGCACGCGACCCCGCAGACCCATGGAATGATAAACACTGGATAATTCCCTGTGACCTCTACTTTTCTGACCTTACATATGCCCATCTGAGTGGGGACTGGAACTCTGATGGAGACCAGTGGTACGGAGAGCCTCAGGACACACTGAAGGATGTGTATCCTGAAGTATATGTGGGTAGGATAACTGTGAGAACCTCTCAAGAAGTGGCAAACTGGATAGAGGAGTGTATGGTATATGAAAGAAATCCAGGTAATGATACCCTGATGACACATAAGGTATATATTGTTGATAGTCAGTTCCTGTCAGCCTCACAAAATATTGTGGACCCTGGCTATCCCTCTTACTTTACTAGATACTGGTTGATAGATGAGACACCATCCAACGCCTTAAATAGCTTGAATGTAGGATATGGACAATATAACATTCATTGCCATGGATGCCGTAAAGACTTCGCCACCAAAAAGTGGGCAGCCATATGGTCCTATCCCCACCCTGACCAGGTTAGTTTAGATGAATTAACTAATGAGAATCGATATCCTTTTGTCTACTCTGTCTCATGCAAAAATGCTGCATTTGACTGGGAGGTTGACCCCGATCCCAGTTGTGGAGATGCAGGTTGCCCTTACCGTGACCCCCAGATATGCGTTGCAGATGGATTTACTGATGCTTATTCAAAAAGGGGAGCAGCTGTTTATCTTGGAAACACACGCTACGGGTGGTATAGCTCGTCATGGTGGCTTGAGAGGAAATTCGTAGACCTTATGTTTGGGGATGGTCCAAAGAATGTAGGTTATCTTGAGGGGATGTCCAAGACCCAACATTCTTCGATATATCTCCGCTACGGCCATAACCTCTTTGGCTCTCCGGAGACGCCTATCTGGACTGATGTGCCGCCATCTTTGACAGCAAGCCATCCATCCCGGATATATGTGGATCCAGAGGTCGGCGTGTTGCTTACTATTACCGTTACATCTAATGGAAGTCCTGTGGAAGATGCTTTAGTCTGCTTATACAAGTCTTCAGATGATCCAGTAATTCACAAAAGAGGATATACTGATACAAATGGTAAGGTCACTTTTAGTCTCCGTATTCGAAATACAGGATATCTATATGTCACTGCGACCAAACACAATTTCAAACCATATGAAGGTAGTATTCTGTGCACCTACCCTCCCTGTCCCTTCCTCTATACCTATAATGGTTCGGAGTTCATTGAAGATAACAATATTCTTGCAGGGTCTGGAAACGGCGAGGAAGTTACTGACTGGTATAAACTGATGGAGAAGCCTGTTAAAGATGGAAATAGATACAGATTACAGCTCAGGGAGGAGAGCAGCGAGCATTCGTTCCTGGATAGGGTAAGGCTCGTTGCAATTGATCATCCAGATAGTGTTGAGATATTTGTAGCACCAGACGCTGGAATTATACCCGTTTCTTCTATGATATCCTCTCAATCAGTTACAGGAGAGAATGGAGAGGACTATACAGATGATCTTCTCTATTTTGATAACATCTATGTTGAAGCAAACGAGGTTGAAAAGATTACTGCTGATTTTGGAGAGGCTAATGGGGGAGACTATGTTTTACTCGCGCCATCGAAACCAAAGCCCAGACTTATGGTTGAAAAAGAAAACGAATCAGGCTTTGAACCCGTGGGATTCATAAGGGGAAGAGAGAACCCATCTTACGAAGTACTTCCTCTTACAGTATCCTATCCTGAGGATGTGAATCTGAGACTTACATTCACTGATGTCTCGCAGAGAATTGATTTCATGCGGTTTGGGAAAAGAAACAATGCACCCTATCATGTGAAACCCTGTCCACTTGCAGCTGCTACACATTCTGAAATTGGTTCAGTCAAGCAGAGACTACTTGTTGATGATGAAAACTATGCTGAGTTACTTCCTGGTGATACCATAACACTTGAGTTTGAGGTTATTGGTATACAGCCTGGATGGATACGTGACTTTGTGTTTGTGTCAAATGGATATTATATAATGGAAGGTGATGGCGGTACTCAGACTGCAACGAGTAATATACCTCTTATTCATTCCTTATCTCTCTATCCTAATCCAGTGAAGAATAATGCGATTATCAGATTTGGTCTACCAAAAGAAGAAAAGGTTTCTCTTAAGGTATATGATGTATCAGGAAGAGAGGTAAAGACTCTTACAGATGGTAGACTTAAGGCTGGTTATTATACTATAAGATTGGATAATATGAATTTTCCATCAGGAATATACTTCGCAAGGCTTGTAACTGACAGTTATGAGGAGACTAAAAAGCTTGTGTTGATGAAGTAGAACCGAAAGCAAGACTGAACCAGATAAAAGGGGGTGTCGAGTTTGACGCCCCCTTTATTTTCTATAATCTTGATATATCTTTCTTTAAGCACAATTACTCGAACAGGAAAATTTATAAAGAAATCATGGGTAAATCTGTCCCGCTTTCTTCGGGATCCCTCCAAAGGCGGGACGTCCAAATTTTCCTTGACTTTTTTGGGATTTTATGTTATACTATCTCACCTTTGTTCTACAATAACAAACATAAGTTATTATCTTACAAACTATAAACTTACAAAAATTATATATGCTCCTTTATCACTGGTCAGGTTTTATATATCCTAAGATACTGTGAAAAATAATATGAAATAATTTGCAAGCGAAAATGTAGGGGTTTGATTTATCGAACCCTCAAAAGAAAAGGGTCGGATGAATCCGACCCCTACAAGGATCATGAAGAGACAAGCTAAAAGTAGATAACTACTTTTAAAATTTTAGGTTATTCGTTAGCTAACGAATTAGAAGAAAATAGGGAAAGTTTTTGACAAAACCTAGAAATGTTTAGGGGTAATTGAAAGGATATGCAAGCGAAAATGTAGGGGTTTGATTTATCGAACCCGAACAAGGATTAAAGAAAAACAAGTAAAAAGTAGATAATTACTTTAACAACTGTAAGTTACGAGAATTAGTTGAGAATATTTACAGATTAACTATCCTAACTACAGGAGGTTTTATGCCTAAACGCGTCTTGATAATGGGAGCAGCTGGAAGAGATTTCCATAATTTTAATACTTTCTTTAGAGATAATAAAGAATATGAGGTTGTAGCCTTTACTGCCACACAAATACCAGATATTACAGAAAGGCGTTATCCTCCTGAACTTGCAGGGGAGCTTTATAAAGACGGTATTCCGATATATACTGAATCGGAATTAACAAAACTTATAAAGAAATTAAAGGTTGATGTTGTAGTGTTTGCCTATAGTGATGTTACTCACAATCATGTTATGCATGCCGCATCTACAGTACTCGCTACTGGTGCTGATTTCATGCTTCTTGGTCCAAAATCTACAATGATAGAATCAAAGAAACCTCTTATTGCAGTATGTGCAGTTAGAACAGGTTCTGGCAAGAGTCAAACTTCAAGAAAAATTGCCGACATACTTAAAAAGTATGGTAAGCGAGTTGTGTTCATAAGACATCCAATGCCTTATGGTGACCTTGCGATACAAGCAATTCAGAGATTTGCAACTTATGAAGATATCGATGAAGAGAAATGTACCATAGAGGAGAGGGAGGAATATGAACCTATAATAGATAAAGGAATGGTCGTATATGCTGGAGTTGATTATGGAGCAATTATAAGGAAAGCAGAGGAAGAAGCTGATATAATTCTATGGGATGGTGGGAATAACGACTTTCCATTTTATAAATACAACCTTTTGATAACAGTTGCAGATCCATTGAGGGCTGGTCACGAACTACTCTATCATCCTGGTGAAACAAATCTACGTATGGCAGACATAATAGTCGTAAATAAAATGGATAGTGCCAAAGAAGAGGATATTGGAATATTAAAGGGTAATATCAAAAAAGTGAATCCAGATGCCACACTCATATTTGCAAATTCCACAATAAAGGTCGATAATCCTGATGTTATAAGGAATAAGAGAGTACTTGTTATTGAGGATGGTCCTACACTTACTCACGGTGGAATGGCTTTCGGAGCAGGTTCTGTAGCAGCCAGGAGAAACGGGGTAAAAGAAATAGTGGATGTGAAACCTTATGCTGTTGGTACTATTAAAGAAACATATAAAAAATACCCAAAGACAAGTATCATATTGCCTGCAATGGGCTACAGTAAACAGCAGGTAAAAGACCTTGAAGAGACAATAGCTAAAGTTCCCTGTGATTCTGTGGTTGTTGGCACACCAATAGATATAACAAAAGTTATTAAGATTCAAAAGCCATTTACGAGAGTGAAGTATAAACTTGAAGAGATAGGTAAGCCCGATTTGGAAGAAGTGCTTCTGAAGACGGTGCTAAGAAAAGACGTTAAGTATTAAATAACAGGTGTTAGGTGATAGGTGTTAGGTTGCAGGTGAAATGTGGAATGGAATAAGAGATGTTAAATGTTGAATGTGAAATGTGTAAAGCGTAGGGCGTAAGGCGTATAGCGTAGGATGTGAATAGGTAGGAGCAACGTCCTCGTTGCGAAAAGGATGATAGAAAAGCGTCCCGATAGAATAGCTGCGCATTCTACGGGATAAATAAAGCGTAGGACGAGAAACGGTGAAATGGAGAATTGACTATTGACGATTTTATATTGACCCTGATGAAATAGATACTCATTTCACAGGGTAAACGATTTCCTTATCCTTTCTACTTTTTACTTTTGCCTTTTTACTTTTTACTTGTCTTTTAACCCAACAAACTCAATGAACTCAAAAAACTCAATAAACTTGATTATTTAATTATACAGCTTATGAGGATAGGTTTTTTGCAATATAGCCCAGTTTTTGGTGATAAAAAAGGGAACCTTGAGAGAGTGGGGGAGATGCTTTCAAAAGAAAAGGATGCCATTATAGTCTTACCAGAACTATGTTTTTCTGGTTATCTCTTCAAAGACAGAAAAGAGCTCGAAGAACTTGCTGAGGAAACCCCTGGTCCAACAGTGGAGTACCTTGCTCCAATAACTAAGAATAATAATATTTTTCTAGTGTTTGGTATAGCAGAGAGAGCGGGGGAGAGGTTCTACAATTCAAGTCTTCTTCTATCTCCTGCAGGTGATATAAGTGTGTATCGTAAGGCTCACCTATTTGATAAAGAGAAACTCATATTTACCCCTGGTGATAGTGGATTTCCGATATTTAATATTGAAATCAAGGGTGTCTCTACTAAGGTGGGGCTTCTTATATGTTTTGATTGGATATTCCCTGAACCTTGGAAGATTCTCGCATTAAAAGGGGCTCAGATTATAGCACACCCTGCAAACCTTATGTTGCCATACTGTCAAGATGCTACTATAACAAGGGCTATTGAGAATAGAATTTTCATAATTACTTCAAATCGGTCAGGGAGCGAAAGGGGACTTAAATTTACAGGAACATCCCAGATTGTAGGTCCCAGGGGGGAGATTTACTTAAGAGTGGGAAAATCAGTCGAAGGTGTATGGACTGTTGAGTGTGACCTCAATCAAGCAGAAGACAAGATGGTTACCGAGAGAAATGATGTAATTCAGGACAGAAGAGAAGATTTATACACCCTCAAGGAGAAGTAAATATCTAATTACTACTTCAAATACTGCAGTTTATATAGGGCATAGTACATGCCCTTCTTTTTTATCAAGTCGCTGTGTTTTCCTTCCTCGACTATCTTTCCTTTATCAATTACGAGTATTCTATCCACTGTCTTAATTGTTGAGAGACGGTGGGCAATTACTATACTTGTTCTTTCCTCAAGTAGTTTGGTAATTGCATCCTGTATTAATGACTCAGTCTCTGAATCCACTGAGGATGTAGCCTCGTCGAGGATAAGAATGGTCGGGTTCACTGCAAGTGCCCTTGCAAATGATAGAAGTTGTCTCTCACCCATTGAAAATCTTACACCTCTCTCTTTAACGTTTGTATCGTAGGTCTTAGGGAGATTATTGATAAATTTATTGGCATTTACGTATTCAGATACCTGCCTGATATCATCATCGTTTATTTTTGAATTATGTAATCTTATGTTATCCTTTATAGAACCAGCGAACAGAAATACATCCTGCATTACAATACCAGTGTTTTGCCTAAGGAAATTCAAGTCATATTCACTTACTGGAAGGTTATCAATAAGGATTTCCCCTTTTTCACTTTCGTAAAATCTCGCTATCAGGCTTATAATTGATGTTTTCCCTGCACCTGTGGGACCTACTATAGCTAAACTTTCTTTTGGATTTACAATAAAGCTTACATCTTTAAGAACCCACTCCTCTTTATACCTGTGCCATACATTTTTAAACTCAATCTTACCATCCAATGTAACATTTTTTATTGTGCCTGTGTTCCTTTCCTCTTCTTTTGTGTCAAGGAGTGTAAATACACGTTCTGAAGCAGCCATTGCATCTTCAGCTATGTTAAAACGTTCTGAAATGTCGTGTATTGGATCAAAAAACATCTTTATGTATGAGATAAAGGCTACAAGCATTCCAAGGGTTATTGTATCACGAATAACCTCCCTTCCTCCATACCAGAGTACGAGAGCAATTCCGATGGATGCCAGTAGGTCTATTGATGGTCTAAAAACGCCATATACAAGTATCTGTTTCATATTGGCATTATAATAGGCTTTATTTACCTTGTTGAAATTTTTACTTGTTTCTCTTTCCTGGTTAAACAATTGAATCACCTTCATTCCATTAAGATATTCAGCTAGCTTTGAATTCATTTTTGATAATAATTCTCTGACCTTCTGATAGACCCTCCTTACCTTTACTCTAAATATTGATATAGCCAATACTATAAGCGGTAAGACGGTATAGGTGACAAGAGAAAGCCGTAGCTGGAGATTGAACATTACAATCATAACACCTATACACTGGAATATATCCTGGAAGAATCCAGTCAATACATCTGTAAAGAACTCATTCAACTTTTCGGCATCATTAGTTGCCCTTGTAACAAGTCTTCCAGATGGTATTCGATCGAAAAATGAAATCCTCAGGCGTTGAATATGAGTAAATATTTTTTTTCGAATTCTATACATAACCATCTGTCCTGTGTATGCGAGTATAAATATAGAAGCGAAGGTTAGTCCAAGGTGTATAAATAGAAGAAAAAGGAATATAAGTGCTATATGTTTTATACCATCAATGTCACTTCTACGAAGGCTTAATATTTGTCTTATGTTCAATTGTCTGAGCGCTCTTTCAGATACAAGGCGTACGTTAAGGAAGGACTGATAATCTAAAATACTCCAGAGAGCTTCGTCGTAAGAATCCATGAACATATAATACTTTTCTCGCTGCAGTTTCCCTTTTTCGTATAGCTTATCTACAAATGAAGCAGGAATTAATGAAAGGGTTTTTGATTTTATGGCATAACACTCTTCATCCAGTATGGTTAATGCCTTTGAGTCGAATGAATTTATAAATTCTATATCGCTTTCTTCGGGTTTAATAACCTGCACTGTAGAGAGTATATAGTTATCTATAGCTATCTTAGTCAGGTATGGGAAACTGAGTTGTATACCTGTTAGTATAACTGTCAGCATTACAGCTACCGCCATAAGCCACTTCTCTCTTCCCAGATACCCCAGCAGTCGTCTTATTATTGCTCGGTTTGTTATCTTTCTTATTTTATCTTCTTCGTACATAGTTACAGCTTGAGACTGACTAAAGAACTTCCTCTAATTGTTGTATTTTGTATAGGTTGGCATAGATACCATCAATCTGGACTAATTCATAGTGTTGTCCTCGTTCTACAATCTCTCCATCCTTAAATACAATAATCTCATCAGCATCGATAAGACTTTTTAACCTGTGTGAGACTATTATAGTTGACCTCTCCATAAGGAAGTTTCTTAGATTATTTATAATTTGTGTCTCCTTCTCAGTGTCTACAGAAGATAATGCATCATCAAGTATTAATATTGAAGGGTTTTTTATTATTGCTCTCGCAAGTGTTACCCTCTGTCTCTGTCCTCCAGACAGCGATAATCCCCTTTCACCGACTACTGTTTCAATTCCTTGGGGAGATTCTTCTATTTCTTCTTCTAATCCACACAGTTTAATCACGTTCATAACTTCTTGATCCGTAGCTTTGGGATTTCCAAGTCTTATATTTTCTTTTATTGTATCAGAAAAGAGGAAGACTTCCTGTGGTACAAAGCCAATAGATTGTCTGAGTTGGTCGAGTGGAATGTCCTTGATTTTTATGCCGTCAATAAGGATATCACCCTGGTCAACATCATATACTCTTGCAATAAGGTCGACGAGTGTTGTTTTTCCAGAACCAATTCCACCAACAACACCCAATTTTTTACCAGGTTCTAAATTAATATTAATGTCTTTTAAAAAAGGTTCTTCGTTATATGAGAAATAAACTTTCCTAAACCGTAGTATACCCTTTATACGGTCTATTTTGGTCATACCAGTATCTTTTATTTCGGGTTGAGTGTCAAGGAGTTTATTAATTCTGCCCATAGAGGCTGAGCCTCTCTGAATTAGGTTTACCACCCATCCTATGGCAATCATTGGCCATACAAGTATCATGAGATACGCCTGAAAAGCGACAAAATCACCCATAGATATAGTACCGGTAATTACCCCAACTCCGCCGAATCGAAGTATTATCCAGATTGAGAAATTTGCCAGGAAAAATATCAGTGGGAAAAACATACCCCAGGTCTTTATTAGATTAATATTACGTGTTACGTAATCCCTGTTTATCTTAAGGAATTTTTTTATCTCTCCTTCTTCCTGATTGTACCCTCTTATGACTCTAACACCTCTTACGTTCTCTTCAACAGTGGTTGTAAGATTTGAAAATCCAGCCTGGACACTCTCAAATTTTTTGAATAACAATTTACCAAAAAATAATACAAAAAATATAAGAAAAGGGAAAGGAATTAGGGCTATGAGAGTTAGTTTGAGATTTATAAAAATCATAAAGACAATAGATAGTGTTCCAAGTACGAGACTGTCAGTACCAATAAGAAAGCCGATACCTATAGTTCTTCTTACTGCTTCAATGTCATTTGTAGAACGTGCCATCAGGTCTCCTACTCTTGTGTTTGAATAGAATTTCATTCCAAGCGTCTCAAGATGCGAGAAGAGCCTTAGACGAAGATTTCTCTCCATTTTCCTTGCAGTAATGAATATGAAGAACCTCCATACAAATCTACAGATTGCTACACCTAATGCTATTAAAACTATATAGAGTGCATATCTTAAAAGTATTCCCTGATAAACATCTCCACTAACAAGAGTATCAACTGCGTATTTAATCACTCTTGGTATAAGCAACTGAAGAACGTCAACGATAAGAAGTGTGCAAAAACCGGCAATAAAGGCCCATTTATATTTTATGAAATCCTCTTTTATGGTAAGAAAGTTTCGCATAATAGGTTATGAATTTGGTCCTTGTTTAAGTTTATTTAAACTCACAATGTTTTTAGAAAATATTATACCATAAGATATTATAAATGTCAAGAACTTAAGTTGATAATACGATTACACTTCTGCCTTCATATCTGGCTATATCCAACAACCTCATTATTCACCTTCCAAGTCTCATCTTATTGACTATTTGTTCCATATTTCACAAAACCCTTTATTTCAATGCTTGATTATTACTGCAGAGGAGTTTTGCTTTAAAAGTGATTAATAAAAAATTCCTTGCATAATACCCTCTTTTGTGATATAATAAAGAATGTATATATAATACCGAAGAGGATGTATACTGGTGAAAATACATTTTAACACAAAATAAAAATAAAGTCAAGGGAAATAAAATTGAACTTTTCAGTAATTTTGTGATTTAATAATATGAGACATTCTATAAAAAGAAAGATGTTTGATTTCACAGATTAAGGATATCGATTACATATTTTTTTGATAAGAATCGGTGAAATCTGTTTTATAATATGTATAATCAGATATAATGAATATTATACCAGGAGGTGAGAGATGAAATACTGGATATTTTTATGTATTTTTTTCCTGATACATGGCTGTATAACAGAAAAAGTTGTATCAGTAAGTGAAAAACTTGATATTTCAGGTGGAGAAATTAAACTTAATCAAGCAAGAATTATTTTTCCGGAGGGAGCACTTCAACAAGAGACCACTATTATTTTATGTAGACTGAAAAAACTTCCTGCAAGATTACCTGAAGAACTCTCTCTCAGGAGTGATATTTTCAAACTTGAACCTGATGCAGTATTTAAAAAACCTGTGGAGATTATTCTTCCTTATGATACAGGGATAATTCCTGAAAAAAGAATATATATAGCTTACTATAATGGAGAAGGGTGGATAAGAATTGGTAATTCTGAGGTAGATAAAGAGAATAATAATGTTACTGCATTTGTAGCTCATTCTGGTGGATATTGTGTAGTTGTTAAAAATGAGGATTTCGGTTTTGCTAATTATTCTTATAAAGAAGGAGACATTCCCCTTCTCCTTCTGCATGGAATGCTAACTCCATCTGAAAGTTTTAGAACCCTAAGGAAATTTCTTAGAAGGTACTATAACCATCCTATCTGGATTTTCGAGTATCCTCTTGGTCAAAAAATTGAAGATTCTGCCGAATTACTTTCCAAAGAACTTGCGCTATTGCATGAGAAATATGGTGATTTCAAGCTTAATATAGTTGGATATGGGGTAGGTGGTTTAGTGGGTCTATACTATATGCTAAGTGATACGATTTATAATAATGATTTAGAAAAGATATTGATTACTATTGCCACTCCAAATAAGGGTTCCAGACTTACAACTTGTAAGAACGTTATAGATATGAGTAGACATCTCGAGGATGCTGGAGTTATACTGAATTCCAGGGACATTAACATTCTTTTCTCTTTATCAGATGTGCTTGGTAAATTTGGAGAAGAAATTGCTGAAAATAGTGGCTTTTTTGATAAACTTACAAGTCTATATGATGAATATAAAAAGAATATATCTTGTTATCCTGGTGTTACAAAAGAGGAGCCGTTAAAGTTCAGAATCGAATGTTTTAGTGGGAATAAACCGTATAGCTTTTCGCAAGACTTTGGAGTTATCCTTAATGATATTAATGAGTTAAGAAGAGGATTTGGCGATACATATGTAAGTGTTTATAATACAATGCTCTCTTATATTGAAAACAGTCCTTTTCCCCTGAATTACTATGAAATGCTTGAAAATGAAAAAGTGCTTCAGGATATTGTAGGATACCTTGAACTCAGCTCTTTTTCCTATACAGAGCTTTTTGAAAATATTGCTGAACTAGGTGGCATGAAAGAAATAGTTGAAACCTGGGAACAGGAATTCAAGCTTAACCAGGGAGATCCTGTAAATTTCAATATTATTTTAGAATTTGCTCGAAACCTATTGAATTCATGTGAACAGGATGCAATTCTTTTTACAAATGGTGATAATGATACCTTTCCACTTTGGTGGGTCCAGGAAAAAGAGGGATTTAGAAAAGATGTAGCTGTAGCAAATTTATCTCTTCTGAATACTTCATGTTTTATAAAATATCTTAAGGGGCGACCTCACAAGGTACCAATAAGTTTTACTGACGAAGAGGTTGATAGTCTAAAACTCATAAAGAAAAAGGATAAAACAGTA
>JAGMCL010000150.1 GCA_023129165.1 Caldifarciminota bacterium | reverse complement strand
TCCAGAGTCTGAATCCCTCGAAGTCATATTCCCTGTATAGGGTATCTACGACAGTATCTCCTGGTGCTGGTGTGGACATAGCGAGATAGAAAGGATCAGGAATTGTTTTGGAATAATTATCCCAGACAATGACCACCTTTTTATCGCCGGGCGTAATAGTGACATTTGGTGCGGGTGGAGGTGAAGGATAGGGATAATTGTAATGGTGCAACACCCGGGCATAATCAGCTTCCCATTTTAGGTAATCAAGACGTCCAGTACTTCCATCGGAGAACATTACTGCTATAGCAAAGGTATCTATCTCGCCAGGAGCGAGCTCAAACGGACCGCAACCCATTATCAATCGCTTATCCTGAGGCGCAAGGTCAGGAAAACCACAAAAAGGATGGTACTGGTCTCCACCATAATAACCAGCAAGCATCATGTATCTCTTTAGCTCATCATCAGCATCAACCTGTCTTGTGCATTTTTGAACGGAAGTGAGTGGTAACCTTTCTCCTTTGTTTATTAGTGTGTCGATTAATAGATAACCCTCATCATCGTAACCTTTCACTGCTACATTGAAATCTGCCTTTGGTCCCTGGAGAATACAGACTCCGACATATTTGTATTCTGGTGACCAACCCCAGGGGGAATTTGTTGTCCATGCAAGCTGTCTCGATATATCAAGTCCCAATAAATCATCATCGCCATCCCCGACATCTGGATCAGATGCATGTCCTACAAACATATGTCTTATTGTGTCATCACTCACATTCTCAAATTCGTATAATATAAAAAGTATGTCCTGTAAATCAGGTGTATCCCAGCCAAAGGTTATCTGTCTTACAGCCAGTCCAAGTGGGTATGTGGGAAATGGTGCTTTTTCATGGTGAATAGAATCGCACAGGTCGTTGTATTCACACCAGGTCTCTTCGTCCGCCCATTTGTCCGTTCTTCGAAAAACGGCTGAAATCGGTTCACCAGATTCATTTGTTAGGGGCCATTCGTTAATATCTATAGAATCAGTAGAGAAGTATATTCTGTCTTCAGGATGTGACTCAGGGTTATACCAGTGGTCCCATATATGTACAGAATCCGGTGGACCAGGTACAAAATCAAATCCCTTGCCGACTGTGTTATAACCAGATGATACGAGAGGGACACCAATAAGGGTATCCCTTAGGTTGCCTCTTGGAAAGATAAAAGTATGCATCTCTTGTTCTAATGAATCTACATATTCCTTCTCTACAAAAGCGCCAATCCATATTCCCGCACCAAATATATAAGGCTCTCCCGAGCCTCTTGGCCAGAATGTTCCGGCTGTACGTGCAGGATTTTGACCAAACTCTCCCCAGTTAGTTATAGGCATCTCTACTCGGTTTATTGTATGCCATCTATGGTAAAAACATTTGTATCCTGCTGGTTTATCAGTCATTGCCACGAGCGACACAAAGCTTAGTATGATTATAAATATCAATATATATGCCCTTTTAGCCATAATACAAACCTTAATAGTTTTATAAGGATTTAGGTAAAGATTATAAATTAATGTTAGATAATTTTATTAATGTAGTAAGAATAGTATTGCTTCTTCAGTGCAGATAGGGGAGAGGTAGTGGTGTCTTTATTTTATTAGAGCATTAAAATATAATTAAGGATATTATCTATATATTATTATAGTATAAAAATGTCGTTTTGTCAAGAAGAAAAGAAATAAATTAAAATCCTTTTGTCAGGGGTTTTACAATGGTTCTTAATCTATTGTCTTCTCATTTTCCTTTAAAAAGGGGGATATTTCAAGTAAACTCTTAATCCTATTGTTTACCAATTTCCATATTATAATTATAAAAAATATCATTCCGAAACCAACAAATGGTATTCCCATAGCAAAGAAATTGTAAATTGCATGTAGTAACATTGCTAATATAAGTCCATTATAGATAATCCTATTTGATTTCTTTTTGGTGAATTTCGATAATCCAAGGGCATAACCCCACATACTGGAGAATAATGCATGTCCTGGAACTGCTAACAATGCTCTTAATATTGTTACCTGGATTAAATTGCCTGATTTTAAGGCACTGAATATATACCCAACATTCTCAATAGAGGCAAAACCTAAGGCTAATGCTGTTGCATAAATAATTCCATCCATTGGCTCATCGAATTCCTTATAATTATAGACAGTAACCAGAACAATCAAAAACTTAAAGAATTCTTCAATAATAGGAGCGAATATTATAATTAGAAATACCCTATCAAAAGGTATAAATTGCTCAATAATAGCAACAGGAATTGCAATCAGAATACCATAGAAAAATAACTTAATAACGGTACTTTTTGGTTCTGGTTCAAGCCTATCTCTCTTATAGAAATACCAGGCCCAGAATATACCTGGAGCAAAACCTAAAATTAGAATCGTTAGTATTATCATGATGGAATTATAAAAGTTATGGTATTTTTTATATTATTTTTTCATTGTTATTGAGAATGATTCGTATTATCGGGACTTGGAAGTCCCTCCTACTTCTTGCTATTGGGAATGATTTGTATTATCGGGATTTACCTGCTGCACCCTGGCGGGGGAAGTTCCCGCCTTTGGCGGGATCCCGCTATAGCGGTGACCCTCCTACAATAAAAATAAATGTAGGCACAAATTTAATTTGTGCAAATACATATGCACGGTTTGAAACAATGCCTTAATCGCAACCAGGAGGTTGCTCCTACCTGTTATTTATGAGGAGGTTGCTCCTACCTGTTCTCTTCTTGCAAGGCTGAAGCCTTGCCCTACTCTTTACTATTTTCGATTGTCGATTTACGATTGCTTTCCAATTTGTGTTCCTCAATAATAAATAGTCAATATTCGATTATTACTATTCCTCCCTCTTCTCTTTTTCACCCATTCTCCGTTTCTCATCCTACGCCTTACTCAATATGCTCTACACTCTTCACTCATCTCTCTTCTCTTATCGCAACCAGGAGGTTGCTCCTACCTGTTATCTATGTCACTCCGAAATGACGAAAATCATTTCATGTCATTCGCAAGACCCCGTCTTTGACGTGGTGCCCCGAAGCCTGCGGCTACAAATGACGCATAAAAGATGAGATTGCTTCGTCCGTCGAACTCGCATAGACATGTAAGAAGATGTCATTACGAAATGGTTATAATGCTAATGAAGTAACAACATCTTCCTCGTAATCCTGAAATCCTCTGATTCAAGACAGAAGAAGTAGATACCTGAGGCAAAACCAGAGGCATCCCAGTGAACAGTCTTATATCCAGCCTTTTGCACATCATCTACTAAAGTAGCAACTTTCTGTCCAAGGATGTTGTATATCTTAAGAGAGACCGGAATGAACTGATTTTTTTTCGATGATATAAGGTAATAAATAGTGGTGGTTGAATTGAAGGGATTGGGATAGTTTTGATAAAGGAAGAATGATGTCAAAGTTTCTGTATTATGCTGATCGATTTGAGTCTGTATTTTATTGAAGTTGGTCTCTTCATACTCAACAAAGACACTATCAGCAAAGGATGCAGACCTTATCTGCAGGAAACGGAAGTTATTGGGGTATTGAACATTAAAGGGCAAATCCGCCGGCTCCCAATCCTGCCACTCTATGACCTTCACATCATCGAACCATGCATAGCTTACCGAGCTGTCAGGAATGTCATTACTGCAGCGAACATTGAAGTAGGAGGCAAGAGAGGGTACCACCAATTCCTTTTGATAGAAGGTCCAGTCTGTATTACCATCTACCAGTGTACCCACATCTTCCTGACTCAGGTGCACACCTGAGTAACGATAGCGATAAAATCTTATCTGGATAGTAGCATCATTTGTGCTATCTGTCTTGAGCCAACCAGTTAGTGTATATGATTTGTCAGATTCACAGGGTAGTCGTCCCTCAAGGTCGGTTATCACATTATCACCACTTGTATTATATCTTCTCAAGCAGAGGCATCGCTTTCCAGAGTGTGCAAGAGTATCCTCAAGCCACTCATCAGAGCTGTTCAGGTTCCACATAGTTGCTCCCTCATCCTCAAAATTTCCAAACCAGAGAACCTCCCTTCCTATACGTATATCCAGGGCAGAACCTCCATTAATATGGGTTACTGAAGAAAGACTTCCATTTCCAAAAAGGGCTATTGGTTCTGAGACCCAGTAGGCGCCTATCTCTTCGAGTTCAGTAGAGTCCTTTGTAAGAGTTATCTCAGTTTCAACAGATGAGGTGTCAAGAATAATATGAGCTGTAATACTGTCAGGAACTACACTAACCAGTGTTCCCAGTTCACGAGAGTAATCAGCAAGCCGCTCCAGGATATGACAACCAAGTTCTCCTGTGGCTGGACGAGGTATATAGTCATCTATAAAGACAGGTGTCAGGTAGAATGAATGAAATCCATCAGAGTCAATGCTGGATTGTAGTACTACAGATGGATAGGTTTCTGGATAGGTCAGGTCGAAGGTAAAATCTCCAAGGGAATGGGCAATTAGTTTTCCATTATAGACCTCGAATCCCTGGAGAACATGGGGATGATGATTTATAACGACATCGGCACCCAGGTCTATTGCCTCCCATCTCAACTCCATGTCATTCATTGAGGGCTTTGTTGGGAAGCGGATAACATCAGGGTCCCATGGATTCAACCCATCCAGCCTGATAGGTGGAGTGGTGTTGTACTCTATACCACTGTGGAATTGAACAACCACTAAATCAGCGAGTTCTTTGGCATATCCTATACACCGACCGAGATTGTGCTCTGTAAGATATCCAAATCCTGGTTTGTTGCATCCTGCATTCAAGAAGGGTTGATAATTATCGTACTGACCCGTTCGATTACAAAATGAAAGAAAGGCAATATTCATCCCATCTTTTGACAAAAACACGGGCTGTAATGCAAAGTAGGAGTTTATACCAGCACCAGAGAACAGGATACCATCGGTCTCCAGTACCTCCTGAGTCTCTTCCATACCCCTTATGCCATAGTCTATAATATGGTTGTTTGCAAGGCTTACGACGTCAATTCCTGCATAAACCAGTCCGTCGACATTCTCAGGACTGCTTCGGAATATAATGGGTTTTGTTGGATGAGGTTCACCCTCATCTGTAAGGGGATTTTCCAAATTGCAGACTGATATTTCTGCTGCCTCACCGTAAATCCCAAGAGTAGGCTCAAAGATGTATTCAACTCCATATGTGGGGATGATGCCTCCGGGCTGCTCATAACGCCTTGCAAGCATTATATCACCAACGAAATTTATTGTCAGTGGAAATGTAGTGGGTCCCGGGTCAACGTCTATTCTGCAGGTATCTCTTCCCCACATAACATCGGTATCAACCACCTCTAAACGGACTGTGTAGGAATGGTCATCTAAAACCACGAACTCATGAGATGGATTCTCGAGTGTGCTGGTATCACCATCACCAAAATCCCAGTAGAAGTTAAATGTATCGCTATCAGGGTCGAAGACAATGGCATAGAACTGCACATTAACTACAAGCTTGTTCCTGGAATTACGCTCTGGTCTCCCTGAGGTATACTGTATCTCTACCTCTGGTGGGATTGGCAGGTCCTCTGTAATGTCGTATATTTCGTCAAATATTGTTATACCCTGGTCTATGTAGTCTCTATCATTCAAATAGACAAGTCCAGTTATAACAGGGATATAACCATACCAATCCTCCCAGTCCTGAGCCACAGGTAGAAGATAGGTATGCCATTCTGCTTGAGAGAATGCACCCTGATATACAGTGATCCAATAGTCAGGGTTCAAAAGGTGAGTTCCACCAAATGCGTAGAGAAGAACATTGGATGAATCCACAAGCCCAAAACCCTGTATCTCAGCCCGTTCCTCGATATAGGCTGCTACCCGCCATACATCTCCTAATTTTAGAGAACAGGGCTCTATCTCCTCTAATTTCCAGGTATTACCATACAGTCTCAGGGCATAGTTGCTGAAGTCATAGGTATTACTACTCTCAAGTTCCCAGGCTGATGGTTCGATGTCCTCGTCACTATATGAGGTAAGTATTACAACCCCATCTTCAAAGTCTTCGATTACTATGCCTTTAAAGACATCAGTGGAAATTAAAGGATGAATTTCCCTATCTATATTCAATTCAGACAAGAGAAGGACAGGGGTAAATACTAACAGCAAAAATAGATTATTTCGCACATTAACTCCATTAAGGAATTTTAGGATGTAATTAGTGATTTTCTTAATTATGCAGGATTTTTCTTTGAAATGTTTTATGTAAAGCAAACCTAAAGCCTGCCTGTCGGTAGGCAGGGTTTGCCCTACATTGTGAGTCAATTTTTTTAAATTGTAGGGCAGGGCTTCAGCCTTGCGACAAACTAACGGAGTAGTATCGTCTTCCTTGTGCTCCTGAATCCCTTTGTTTCAATATGGCAGAAATATATTCCAGGAGAAACCTTCATACCTCTATCATTTACCCCATCCCAGCTCATTTCATAATAGCCAGCCATTTTCTTTTCGTTAATAAGTGTAGCGATTTTCTGACCTGAAAGGTTATAGATTGTCATATTTACATAGGTATCAATCGGTAATCCAAACTCTATCCTGGTTGTATGGCTGAAGGGATTGGGTTTATTCCTGGAAAGGTAAAGGACCTCTGGTAGGATATTTTCTTCTGTTATTCCTGTACCACCGCTAACTACAAACTTCACCGTTTCTGTATATGGATTCTCATCAGGGTCATTTGAGTAGATCGAGAGAGAGGCATAATGTGTTCCATTTGCAAGACCATTTTTTGTTACAGTGACAGTTACGTTCTGACTATCACCCTGGGGAACGAGAAATAAGGTCGGAGATATATCAATAATCCAGGTCTCACTTCCAGTGATATTTGAAACATTGAGATTCGCGTTTCCATTATTATGAACAACCATTGTCTTTACTGTATCCGATGCAGCTTCATAAGAGACTATTGCCCTTATCATCTGGTCTCCACTGAAACTAGGATTCACGGTCCAGGATATACGGTTAGCTGAAATACCCTGCCTGGTGCCATGTTCTGAACTAACATCTGTCAATGCATATGTAGTGTCACCAGGAGAGTACCATGGGAGATAATAACCTATCCAGAAATCATTGGCATCCATATATTCGGTGGTGATTGGAACCGTTACAAATGTGTTTCCTGCAGTGAATATGAATGGACCTGCAACCATAGTACCAGGTTGTCCACCTGCATCATCCCAGACAAAAAGACTGCAGGTTGGTGCAGTTCCCATATATATATAGTTCATCACCATTCCTGCCCTTACTGTACAGGATTGGGCAGGTGTAAATTTTACTGCCCAGTAGAGAGCACCGGATGCTCCCTGATAAGCCCAGTGGGCAGTACCATCATCGTAACAGATAGTATCATCCGGACTCCTTAAAAATGTATTAATATCTTCTTTGCTGTGAGTAGAGAATGAAAGTCCTGGTTTATCATTGTTTGATTCAATAAAATGAAGTTTCGAAGCCATACCCTTACTATATGAAAAGTTAATTGTATCAGGGGTTACAAAGATGTCAGGCGCAGCAGATGCACTATTAATTACAAACTTTACAGGCTCTATATACGGATTTCCATATGGATCATCACAGTATATAGATAGATTGGCATAGTGCGTTCCATTCCCAAGCGCATCTCTTGTCACTGTAACAGTCACACCCTGACTGTCACCCGGCAGGACAGTGAATAAGGTTGGGGATATATTATTAATCCATGTTTCGCTTGGAATAATACTATCAACATTGAGATTTACACTCCCGGTGTTGCGAATTAATAAGGTCTTTACTGTATCTCCTGAACTAACAATGGTTCTTAAATTCCAGTTATAATTGAAGCCTAATGGAGACAACTCATACCATGAACCAGCATAATATAACCAATCACCCTTTCCTGAAACAGCAGGACCAGCATCGACGCCTACTGGATGCTCACCAGTAGCATGGGTTACCTCTACAGATGCCCATATATCCTGACTGGAATTTAAAGTAACAGGATTTAATAGGTCTATTCTATGCCATCCCGAATCAGACGCTAAATAGGGTTGTTGTGTTATCAAGGCACCTGGGGTAGTATCTGTTCCAGCTGCATATATCTTCACAGTACAGGAATGTGTTGTAGTTTCATGGTGATAAAATAGTAGCGATGTTATTAACCAGTTATTATACCCTGTAAGTTCAGTTGGTGTTATTCTTATACCCGCCTCATATGTACCTCCACCTGCAATACCAATGGCATTGTTGCTATATGGACCATCAAAGTGGATGGTATCCTCAGGTAAGCGCCCATAGAGCAGATTCGAGTATTCCTCATCATCCAGAGATTTTAAAGAAGTTCTGTCATTGGATGGTTCATCAGTTCGAGAAACCTCTGATAAGAAGTTGTTTTGGGATAATCTCTTGTTAATGTCTGAATTCAGTCCAATATTTGTTTTATACACTGTTGATATCCTTCTCTTAACAAAACCAGTACCCAATAGGTTAGCATCTAAAGTATTATAATCTAACAAAGAAGGTAAGAGATTCGGAGATGAATTTTGTTCGAGTAAGTCCTTTAAAGTAAAGTTTACGCAAGAGAACATGAGTGTATCAGGGGAGACTTTTATATAAGTTGAACAAACCAGTATCTCACCTTCATATGGTAGATAATTGTGTTTGGAGACTGTAACATATAATGTTCCAATAGAGGCAGGCGAAGGTGATAAGGTTAATGTTACATTACCAGATGCATTGGTATAATCTGTTTTATAGACCTCATTTTGCTTTAACAGACAGACAAGGGTGCTCTCTACACCAAGTCCGCTATGAGTAACCCTTACACTGCAACTTGTAGCCCCTATTAGTATTGTTGAGTCGTGCGTTACAGTCAATGTATCTGGAACACCTGTCCACATTTCCATTGTGGGGTCTCCATGCCACTGGAATTCTTCGAGAGCAGTTCTTCTTGTGATATTGTTACTGAAATAAGTCATCATGTACTCTTTCCCATAATTGACTACTGTTCCCATATTATATATTGGGTCATTGTCAGGATAGGTTACACCACACCAGGTAAGAAAGCTAGGCCATATAGCATCCATCCATCCCCAGACCAGTCTATCATTATATCCAGAGTAACTGATTCTTGTAGCACCAATAAGACCACAACTCCCGCCAGTGTTGTGTCTATGCCAGTGTTCAACAAAGCATTCATCATTAGTAGTTGTGCCACACTCAGTATCATCTGTTTCGTTATCAAACCAGCCTGTCTGGCAGTTGATAGTCCAGACAACAGGTCTTTTTTCTCCGTTATTTAGGGCATCTACATTGGCTTCATAGAATGAGGGATGAGCCCAACCATTTCTTGAACCATGGTCACGATGCAATACAAAAAAACGACCGTCGTTAACTGCACTGGTAACATCTGCTGTACTTCCATCCCATGGAAAAGTAGGTTTCTGCAGATAAGCAGGAATTTCCTGTCCAGGCGTATCATTTTCAAAAACAGCCCAGCTCTGGTCGTTCCAGTATTTGGGAAATACTTCATTACTATTGTAGCCATTATAAGTCGTGTAAATTCTTTCAGTTGTGTATCCTTGTGTTGCTAAATAATTTTTAATGTCTTCGCTTGTCTTGGCAAACCTTCTATCCGCAATGCTATCAGGAGGTGTGCTTTGACTACCGTCCTGGAAGCAGGCTGCCATTGTTGCATTTGTGTAGAAGCTGCTAACACTTGTTGGATTTCGCTCATATCTTATAATTCGAGCAACCAGACTATCTGCCTGGCTCTCAGTATCTACAGATAATCTGCCATAACTCAGGTCAGCAACATAATCTGGTGGTTCATCTGTGTCTGCGTAAAATATATCTGTTCCTGTGTGTCCCTGGAAATAGGGGCTTCCATGCTCGGGATGTAAATTCTCATACCAGGTTGGTATATATTCAGCATCACCTATTATTAACAGATATTCTGGTGCAGGTGTCCAGGTCATCGCACTATCTATGGTATCCTTAATTGCGTCTGTGGTTGTGCCTGAAGTAAACTCCCTGACTTTGGTAGAAATCCCTCTTTTTTGCTTCCAGTCGGCAAGTGTATTTGCTGCATTTGAGAAGTCAATGTGAGTGATGATGAGGAGCTCACATCCATCAGTTCTTGACCTTTCATCCTGCCAGAATATTTCCGCAGCCTCTTTGGCATCAAGAATAGTCTCTGCATTAATTGCCATACGATGCATAATTGTATTGTAAATGTTACTTTTCAGGTTATAAGGTATGGGTTTAATAACTCCAGTGAATTTTACATCTACCCTCATGTCAGGATATACCTTCAATATCTTTTTTACGGGATTATATTGATAGGGATAAATCCAGAGTATTGTACAACTCTGACCTCGCATATTTTTTATCGGTTCTGTCTCTGCAAATATGTTAGGATAGTCTGCATCTTTAGAATATATAGTTCCATCTTTTATGAAAGATGGTTCAGGGGTGTTGCTGAAATCCATTAAAGGTGGTTGGACAGGAGGAAGACTAATATTTTCATAAATTACTGGCTCCCCAGGATATGATGATATATCTACCTCTGTTCCATTCGGAACCAAAATCCATGAGCCAAAACCTGGAACATCTGGTTTTCCAACATCAAGTTTACCACCACCAGGGACTACTAGTATTGAATATGTATTTCCATCGCTGTATTCACGTTCAATTAGCTCAACTTCTGGTAGAGAAACATCTATTACAAGATTATTTGAGGTAGAGGTTACTATATTAATATACGAGGCGAATGATAGTGTGACAAAAGAGAAAAGACATAAGAAAAACAGAATGAATCCTTTCACCTTACCCCCTTGTGTAAATTGTGTTGTATTAAATATAACCACACCCCGCCTTTGACGGGGCAGGGAGCACACAGAGAAACCAGAGAGTTCTTATTTCTTTTTCCCTCCGCGCTCTCTGTCCCGCTTCCTTCGGGATCCCGCTAAGGCGGGACGACCTCTGTGGTTACAGGTCCGGGGTTTACCCACGCCCATCGTTGATAGGCGGGGTTTATTCGTAATATTTACATAACTATAATATATTTAGAGCCTATTTATCTTATAAAATTAGTTATGTTCTCTTAAGGTTATATGATATTATCGTAGAAGTAAAAGTTTCTTCGTGCATACATAATTATCTGTTTCAAGCCGATAGAAGTAGATTCCCGGAGAAACTCTCCTACCCCTATTATTTAGACCGAACCACGTTGTTAAATAATAACCGGCTTTCTTCTTATGATTTATTAATGTAATAATCCTCTGCCCTGAAAGATTGTACAGAGAAAGGTTTACACGGGAATCGATAGGAAGTCCGAATTTTATACTTGTTGAATGGACGAACGGATTGGGATAGTTCTGTGAGAGGAAGTAAACCTGTGGTACAGGTTTTTCTTCCGTAATTCCTGTGCTTGAGAGAACAATAAATGAGTGCGAACTATCAGGTGCATTCCAGGGATCTTTTGATTCATTTGGAGGTGTAGCATTATCCTGTGCATCGATATAATAATAGACCTCGGTGTTTTCAGGTTGTTGTGGTATCTCTCCAGTATATTGATCTACACCTTTTGCTGTATCCATTGCGATGTTTAACCAGGTTGGATTGATACTCGTGCTGTACCATAATTCTACACTGCTAATTCCATTTTCATCTCCTACGGTTGAATATACAGGGAACGGACCAGTATAAGTTGTATCACGCCATACTGTGGTCGATTCAATTTCAGGGGGTTTTGTATCTACATAAAAGGTATATGGATTACTATAACCAGAGTGATTATCTGCACTATCAACTGCTTCTACACTCCAGTAATAATTAGTATCTGGCAATGTACCAGATGTGAAGATTGTATCAGTAAGACATGTAGTATCGATTACAAGATCAGTAAAACCCCCATCTGTAGCACACTGTAAAGTATAGGTTACTGAGGTAGATTTCAATTTAGTGTTTTTGGTTGAGAGTTCAAGGTTGCTGATATCTGATGACCGAAAACCAACACACGATTTCTTGGTTTCCTTACTCCATACAAAAGTTGGTGTATTGTTGCTTATAATTAATGAGTCTTCCGGGTTTATTAGTGTCGGCTTTTCAGGTGCTGTGGCATCGACCTCAAATGACCAGCTTGTAGAGGTGGAATTACTTGCCACATCATAGATGTAGGCGGTTATTGAGTGAAATGTATCTGCGAATGCAATTGAAGGAGTATAACTTACCATAGAGTCTGTTACGATTGCAGTAACGATATCTCCATCAACTATAAGTACGACCTGTCCAGTATCTACTCCTGAAGGGACATCGCCATATTTTACTTCAATTGTAGGAAGATTGTCTGTTATCAATGTGTCGACTGGAGGAAACACACTGGTAATATAAGGAATGGTTGTGTCAACACTGAAACTCCAGATTTCAGAGAAGCTGCTTTCATTCCCTGCTAAATCGAAGGCCTTAATATGCCAGAAGTATGTATCTTCACCCAAATTGATGGTATCTACAGCTACCCCGATGGTATCAATCGCAACTGGATTATTAAAACTATCAGTTGTATCAACTTGTATGATATAACTTACCTCTGAGGCCTTTAGAATTTCATGATGCCTCTTACATGAGGTATGTTTTCCCTTTAAGGTATACTCTTCAGGTTGTATAGTGCTGTGCTTTTCATCAGAAGCAATGATGAAATCTTTCTCTAAAGCATTATGTTTCTCCTCTGAGCTAAGACTGAGGACTCGTTCTTTATTGCTGCCAACTATTCCTTTTAGAACCTCGCTCCATTCGAAACATATGAGGGTATCATTAAGCCAGGAGCTATCAGATGGAGAGATGAGTCCTGGAGATGCAGGTGCATGTACATCTACTTCAAACTCCCATGGGTGGATCGTTTCGTTTTTTCTGTTGTCAGATATATATAGTATAACCTCATGTACTGTATCCGACAGGGCAGTATCAGGAGTATATGAAACAGTAGAATCAGTAATTAAGGCATCTACTGTATCGTTATTAAGTACCAGGATAATAGATAGGGTATCTATTCCCGTCTCAGTATCATAGAAAGAGGCACTTATTGTTGGTAGACTATCACAGATAACTGTATCCTGTGGTGGGTATACCTTTGAAATGAGGGGAGATGTAGTATCTATCACCCAATATATCCTGTCATAAGGGTCATTATCGTAGTCATCTCCGGCAAAGTCACCATAGGGATATACAAATTCAACTATTCCCTGGTTTAGTAGCTTGGTAACATTGTGAAGACCAGCCCATGTGTTTTCAGGAAATACTGCATCTTGTATAGATATAACTTGAGTATTTTCAATTCTAAGTAGAGTTCCCCCTGCTTCACCATTACGGAATGTGCAACCATCAAATCTGGTGGCTGTATTTATAACCGCACCATTCTTAATATTTATACCAGTTAAATCCACAAATTCAAAGACAGTATATATTGGACTTATGGTTCCACCTGAATTAATGTTAAATGCAAAATAACCGGTTCCTGTCCTTGTCACAGTAGCCATAGATGATGTATCTACCCCGCTGCACTCCAATACTCCTCCGTTGTTTACATTCAGTGTATCTCCTATTTGAAGAAAAGCATTTGAATCCATCTTTAATGTATCATTAATATTCAGATTGTGAGTTACACTGATAGTATGGTCGGCTGTTTCAAATGTGCCATTATCTACCCATATATTTGTGGCAATTATGGTGGAGTCTGCATATACTGTATTACCCCTCTTATTTTCAAAAGACTCAGTTCTGTATCTTCCATTACCTATGTCTTCAAACCAGGCATCGGAAATCCCTCCGTATGTCAAGGTCCCTAACTCCTTACTTCCTCCTTTGTCTATCCTCAAGGTGTCAAATGTATCATCTCCGATATGAGAATCGCCTGTGCAGTTAAAGACAACCGAAGAATTAAGCTCGTCGAAACCATCGGATGGCCCACCGCCGTCTATCGCGATATTCCCCGCGTTTGTCCAATTTTCGCCTACATAAATTTTGATACCTCCATCATCTGCATCAAGACCTGCAGCGGAGTCTATGAGAACATCGCCATCAATATCCAGAATGCTATTGGCATTTATCTCCATTCCACCTCTCTCGAGATGAAGGTCGTTATGTATGCGAAGGAGCTTGTTTGACCCAAATAATTCAAGGTCTTGAAAGTAGGGTGTGGGATTTGTTGATGCAAGCCTTAGATTGTAAAAATTGACCGAATCGCCAGAGATGTCCTGAAATCCGTTACCGTCGAATATCACGGTAGAATATCCGTAATTAAAACCTTTAGTAGCGCTGAAAACTGGGTTGTAATCAGTCCAATCATCTCCAATATCTATGTAGATATTTATACCATCATTGGCATTCAGTCCTGCATTCAGTGCAATCTGAATATCTCCATTAACATCGAGTGTACAGGGGATATTAATCTCAACGGTTCCATCTATGATATCCATGTTATTAAGTACATTAATATTTTTACCCGCTCCCTGTGTCCCAAATTCCAATCCATTATAGCTTGTATATGACTTATTAATGGATAGGTTGTAAAAGGTCTCATCATTCAATATACATGCACTCTGAGATCCATCGAATATTACAGTTCCAGTACCCTCGATAAAACCAGCATCACCTATATCATTAGTCCAATCTCCTGCTACTGTCAATGTATTATTCCCAGATTCAAGGACTCCATTTGATATATACAGATTACCGTTAATGTTGAGGTCACTGTTTGCAGTAGCGGTATTAGTTTTGTCTTTTGCGGGAGTTGAGGTAGGGAGAAGGCCTGTATAAGTGATAGGTGCAGATTCAGAATCTGGATTATTAGATTTATTTCTCTTTGTTGATTTATTAATAGTAAGGTTCTTGAAATGATTACCCAGTCCCTGTGTTATCGTAATATCAGATGACCCCACCATCTCTACTGTGTGGTCGCCGGATGCCTGGAATGTTATAAGGGTATCGTTCCAATTGGGGTAGTAGGTATTATCGAAACTGGAGCAGATAATACCACCCCGAAGGTCTACTGTGCCTGCATACCAATTTGTTCCCTCGCACCAGATTGTGCCACTGTACTGGGTAAGATTGCCGCTATGCGAAGGCATATACCCCAACTGGAGAGCACGAGTGATAAAAAGGTCATGACCATTGACATTGAAATCACCGGATGTTATGTTAAAATAATACAGGAATGTCAAGTCAGTCTCAGCCCTCACCTGTGCTGGAGAACTTCCTGTATTCCATATCTCTACTCCCTGAAAATAATTTGAACCCTTCTGATAGATTAACTGCTGACCATTACCATCGAAAATCACCCAATTACCGGTGTTGGCAGGATGGAATGTTCCTAATGTATCATTCCAATCTCCGCCCACATATGTTTTATGCGAACTGGGGTTGTAAGTTCCATTAACTATGGTAAAGTCGTCATTGATATCAAGATCGGTACTTGTTGTTGCTGTTCCAGAGACATTGATATCAAGGTCCCAGAAATTACCCGAGCCATTGTTAATAGACTGGGTTGTTCCATCAAAGATCACCTTTCCACCAGTTGGAGTGAAAATTCCATTGTTTAACCAATTTCCAGCAACTTCAATTGTTTTATATTTAGTGTCGAAAGTCGCAAAGGGATAAATAGTGAAAAATCCATTAACATCCACAGGATAGGTTGAATAGCTGGAGATCTTGATCCAGTGACTCGAATCTTTATCTACCAAAATGTTATTGAATGTAAAGCTTGAATCATACATATGGATGTAGCCATTATATGAACCGTTAAAAATAACTGTTCCTCCGGTCAGTTGAACATCACAACCTTCATTGACATCCCAGTCGTCACCACAGCGGATCTCTCCTGAAGTGACTGTTGCCGTTGCTGTTGCATCCCATATAAGGTCGTCCCCAACATTGAAGTCGTCGTTTGCGTGGTCCATCTCCAGATGACCGCGGATTATGGCATCCGAGGTGATATTGGCATCCCGGGTGTTGAGGTCAAAGGTACCGGAGGCAATGTCAAGGGAATACATGGAGACATTGGCATCGTAAGGTTGAACTTCTCCAGCGGATTTGTTGACAACGACATTCCAGAACGTCTCGCCACCCCTTATGTCCTGTGTACCAGTACCATTAAAGTAGACCGTTGAATAACCTTCAATAAATGTGCCAGATGTATCTATCCAGTCGTCATTACAATAGATATTCGGTGAACTTGTTCCACAGTCAAATGTCCCATTTATAATTATATCGAGTCCAGATGAGATAGAGGCATCATCGTCGTCCAGATTAACCGTACCTCCAGATTTAACTTGGAAATTACCATTTGTAGATACATCAAGTCCTCTGGCATCAAATGTCCCTGTGCTGTAAACACTGATATAGTTTGCTGATACACTATATCCTGATGAGTATGAATCCAGGGTGCCGTGTATAAGGATATTTGCATCAGCTTGCAGGTCAGACCACAGGATTCGAGCATGCGCACCATTACTGATTGTTAGGTTATAGAAATCACCATTTACAATATACTGAATTACAGAGCCGTCTATAATAACATAGTAGCCAGTGCCAGGATTGAAATTTCCATAGTCTAACCAGTTTCCACGGCATCGGATATAGTAGCCTGTTCCTGTTGTATTTATTGTTCCGCTAAATTGTACATCACCCTCGGCGTAGAGGGTTTTATTTATCAGAGTTAGTGTAGCACCTGCATCTACAGTAAGGTCAAGGCAATTGGCGTGATTAGTATAAATTACAGGCGAGTAAGGTGTTCCAGATGGTATAAACACATCCATGGAAGAGTTCGGTACGCTCCCACCGAACCAGTTGCCAGCAGTATGCCAGTTGAAGCTGACATCGCCTTCCCAGGCACCCTCCTCTTTAGTCTCAATCATAATCTTGTAGGTATTAGATTTTCCTAAATCGGTATGATCAGATTTCCAGACAACAAAACCATAATAGCCAGTTGTTGTGATTTCAATCATAAATGATTCATCCTGACCACCAGTATTTGAGTTAGAATAAGCCCCAGTCATATAATCCCATTTACCAAAGTAGGGCTGATGTGCATCGTAAAGACTTATGCCCAGGTCTGCTGTGCCCGATATGTTATCAAGGGTAAAGCGATACAGTCCTGTCTGTCCAATATAGATTTCATGGACATCAATTATGTCATAACTATGAATAGTAAACGTACCAGTTGTATCAGGAGCATAGATGGTCGTTCCATCATCAGCTCGCTGAATGCGGAAATTGCTTGTTCCGCCAGAATATCGATTAACTCCAGCATAATATGTTCCACTGGAGGCAGTACTCCTCTCGTTTACCAGGACAAAATCAGATTGAGTACCCCAGGAACCGGAACTTTCAAGGTAGGTTCCAAAGCCCTGTGTGCTTCCAGTATAATCATTATGCAACCTTAGGTCGTAATCATTGCCACTTGCTGTAGGTAGAATGCCAACTCCTCGCCACCTGGTAAATGTACCATCAGGGAAGGAGAAACCATCACAGTTTGGATATGTCATCGAGCCTTTCAAAGGAGGTGCGCTCCGCGATACAGGAGTCTGATTGGCCAATTGATAGGGACTCCAGATGAACTGACGGCGGTAGCGGTTGTCATACTCATTGGTCTCATAAATGGTATGGGTCCAATCAAGACTATCCATAAGGGTATGTCTACCACCCCGTACAGTTATGGGTCCAACATTCTGATGGCCATCCGAAGAACCAGCATTTATCCATTCTATCCATCCGTTATATAAGGCAACATCATCAAGGTAGATACGAGAGTTTACGTCTCTTGCTATGACTGATCCTGAATTTCTCATTGCCCAGTTTAGGTATGTACTGTTACTATTTCCAGGTAATGTAGAGGGTATATAGCAATTTGTCCAGGTTGCACTGCTGTTTCCTCTCGGAACTATTGAATAACTCCATCCGGATGGTGTAGTATAGGTGATATTAGGAAGGGCATTTGTCCCAGCCCTGAGCATATTGGGTTCACCATAGAGGTTAAACATGAGCATGTTTGCCTGTTCTCTACCATTTCCACCGTAATTATTCCAATAATCCACTTTGCCGTTATAAAAAGCCCTTCCAACCTGACCCGCATCGGTTGTGCCCATGAGGTGGTCAATGAAGTAATATGTTAGCCAGGGTTGATTATTATAAGACACCCTTGTTGCGCCCATAAATGCTGCTGCGGCATCGTTTTCCATCAACTCAGTCGCAAGGCAGCCATCATCACTTTCTACATTTCCGGTCAAGCAGCATGATGAAAAGGCTATGGGTGCAGAACCAGAAAGAACAGGACCATTACCACCACGTATAAATTCATCCCATAGAACCTGAGGCGGTCCTGTATGACTGTAACTCCTCCATCCATCATGGACACCACCATGACTTGCCCACTCGACAACTGCATAATTCCCGGTTCCCCAACGAGCTACCAGGTTTGCTTCAGTCAATGGCCAGGTGCACGCAGGTGTTGCATGTATCCAATCATCCTTTTCATACATAGTATTATATGTAAGACCAGCGACATTCGTTCTTATATGCTCCATCTGAGCTGAACAATCCCAATAACTTCCAAGGGTGTCAAAATAAGCAATAGCACCTAATAACATAGCATTACCTTTCCAAGTCCCCATATCGCCGTCAAAGTCTACTGCCCTTTCACAAATGCTCCTGACTATATCATGCTGTGTGTTTGCATTGAAGGGTATCCTTCCGACATAAACTTCAGGTACAAATGTTACATTATCATCCGGATATTCACCATACCAGCCATCTTCGTCAGAATCCCAGGACAGATTATCCGCTAATGAAAGTTCTGCAAAGTAATAGTCGGTAAGCAAGTCAGTGTCATGATTGATAGTATAACAGCGACGCATTGGAATGTCAAGTTTTCCAACTGCAGGTGCAACAAGCAGTACATACATGGTTCCCCAACCACTGTAATTGGACCTCAGGTAGTTACGTATATTTATGGCACCATAACCTGTATTGCCACAATCTACTACCTTTACAGTGTAACCTCTACTCTTCTTCCAGTTAATTAGAGGTTGAATAGCATCAACTGTGGTCGATGTACTATCGTACAGAATTATAAGATAATCAGCAGTACCTCTACCCTTTTCAAGGACAGAGTAGTTATCCCTGACATCGTAGAAATTTACAAATAGCCGTTCAGCTTCTATTATAAATATCTCAGGTATTGGATCGTACATATTACTTGATTTTTCAACTGAATAATGGACTACTACATTTAATGTATTGCATATTGAAAGCCTACCTGAATGCGGCTGAAATGCAAAGGGTAAAAAGATGACATCGACATAAGGTATGTTTCTAAGGCTACCGTAGTTTATCTGCCAGGCTATTCGTTCTGGATATGGAGAATCTGATGAATATACCCTATCATAGTTTTCCTGCCAAAGCCTTTTACTTTCTTTTACAATATCTTCATCCAAACTGAATGTACGAATTGGTGGAGCTGGTTCAATTTTATACTGACCCTGGATAGCTTCTCTTAAACCCTCGACATCTACTGAGGTTACTTTCGCTCCAGGAGGCAAAGCGATCTGGAAAATCCTTGCTGGCAAACGGGGTGTTCCAGACACCTCCCCAGCATAGCCAAAGCCTTCCATCTTTATCTGTTGGTACCCATCATCGAGGTCAACAATTTCATAATCACCAGCTTTTAGTGTTACAGAAAGCTGTTCTGCATAGGCATTAGCTAAAAAAGCAAAAATGAATATTATAGCAGATAAGGTAACAAATTTATAAGACTTTTTACTTTTATCCATTTGAGTCTCCTTTGTTCATAAATTTTCTTGAAGTATACCCGTTTAATTTTATTTATCACTCTCTTCTTTCTCATCTTCCTCTTCTTCGTTTTCAACCTCAGGTACAACCTTCTTTGTTTTCTTACTCAGTTCTTTTTCTAATTCTCGAGGCTCATCTATGGATGGAAGATTGTTATACAATATCTGTTCGTCATTTTGGAAGGACGCATCAATTTCACGTTCCTTTATTTCATTATCTGGCCAAAATTTCTCAGGATGTAGCAGGTTGTCAAGAGCTATTTTTAACTCTTCTGCTAATTCCTGGTATCCTTTTTTAATAGCATTTTCAAGCTGTATTTCAAGAATCTTAATCTCTGTCTCAATTTTTATTCTCTCAATCTCCTTCTGAAGTTCAGGTTCCTTGCTCCTATCCTCAAGTTCTTCTATTTGTGTGATTATCAATATAATCTTTTGCTCTTCATCCATTCTTAATCTAACAATAGGGTCAGTGGTATCTATATCAACATTCTCTTCTGTTGCCTTTGAGGAAATTACCTCATCATAAGAGACTACATCCGATTCCTCTATCACCTTTTGTGGATTGCCTATCTCCTCCTCTGCCTTTAACGGACTTATGAGGAGAATGGGGATTGCACAGATAACTAAATAGAGCATCTTCATAATGACCTCCCTCTGGTTTATTGTTTCAAATGGTCTTATATACATTATAATAAAGAAATTGGGAAAAGTCAAGGAAAAACTTGGATATATTTTGGATATTATATATGCACCTGCCTGCCGCTTGGGGGATACCACAGCAGGCAGGTACGAGGGGAGGTCGTTTTGCGGGAAAAATTTTAAAAAATAAAATTATTTATATTCTATTTCATCAACACGAGCTTCTTGGTCTCCTCATATCTGTCTGTCAAAAGCCTTGCAAAATAGATTCCTGATGGGAGACTCTTATTAAATTTTCGAAATCAATTAAGAAAAGTATAAAATTCAAGATTTGACACATGTTCGTGCACCGACTAATAGATATTTCTCGATTGTATCGATTAAATATTGTAAGTCGAATGGTTTTTCTACGATTTCTAAGACTCCAGCATCCAATATCTCTTTAGCCCTGATACGTGAACAGGCAGTTACTGCCAATATTTTTGCATTTGGGTCTATCTTCATAATCTCTTTTGTTGCCTCAATACCATCCATCAGGGGCATTCTTATGTCCATTAACACCATATCTGGTGTGTATTCCTTATATCTTTCTACTGCCTCTATTCCATTCGTTGCAGTAATAATATCATAATCTGAGAGCATAAGCCTGGTTAGCTCGATTAACAATACTTCGTCATCAGTTACCAATATTCTCATAAAAACCCCTAATCAATACTTCTTAAAAATATATAATTCTATTGTCCATACAGTCACAGACCAGCATGGGATAATTAGAGATAACCCATATTTGTAAACTATTTCGTTTATCGTTGTCGAAACTGGTATCGATGCTCGACCTTTTGATGCTCGAAGCTCGTTTTGTCTTTTTCCAGTTTCAAGCTTCTTGTTTCG
>JAGMCL010000015.1 GCA_023129165.1 Caldifarciminota bacterium | reverse complement strand
AAATAGTAAATTAAAAGTAGGAGCCACGCCTCTGGCGGGGCGATTGAAGGATTAAGAAAGGAAAACGAAAGTAATTGGTTATTGGTTATCAGTAATTAGAAAAAACTTTGTGCCTTTGTGTCTTGGTGGCATTATAGGAATGTGAAATGTTGAATGTTAAATGTGAAATGTTTAATGTAGGAGCGACTTCCCAGTCGCGAAGAATGAAGAGCGAAAAGCGTAGGGTGTATAGTGTAGAGCGTAAGGGAGAAATGATGAAATAGGTCAAAGGAAAGTTAGTAGTATACTGTGTAACTTAAAGTATGCAGATGTGCTTATTAAATAAATTATAGATCTCTTTGCATTATTATGGCATCTTCACCATTTGGGTAGTACCATTCTTTTATTCCCACTTTACAAAAGCCAAATTTTTTATAAAAGGATATTGCAGGTAGATTGGATGGTCTCACTTCAAGTAGTGCCTTATTCTTTTTTAAGTCCATCCAGAATTGTAAAAGATATAAAAGAATTTCACCACCAATTCCCTGTCGCCTAAACCCTTTCCCCACCGCTATATTTGCTATGTGGATAACATCCATCTGTAATAACGTCATGCCATAACCAATTATTTCATATTTCTCATAAACAACTGAGTAGGAATTGGGAATCGACAAGATGCTCAGGAACATATCTTTTGTCCAGGGCATTTTAAAACACTCATTCTCTATCTCTAAGATAGACTCAAGGTCATCAAAATTCATCTCACGAATGCAACCTTTCATTCTTTATACTGATACCCTCGTTTTTATAAGTTAATTAGTTAATTATTAGATGTTATATGTTGAATGTTTAATGTTGAATGTAGGAGCGACTTCCTAGTCGCGAAAATATTTAGGGGCCCACTAAATAAACTAAACAAATTTATCCCGTGAAGTGCGTAGCATACTTCACCGGGACTAAATAAACCAAACAAACGAAAATGACCTAATTAACTTCCTTGACTATGCCGAGTTTGATAAGCCTCTCTTTTACCCTGTTCTCAAAACAGTCGGCATTTGATTTTATCTTGATGGTTATATGATTCGTTGGTTTTTTTGAAATGTTACTTTCTTTACCCTTCTTTATGTCCTTATTTAGAATCTTTAACAATTCAATATTAGTATATCCAGTAAGAGGTTCTATTGCCTTTTTAACCTTTTGAGATTTTCCCATCATATTTATAAAAGTACCATCTAACTCTGCAAACGAGGCTGCTGGTATCACCATATCAGCAAGCTCTGCTGTTTTCGTTAGGAAAAGGTCGCAGACTGCAATAAACTCTACATCTTTGAAGAACTTTTCTATCTTATCAGGTTTACTTGAAAGCCCAACTGGATCTTCTCCAAAGACAAAGACTCCCTTAAATTTCTTGTCTATAGACGGTAAGTTTATTCCCATTTTTACCAATGTTCGCATATTTGACTTTGTATACACTGGAGCCATTGGAATATCCTTGAGATTTTCCTTCAAAATTGCTAAAACTTCCCCATATACACCGGGATTGAATATTATAATGGGACTTCGCGTACTTTTCAATTCAGATTTCAGATTGGAGATTTTAGATTTTAGATTTTTCAGGGAAATAAAAGTATCGGGTTTGTACACAGATAGCATATCATCCTGTCCAATAATTACAATCCTCGCTCCTTTTTTCTTTGCATCTCTTATCTTTAATCCTGGCATCGACCGTAGTATCCAGGAATCAAATCCGAGGAGTATTATTGTATCATAGGTTGAAAGATTATTCCAATCAATGTCCTTAAACTCACTGTTAAGAATCACTGATGTATCGGGTGAAAATGTATAAACGTTTTCTGTGCCAAAATTCTTTGCAATCTTTTTTATCTCATTTATCTCTTCTGTTAGAGACCTCGGTGAAAGGAAGAAACCAATCGAATCTGAACCATATTTCTCACTTATTTTAATCAATCTTTTTCTTGTTTTTTCAACTGCTTCAGTTATTTCAACGAAAGTGAATTTCTTGTTCTCCTTAATCATTGCAGCCATGAGTCTATCACTATCCTGTGCCATAACTGGTCCAAATTTACCTCTCACACACATACTCACCTCATCAATACCCTCTGCTTTTTCAAGTCTTCCGTTTCGTACACAAAGGTTTATCTTACATCCAAAACCACAGAAGGGACAAACCGTCGTAATCTTTTCATAATCAAGTGGTATGGGTTTATCCATAAGCATGTTCTTCTCCCATAAAGCACCTGTAGGACATATATCAACGCAATTCCCACAAGATTCACAATTTGTCTCAAGTAGTGATTTACCAAAGAAAGTATCTATGGTTGTATCAAATCCTCTCTTGGCAAAACCAAATACACCAATGTGCCTAACCTCATCGCAAATCCTTACACAGCTGCCACAGAGTATACATTTCTCGGTATCCCTTATTATCAATGGGTGACGTCTGTCCTTACGTTTTTGGTGTGATTCACCATAATAGGTATCCTGTTTTGCCTTATACTGGGTAGAGTAAGATTTCAGGTCACACTCATACCTTTCCATACACCCACAATCTATGCATCTTTGTGCCTCCTTTATTGCCTCTTTTTCTTTAAAGCCGGTTTCAATCTCTTTAAAATCCTTTACCCTTTCTTTTGGACTCTTCTTTTCTGGTTCAAGTCTTGGTTTCTTCTCATATTCGTCGTACTCCTCTTCAGGAATTTCAGAGAACTCACCCTTCTTAGATATAAATTCATAGTTGTTCTTCAATTCCCCACCCATAAGATAGACATCTATACTCTTTGCTGCCTCTCTCCCATCATAACTCGCCTCTACAACTGTAGCAGGACCTCGTACTGCATCACCTCCAGCGAACATACCAGGAAGGTTAGTAAGAAATTTATCATCGACTTCTACACTATTCCATTTTGTCGTTGAAACTTCATTTTCCTTGTTGAATGATAGATCTACTGATTGACCAATCGCCATAATTATCGATTCTGTCTTAATCTTGAATTCTGACCCCTCTATTGGTACAGGTCTTCTCCTACCAGAAGAATCTGGCTCACCTAACCTCATCCTTATACATTCAATCTCTTTAACTCTATTGTCACCAATAATTCTTGTTGGATTTGTAAGGAGCTGAATATTCACTCCCTCTAACTCAGCATCCTCTACCTCTAAACTATGAGCAGGCATCTCTTTTCTTGAGCGCCGATAAACAATTGTTACCTTAACACCCATTCTTATTGCAGTTCTTGCAGAATCAACTGCAGTATTGCCTCCACCAACTACAACCACATTCTTGCCCAAACCAAGTGATTCACCTAATGTAAATCTCTTGAGAAAGTCTACACCCTGAAAAACTCCCTTTAATTCTTCACCTGGTATCCGCATAGATTTTCCCAAACCAGCCCCTACACCCACAAATACCGCATCATATT
Organism: Caldifarciminota bacterium; assembly: GCA_023129165.1. Lineage (GTDB taxonomy): Bacteria > Hydrothermota > UBA3073 > UBA3073 > UBA3073 > JAGMCL01. Next base: position 5,549 of record JAGMCL010000015.1, on the reverse strand, counting down.
CATTTCTTAAATCAGATAATGTAATTGTATCTCCTACTAACACACCGGTTCTTATCTTAATACCCAATGATTTTATTAGATTTATCTCTTTATCCAGTACATCCTTCGGAAGCCTATAAGAAGGTATGCCATATCTAAGCATTCCTCCTATTTCAGGAAACGCCTCAAATATAACAACCTTATGACCCATTTGTGCCAGGAAATAGGCAGCAGAAAGGCCTGCAGGACCTGAACCGATTACTGCTACAGACTTTCCAGTTGGTGGTTTTTTGGGTGGAACATAAGGATTCTGGGAGAAAAGGTCTCTATCTGCAACAAACTTTTTTATATTCCTTATGGATATAGATTCTTCCACAAGCCCTCTTCTACAGTTTTCCTCCTCACAGAAGGCGGGACACACCCTGCCAAGACAGGATGGAAGCGCAAGACCACCTCTTATTACCTTTAATGCAGAATCAAACTCACCCCTTGCTGTAAACCCCACATAAGCCTGTACATCAACCTTTGCAGGACAGGCAAGACTGCATGGTGCTATGCAGTCCGCATAGTGGTCAGAAATAAGAAGTTCAAGAGCAGTTTTTCTCAGTTCCTTTATAACAGGTAGCTCAGTCTCAATCTCCATATCCTTTGCCACAGGTGTAGAACAGGCGACAACTGGTTTACCCCCAGCCATAACAAGACATAGCCTGCATGAACCAAAGGGTTCAAGTTCCTCACCCTGACAGAGAGTGGGTACATCAATGCACTCTCTTTTTAAGACATCAAGAATCTTTTCACCAGGGTTAGCATCTACTTTTTTACCATTTACCTTTACTTTCATATTATCTAAGATAATTATATCAAATATTAAATTTTATAGAGTATCCCGAACTCACTTGATTACAGACAATATGATACCTGTCATTGCTAGCCTTCTATAATTAGCGGACAAAGAAATACCCTTCCTTTATACTAATCCCTGATATGAGATTGCTTCGTTGTCCATAAAGAAGTACGACGGACTCCTCGCAATGACCAAAAGTAGTCTGTCATTGTAATGAATTCAGGGCGATAAACCCTTTAATCAAATTAAAAATTGTAGATATTCAATATAGTTTTCTTAATGATATCACGTAACTTTGGTACATTCCCAAAATTTATATATTTCAATACAATATATTTGATTTTTAATACCTGCCTACCGGTAGGCAGGTTTACTTTTTTATATTTATTCTTACTCTACCTTTATTGCATCAAAATTACATGCATCCCTGCAGAAACCACACCTTGAACATTTTTCAGAATCTATTGTGTGCATTTTTTTAGGTTCGCCAGTTACTGCTCCCACAGGACACACAATCTTACATCTACCGCATCCGGTACATTTATCACTATCTATAGAATAAGTTATTAAACTTCTGCACTTATGCGCTGGACATTTTTTATTCTTTATATGCTCCTCATACTCATCCCTGAAATATCTGATTGTTGTGAGAACAGGATTTGGGGCAGTCTGACCCAGACCACACAGAGATCCACTCTTGATCTCTTGACTGAGTTTCTCAAGGGTTTCTATATCTCCCTCTTTCCCTTTACCTTCAGTAATACGTGTCAATATCTCGAGCATTCTCTTTGACCCAACCCTGCAGAAAGTACATTTTCCACAGGACTCATCCTGGGTGAAAGAAAGAAAGAATCTTGCAACATCGACCATACATGTTTCCTCATCCATAACCACCATACCACCTGAACCCATTATAGCTCCTGTTTTTGTTATTGATTCATAATCAACAGGAGTATCAATCAGGGATTCAGGTATACACCCACCTGATGGTCCACCGAGCTGAGCTGCCTTAAACTTTTTATCTCCAAGTATTCCCCCACCCACATCAAATATGACCTCTCTTAAGGTTATCCCCATTGGAACCTCTACCAGTCCTCCCCTTACAATCTTGCCAGCGAGAGAAAAGACCTTTGTACCCTTACTCCTATCTTTGCCATATTGATTAAATGACGAAGGTCCATGAAGTATTATGAATGGAATGTTAGCCCATGTTTCAACATTATTTATATTTGTGGGATAACCCCAGAGACCACTAACAGCAGGATAAGGAGGTCTTGTTCTTGGCATACCCCTTTTACCTTCTATAGATGCCATAAGAGCTGTTTCCTCACCACAAACAAATGCACCAGCTCCCTCTATGATATTTATATCGAATGAAAATTTTGTCCCGAGAATGTTCTTCCCTAAAAAACCATACTTTTTTGACTTTTTTATGGCGTTTCTGAGTCTTTTAACAGCAAGTGGATATTCCGCCCTTACATAAATATAACCTTCACATGCACCTATTGCAAAGGCACCTATAAGCATACCCTCAATAACGGAATGAGGGTCACCTTCTAAAGTACTCCTGTCCATAAAGGCTCCAGGGTCACCTTCATCACCATTACAAACGATAAATTTCTTTCCATCTTTCGATGCCCTGGCAAGATCCCATTTAATACCTGTTGGAAAACCTGCCCCACCTCTTCCACGCAGACCTGATTCCTGTATCATCTCAATCACCTTTTCTTGCGTAAGTTCTCCTATAACCTTTTCTATAGCTTTATAACCATCCCTTGAAATATATTCATCTATATCATCAGGGTCAATTATACCACAATTTCTCAAGACTATTTTAACCTGTTTGTCGAAGAATGAATCCTCCTTTGTCCTTATGTCATCACCCTTGACAATAAACTTTTCAACAGTCTCCTTTTTTTCTCTCTTTCCAAGATGTGCTTCGATTATATCAGCCACAAGTTTTGGTTTGACCATACCATACGTAACAGCTTTTCCATCTTGAATCACATCAACAAGTGGTTCGCTATAGCACATACCTATACATCCCACAGACTTTAATCTAATGGAGAGTTTTCTCTTCTTTGTCTCTTCTTTAAGGGCATTATAGACCTCATTCCCGCCAGCTGCAATACCACAGGAGTTAAGTCCAACCCTTATTTCTTCTATTTTAGACATTATTAGCCACTAAGACACCAAGACACAAAGTATTTAAAATATTATATATATTTAAAAAAAGATAGGTTATTAATAATTAGTTATTTGTAATTAGAAATTCGACATTAGAAATTAGTCGTTTCCCATTCGCCCTACTCACTCTTCTCTCTTCCCCGATTCACCGATTCCCCATTTCTTGCTCTACGCCTTACGCCCTATTTATCCTGTGGAATGTGTCAACTATTCCACTGGGACGCTCCTCTCTTATCGCAACGAGGACGTTGCTCCTACCTTCTTTCTTCTCTCATCCTTCATCCCTTCTCTGCATCATGTGCTATTCGTTTTATCACCCTTTTTGCCTTATCCGCTGTTAATTTACCATACACCTTGTCATCTATCATAATACAAGGAGCAAGGCTACAACATCCAAGGCAGGCAACCTTTTCGAGTGTAAATTTACTATCAGATGTAGTCTCCCCCTCTTTGATATTAAGCATACCAACTATAGCCTCTGTTATCCGTTCAGCACCAGTCACATGACAGGCTGTACCATGACAAACCTTTATAATATGCTCACCACAGGGAGATAATTTAAACTGTGAATAAAATGTAACTATACCAAACAAAGTTGCAGGAGGTATGCTGCGTTCTTGTGCAACAATCTCAAGAGTATCTTTGGGCAAAAATCCATATACATCTTGAATCTCCTGAAGTATTGTAATGAGAACACCCTCTTTTCCCTGGTATTTTTTTATTATTTCCCTTGCCTTAAACAAACTCATTTCCATAAATTTATTACAAAAACCTATTTCAGGCATGTAACCAATAAATATAAAATCAATCTACAGCAGGTAAAAATTGTGTTTAACCAAAGGTGAAATTATATCACAGAAAGTGTAAGAAGCCAAAAAAAATAATGGTTGAGTTGAACAATTTTCATTTAGAATATTTTTATACTTCTTGCCAGTGCCTTCTTACCCCTGTAATCTGGAAGGAGTATTGGAGCCTTCCTTTCAGGTGGTATTTCAGCCTCTTTGAGTGATTTAATATATCTCTCTAAGTGTTTCAGAGTTAATTTTCCACCACCCTTACTGGACTTAATATACTCAGCAGTCGATATACCAGCCCTTCTTCCAAACACGATACAATCAAGGGTAGAATTACCCATTAACCTGTTCTTTCCATGCACCCCACCAGATGCCTCACCAGCTACCCAGAGTCCTTCTAAGGTTGTTTTACCCCATGGATCAGTTTCAATGCCTCCATTCTGGTAATGAAGAGTAGGGAAGATGAGAACTGGATTTTTTACAATATCTATATCAAATCTACCAAACATACGTTTCATACCAGGAAATGCATTATCTACAGTTCCTTTTCCGTTCTTTACATCTATCAAAGGAATATCAAGCCAGACACCCTTCAATCCTGCAGGCGTAGAAATACCATTATTCTTAACATAACATTCTCTTATTATCGCTGAGGCTTCGACATCTCTGGGTTCAAGAGGAAATACAAATGCCTCGCCCTTGACATTTACAGGTTGTGCACCCATACTCCTGAGTTTCTCTGTGAGCAGGTGACCAACTATTTGAGGTGGAAAGACAGCACCTGTAGGATGATACTGTACAGTATCTGTATCCCTGAGTTTTGCACCTGCACGATAGGCAATAACCGCTCCATCAAAGGTTGCTCCGTAATGATTCGTAGTAGGGAATCCTCTAATATGTAATCTTCCAAAACCACCAGTTGCAATGATTGTTACCTTTGCCTTTACAATCTGGTATTCAGAGGTTTCAATGTTAGCAAGAACGGCACCAGTAACCTTTCCATCTTCAGTAAGAAGCTCTATAACTGGTTTGTGCTCGATAGAAGGAATTTTTCTGCTTTGAAACTCATCCTTGATAACCCTGAATTCCTCGAGTCCTGTATAATCCTTGCATGCATGCATCCTCTTCCTACACGTTCCTCCACCCCACCTTTCCACAAATGTGCCATCTTTATTTCTATCAAACAATGCTCCCAGTTCTTCCAGCCATTCCATAATAAGTGGTCCATCAGTTACAAGCGCCTCAAGCACATCTGGTTTGTTGGTAAAGTGTCCACCTCCCATAGCGTCGATAAAATGTATCACAGGAGAATCATTTTCCCTGTCTGCTGCCTGGGTACCCCCTTCTGCCATGATCGAATTACAGTCACCATGTCTTAGCTTATTCACAAGGAGTATCCTTTCACGAGGAATCCCTTTTATGTTAGCCCAGATTCCGGCTGCTGTACCTGCGAGACCTCCACCAATAATCATTATATCCACATCGTAATCTGGTTTTTTAAGGTCAACATCACCTTCATCAATAAGTGGATATGCTTCTAAGAGGTCTGCAACCTCGAAGGGAGAAGTATCTCCTTTGTTTACTCCAATTTTAATTTTACGCTTTCCCCCGGATGCAAAATCAGGATGCACCTTCAGGACCTCTTCCCTTTCTTCCATTGTCATTTGCTTTGGCACATAATCCTTTCTTTTAGAACGTGTCTTCTCTATTACTTTTATCAGTTCATACATATACTCTGGATAACC
>JAGMCL010000149.1 GCA_023129165.1 Caldifarciminota bacterium | reverse complement strand
AGGTATCCCATCTCTGACCTAAGACGAGCCGATGCTGGTGCTACCAATGTTTCGTCACAGTCTTTTGCCTTGAGTTCAAAGATTACACCATACTTCTCTGATGGTTTAGTATTTGTCACAACTGCTTCTAAGTACTCCCCTTCTTTTACAACGTAGGAGTTCTCTTTTGCTTTCTTCCCTTTAGGTGTCCAAGCTACAAACTTGCCACCTGCATTTTGCCTTTCAAATGACATTTTACTCACCCATTATTTTATTCACGAATGATATTGTCTTACTGCATCGTGATTGCAGTTCTTTATAGCCAGCCTTTGTCGCTTCAAAGTCAGCTTGTGCCTCTTTTAGTTCTTCTTCAGCTATTGTATCTAGTACTGCTGCTTTTTCCCTAGCTATATCTAATGTTTCCACCAATGCTTGAACGTCATTGGTTGTGCTATCTACTTCTTTTCTAAGCTTTGTCAGCTTGCTTATTTTTTTCATACTTCTCACGTTCCTTTTTAAACACATGGATAACTTTTCCATGCCATGTTACGATACTCATATCCACCTTTTCATTATGCCCTTTTTCTCGATTGTCAGGATAACCAGTCATAAGAATGAATAGCGCATAACTACGAGTTGTGTATACTTCATTATCCATCTTATTGATTATTCTATATATCATCTATTTAAACTGTCCTTTTATCTGGTCTAGGATGAATCCTCTGGCATATGCTATCTGTTGATACTCATCATAGTATCCTCTTGCTCTAGGTATCCTTTCTAAAAAGGGATAGCCTTTACCTGCAAAGTTTGCGTATATCTTGTCAGATGATGTGATGATATATTTAACTCCAAGCTTTTTGAACTCTGGTGGCAGCGAACTTATGTTGGAAAAGTCATACGATGTTTCAACTATCTCGAACATATCCGTAAATCGATTAAGTATTCTTCCGAGTACATCTATTACAATCTTTACTGGGAGAACGGTTACATTCTTATATATGGCTACGTATATTTTGTCGTACTTTGTCGATGCGTGATAGAGTTCAAGAAGATTTCCCATATGCGGTGGATTAGATTGTATGGGGAATACTGCTATCTTTTCTTCTCTTAGTGGCAATTCATTATTTTGTTCCGAACCAGTCATCTTTTACTCCACCTGCTCT
>JAGMCL010000148.1 GCA_023129165.1 Caldifarciminota bacterium | reverse complement strand
TTGCAGTTAGGTATCGTAATCTTCGGACATCCAGCCTTACCTAGATTCACTACGACTTCAAATGTATCTTGGTTGATAACTTCACTCCATCTAACTCCACCACCTTCATCCATTGAAAGTGTGGCACTTCCTGAAACGGAATATGCACCCTCAACAGCATATTGTTTGGTTTTGCTATCATGGTCGAACTTGTTATCAATATTGTGTTCAAATGTTAAGTCGATTGAATCTACGATATGTGCCATTTCAGCACCACCTTTTGTGATTGAACCAGCAACGTTGAATCCTAGATAATCACCTGTTAAAGCAGCAGGTTTTTCAGCAGCTAAATCAGTTAAACTATCTGTTATGAAACTAGCGCCTCCATCGGTTATAACACTCTTCACTGAAAAGTCAATAGAGAAAACGTACTTGTTATTGATACTAGAGGCAACGCCAACTCTGTCGGGTTTACATCCTACTACCTCGTAGTAAGACTTATCTGCATCAGCCGTGAGGTTTACATTAGTACCGAGCATAAAAGCCAGAGATTGCAAAAATCCTTCTGAATCACGATTCAACATATCTGCAAGTAATGTATCATCACATTGTGGTACATACTCAAGATGAAACGTAAAATCATCTACTTGTTCCCATAGAATACATGGTACTGGAGAATCTGCACTGAAATTTTCGATATGTTTATCTGCACCTGTTGCTCTACCAACATGCCATTCACATCCTACTGGTAATGCTACATCAGTCATTGTTGGCGCAGTGTCGTAATCAGTTTGAACATAGTACCAAAGTGTATTTCTAAATGGTAATCCTACTTGTGTCATTATTTATCACCTTTCTTTAATTTGTCATTCATATTTTTTATTTTTTCTAGCATGCATCAGTTTTCCATGCATGTACTGTTACTACACACTGAAAGACAACCTGTCTACCATCGTCTTCCTTCCAGTGTTGTTCACCACCTATGCTAAGAAAATACGTATTAGGTATGTTAGCCTGATTTGTTCTTCCCTTATTTTGAATCTCATCAAGAATCTTTTTCTTAAATTGTTTGGGATTTATATTATCCACATTTGTAAAGTAAATTGTAAAATCCATATATGCATGCATTTCTCTAACCTCAGCACCACCATCTCTTTCTCTATAGTGAACATCAGCTAGATGAACTTCGATAAATGGCATCTCTGGTAAACTTTCTGTTTTCACATCTTCGCTATCATACATTGGAATATACTTAGTATCATTCCATTCAACGGATATGCCTAAACAGTACTTATCACCATCAGTAGAATTAATATGCCTAAGAGTTCCTATCTGTGGATATATATCATCTCTAGGGTCATAGGATTCATATGCCATTAGTACACCACCCCACCGCACATCGGTTTGCGGATTCTATCCCTTATTGTTTTATACTTTTTGAGCATTCTATTTGGAGTTGCAAGAATAATTGGTTTATTCGTTTCTAAATCAGCAAGAGTTGCTTTATCCATATTATTGAACTGCAACATTATTTCATGGGCTGCATGATAAGCTACAGCCTTCATGAGTAAATCCTTATCGAAAGTTTCATACTCAACCCAATATGTGACAAAGCCACCTGTGGCATCACTAGGCACTGGTGCATCACCTATTTGAGTTAATGTTATTTCTCCATTGCGTTCATTGTTTACTACAATTTTCCCAATTTTAAGTAAATGGTTGCTATCTTTCCAATAGAAATATGCATCCTCACCGCAGGTTAGTTCACCGCTACCGCTAACATCACCATCACCATTATGGTCAGCTATCGGAAATTGTCTTGTTTGAAATGATGTATTAGTACCATCAAAGCCAGCACCAGTTGAAGGGTCACAATATGGTGCTTCCATACTTATTTTTTCATAAATATCATCGAGAACTTCCTTGTAAGATTCCCAAGCAATCATCGCTATATCATCATCGCCAATTGTTTTCTCTTCTTTTATACCAGAAATTCTACGAATGAATGTTGTAATATCCCAAGGTAGTACAAT
>JAGMCL010000147.1 GCA_023129165.1 Caldifarciminota bacterium | reverse complement strand
AGGGTCGATTGACGCCTGAAAATGGGAGGCTTATATGGTAACAAGAGAACAAGTTCTCGAGCTTGTTGATTTTAAGGGGGATAAACATCCTGTTATAAGTTTGTACCTTTCCCTTAGTCCTGAAAGGTTGAAGAATAGAGGATTTTTAGTTGAGGCCAAGAATTTACTGAGAGTGATAGAGAACAATCCTGTACTTGAAGGTGAATATAAGAGAATATTAGATTTTCTTCAAACAAAATTTGACCCATCATCCCGGTCGATTGTAATATTCACATCACCTAAGGATAACTTCTTCCAAATTTATAACATACCAATACCTGTAAAGAATGCCTGTATTGTCAGCAGAGAACCTTACATCAAACAGCTAATATGGCTTCTTGAGCAATATGAGAAATATTGTCTTATACTGGTGGATACAAAGAAGGCAAAAATATTTTCTATACATATGGGAAAGTTAGTAGAACACACATCTATACTTGATGAGGTTCCAGGATGGCATAAACAGGGGGGATGGTCACAGGCGAGATTTCAGAGACATATTGAACAACACATTTACGAACACATGAAAAAGGTTGCAGATACAGCCCTTTATTTTTTTAAAAGAGAACAGCTTGATAGGCTCATCATAGGTGGACCACATGAGATTGTAACGCATTTCAAGAATATCCTTCATATATACCTTATAAGGAGGTTTGTTGGATTCTTAGTTGTTGATATTGAGGCGAGTACACAGGAGGTAGAAAAGAAGGTGTTATCACTTATTAAGAAGATTGAGGTTGAAGATGATTATAAACTTATGAAGCGTGTGCTGGATAATATGGGTAAAATGGCTGTTGCAGGTGTTGAAGATGTAATAGGGATGTTAAATCAGGGAAGGATACAGGTTCTTCTTGTGAATCCAGAATTAAAGATGAAGGGATGGTTATGTTCAAAATGTCACATGATTAAAACTGTTCAAAAGCCTTGTGAGATTTGCGGTCGAGATTTAGAGAAAAGTGGAGATATTATTGAAAACATAATAGAGCAAAACTTTGAACTCTCTGGCGAAGTTCATTTTTTGGCTAATAATAAGAAACTGAAGGAACTTGGCAGTATTGCCGCAATCCTGAGGTGGTAAAGACACCTGCAATGTATTTTTATCTGGATTAATTGAAGAATCTCTTTCCAGTGGGACATCTCTTCTCCTGCCTCTTGTCCTGTAGTACAACCTGGACCCTTAGAATATTATATATCATCAGTATTTTTAGAGATACTATATTATGTCTTTTTTCAGAAACGTCAGAGAACTCATAAGATATAGAGAGCTTGTTTTTATGTGGAGTGCAAGGAGTGTTAAAGTCAGATATAAGCAGACACTGCTTGGGATATTGTGGGCTATTTTTCGTCCGTTTGCCACCATGGTGGTGTTTACAGTTATCTTTTCAAAATTCTTCCAGGTTCCCAGCGAAGGTATTCCATATCCAATATTTTCATATAGTGCCCTTGTGCCATGGATGTTTTTTGCGACATCTATAACAACAGGAGTACCCAGTTTGGTCTACAATATTGGAATTGTCACGAAGATATATTTTCCAAGGGAGGTAATTCCCCTTTCATCCATTGGTGCTGCTTTTGTAGATTTTGTCATAGCTTTTATTATTCTTATTGGTATGATGATATTCTATCACGTCGCTATAACTCTTTGGATATTCCTTCTGCCTGTGCTTATTGTAATACAGGTAATGCTTGCAATGGGAATATCTTTATTTGCTTCAGCAGCCAATGTCTTTTATAGAGATGTACGATTTATCTTTGAGGTTGGTGTGCAACTCTGGATGTATCTATCACCTGTTATCTATTCAGTTGAGACAGTCCCTCAAAAATTTATTTGGCTTTATATGGCAAATCCAATGGCTCCAATTATAGACTCATACAGAAGGATACTTATTGCAGGACAACCTCCCCAGTGGAAATTTCTTATAATGGCAGCAAGTATTAGCCTGGTTATATTTTTAGGTGGATATAGTTACTTCAAGAAGATGGAGGAGAAATTTGCGGATATAATTTGAGATAGTAGCGAGTATCGAGTAGCCAGTAGCGAGTATAACAAAAAAGGAGGGAAGATGAAGACAAAGCGATTTGAAGATGTAATAGTATGGCAGAAGTCTCACGTTCTGGTTCTTGAGATTTACAGAATGACAAAATTATTTCCACAAGATGAACGATTTGGATTAATTTCACAGATGAGAAGATGTGCTATATCAGTGCCTGCAAATATAGCTGAAGGTTACAGGAAAAGAGGAATTAAAGATAAACTTAGGTTCTATAACATTGCTCAGGGTTCTCTTGATGAATTAAGATATTACTTAATCCTATCAAAAGATTTAGGATATGTTAAAGATGTATCAAAGTACTTTAATTTACAGGATGAGGTTACTCGACTCCTTTCAGGATATATGAAGGGAATTATATAAAATGCTCACTACTCACTACTCGCTACTGGTTACTAAAAATAATTATGCCTGCTATTGTATTCAATAATATATCCAAAAAATATGAAATTGGGCTCAGGTTGGGTAGTATTCGAGACAACATCCCGATGATGCTCAGAAAACTCATCGGAAGGAATCCCAAACGTGAATATATCTGGGCTCTTAAAGATGCGAGCTTTGATGTAGATAGGGGTGGGGCTCTTGGTATAATTGGACCAAATGGTGCAGGTAAGACCACAATCTTAAAACTTCTATCCAGGATTACCAAACCCACAAGTGGAACTATTAAGACTGAGGGTAGAGTATCAGCCTTAATAGAACTTGGTGCAGGATTCCATCCTGACCTAACTGGAAGGGAAAATATATACCTTAATGGTGCAATACTTGGTTTGAAAAAGCGGGAGATAGACGAGAGATTCGATAAGATTGTGGCATTTTCTGAGCTTGAAAAGTTTATAGATACACCTGTTAAATACTACTCATCCGGGATGCATGTCAGGCTCGGTTTTTCTGTTGCTGCGCATATAAATCCCGACATTCTGTTAATAGATGAAGTACTTGCAGTTGGAGATATGTCGTTCAAACGTAAGAGCCTTAAGAAAATGACTGAGTTGCGTAACAATGATACAACAGTTGTATTTGTATCTCATGACCTTAGGTCAATAGAAATTATGTGTAAAGAGGCATTATTTATTGCTAACGGTAGAATAATATCAAAAGGAGATGTAAGGGATGTTGTAACTGCATATCAAATGTATGATATGGAAAGAATAAATGTTATGAGAGAAAAATCGGATACTTCAGATATTCCAGATGAGGTTTTTATTACTGATATACATTTCCTTGATATAAATGGAAATGAACGTGATACTCTTTACTCTGGTGAAAAGACAACTGTAAGAATTGATTATTATGCACCCAAAAGGATAGAGAAACCTATTTTTGCAATGAAGGTAGAGAGAGCAGATGGGCTTATCTGTTTTTTAGTAAGGACACGGCATTCAGGAATTGCAATGGAAGATTTAGAAGGAGAGGGACACATTGATGCGGAATTTGAAAATTTTAATCTAAATGCAGGTAGCTATAATATGCACGTATTTGTTAATGATTCGAAAGATATACTGCTTTACGGAAGCCGCAATAAATCCTTTAGGGTAATTAACAAAGATGTTGATTTTGGTATTAATTCCGGAATATACTTTCCAGGAATTAAATGGCGGCAATTTAGAAAATAGGTCCAGAATATTTTGTTTTAATGAGATTTTAAAAAAAAGAGTTGAATATATTTATCAGAGGCTATTGAGAGAAGGTTATGACTAAAAATAATTTACCAAGTGTCAGTATAATTATGCCAACATATAATGGAGAAAGGTATATAGCTGAGGCAATTGATAGTTGCTTGAAACAGACATTTAACAATATTGAATTAATTATTTTGGACGATGGCTCGACAGATAATACCTCAAATGTTGTTAAAGAGATAAACGATTCTCGCATTAGGTTAATATCACTTAATCATAATTCTGGTTTGGCTTTAGCACTGAATCAGGGTTTTATGTGCTCAATAGGTGATTATCTTACCTGGACATCTGATGATAACACCTATGAGCCTGAAGCGATTGATATTATGGTGGATTACCTTGAAAAAGATGGGGAAGTGGATTTTATCTATTCAAATTATTATCTTATAAATGAAGAAGATAAGGAGATAAAACCTATTTTTGTTGACTTTCCTTATAATTTGCTTGAAGGTAATTGTATAGGTCCGTGTTTTATGTATCGCAGGAAAGTGTATGAACAGATTGGGGATTATAACCCTAAGTTCTTTTTAGCTGAAGATTACGATTATTGGATGAGGATTTTCAAGTCTGGATTAAAAATGATGTCTATAGATAAGTTTCTCTATAAATATAGATTTCACCAGTATAGCAAGACTGCAAAATATGGAGCGGATGTTTCATTTAAACAAGCAATGAAAATTCGAAATAAATATTTCAAGGGTTATCGTTTTAAAAAATTTTTCATTTCTCGTTCTGATATGTTAAGAGGAATATTTATATGGAGAAGAGAATGGCTCAAGGAAAAATGTCCCATTATTGTAAAATCGCTTACAAGTATGAAAAATGAACTCAAAAGGATCAAATAAAAAAAATATACTCTACATATCTCACCTCTCAGAACTGCATGGAGCAGAAAGGGTTTTACTACTTCTTCTTAAACATATAGACAGAGGTAGGTTTAATCCCTATGTTATCTTACCCGCAGATGGTCCTCTAAAGGAGAAGTTAGAGGCATTCAGAATCGAGACTTTTATAATTCCAATAAAACCCTGGATATGTCCGTCAGGCTTATCAGATGAAAGGTTTATTTCTTCAATTGGTTATTTTCTAAAAAAGAATGTATCAAAACTGGTGGATATGATAATAGAGAAAAAAATAGATCTTGTTCACACTAATACATCAACAATAATAGACGGTGCATTTGCATCTGTATTAACAGAGACACCCCATATTTGGCATTTACATGAGATTCTCAGAGGTAATCCGGGTTTTAAGAAGATTATTAATACTAATAAGATATTCGATGCTATATCCGGACTATCAAGTAAAGTGGTTTCAGTATCTAAAGTAGTTGATAGTCAGTTTAAAGACACACCGATTGCTAAGAGGACTGTTATACAAAATGGCATAGATATTGATAGATTTTCAGGAAAGACCTCAGGTGATATCCGAATGAAGTTGAATATTAAAAAAGAAACATCAATAGTCCTGAGTGTGGGTGCTATAATTAAAGAGAAGGGTTATAGGTATTTAATAGACGCTATACCAGGGATAATCTCAAGGTGCAGTGATGTTCATTTTCTGATAGCTGGTGGAGTGGTTGATGAAAATGTTTATAAGGAACTCAAAGACATTATCGAGGATAAGGGACTTGGTAATCATATATCTTTTCTGGGTTATAGGGATGATCTACCATCTATTGTAAGAGAAGCAGATTTATTTGTATTACCTTCCGTAAAGGAGGCATTCCCCTTGAGTCTTCTTGAGGCCATGGCATCATGTACACCTGTAATTGCGACCAGATGTGGTGGTCCAGAGGAAATGATAGTTGACGGAAAAACAGGTAACCTTGTACCAACCTGCTCTGCTTCGGCAATTGAAAATGCAATTGTAGAACTTTTAAAAGATAAGGATAAGGCAAGACAGATGGCAGAAAGGGCCAGAAGAAGGGTACAGGATTTTTTCGATATAGATATCTTTATAAATAAGTGGCACAATTTGTATGAAGATGTGTTGGAAGATACGCGAAAAAACACTTATGATAAAAACAGGGTAATAGAAGTAATTCTTGATCTATTAGAGATAAGTGGTGATAAAGGATTATCACTTATTGTAATAAATGAACAGCTAAGGGGCTTCATGAAAAGAGTAAAAGGCACTCTTATTTATAAACTATATAATTTTTTCAAGACATAGATGACCATTAGTGTTGTTATAAGTAGTTATAACGGTGTACATCTATTAGAAAAATACCTACCTTTTCTCTTTAAGGCAATAGGTATTTTTAAATATGAGATTATTGTTGTTGATGACGGTTCAAAAGACGGGACTTTCAAGTTCATAAAAAGGGAATACCCATCTATTAAATTGGTAAGATTAAATGGAAATAAAGGCTTCCCTGTTGCGAGTAATACAGGAGCAAGAGCGAGTTCCGGGGATATTATTCTTTTCTTAAACAACGATGTGAAGGTTACAGGAGATTTCTTAGCCCCATTATGCCATCATTTTGATGACCACAACGTTTTTGCTGTTAGTCCGAAGGTTCTACTCCCCGAATATAAAAATAATATCAACGAAGGCTTATCAAAGGCGGGTTTTCACAGGGGTATGTTTGTACTTGAATTTTTAGAAGCAGATGGGAAAAGGTTATATTCTCAACCTGTATTTTCTTTATATGCCTCAGGTGGTGCTATGGCAGTTGATAGAAAAAAATTCCTTTCAATCGGAGGATTTGACAGTATGTTCAGTCCATTCTATTGTGAGGATATGGACTTATGCTACAGGGCATGGAAGAGAGGATGGAAGATAATATATGAACCAAAGTCCATTGTATATCATCATCATCAATCTACTATAGGAAAACTTCTAAGTCAAAAGAAAATAGATGCGGTGATTGGCAGAAATCATCTCCTATTTATGTGGAAGAATCTTACTGACAACAGTCTTTTCCTCAAGCACTGGTTGTGGCTGCCAAGAAACATCATAGGTGGTCTTAGAATGAGAAGTTGTTCATGCTTAAGAAATTTTTTAAATGCACTTCCAAAACTACTTAAGGCACTAAGGGCAAGAGAGCAGGAGAAGAGATTTGTAATAAGGAGAGACAGAGATGTTCTCAAAATATTTTCTTCCGATGAAGCACTTAAGATTAAAACAAGGCTTACCACAAGGATAAATACCAGGAGTGATAGCAATAAAGTTCTTATAATTATGCCGCAGAGTTTTGGTGATGTATATCGAATGACAGGTATAGTGGATGGTCTGAAGAGGAAATATCCTGATAAGAAAATAGATTTTATGACTAAAAGGAGATACTTTAGCATATTAGAAGAAAATCCATTCATTGAAAAGATTATACCATATCCAGAAAACAACAAGAGTACTAACTATGCAGTAGAATTTGATAGACTGCCTGGAAAAGATGAAATGTTAGAAGACTACTGTCATATCTATACTCCATATTATGGGTTTCAGTTGTCATATGATGAGTTATTGAGGAATAAAAGTACTGGTAAAAATGTCGTTGAGATTTTTGCGGAGTTATGTGGATTAACGAAGGATAAAATAGGGAGACCCTGTATAAAAGAAGAAAAGTTTCCTATAGATGAGAATAGTTATATCATTATTCACCCAAGAACGTATGATGATTCAAGAAACTGGGACTACTTTCCATACCTTGTAAAATTATTAGTTAAATATGGATATACAGTATGCCAGGTTGGTTTGGATAACGATGAGCTTATAAGTAATTGTAGAGATTATAGAAAGATTTCTTTAAGTAAGTTTTCGTATCTTTTAAAGAACGCCCTTGCCTTTATTGGGGTGGATTCTTTCCCTGCACATTTATCAGGAGGTGTTGGAACTGCAACAATTGTCCTCTATGGTGGAACAGATGCAGTCTTTTCAAAACCTTATTGGGGTGATGTTGTGACACTTGAGCCAGACAGGATAAAATTTGGCTGCCAGGAGGCATGCCATGCCAAAAATTGTTCAAAGAGAAGAAAATGTATAAACGGTATTAAACCAAAGGAGGTATTTGAAAAAGTACTGATGATGAGTGAAGGGAGAAGGATAAAGGAAAAAGGATAAAGGAAAAAGGATAAAGGAAAAAGGATAAAGGAAAAAGGAAAAAGTAAAAAGGATAAAGGAAAAAGGATAAATGGGAAACAACGAATAACTAATAACCAATAACAAATTATTATGTCTTATGAATAAACGTGATTATATAATTTTTTTTATAGCCTCTATATTCTTTATCTCTCCAAACTTTGTACACCTAAGAACCACCTTGAAGTCTCAATTTCCCATATATTTTGAACTCTCTCACAGCTATGTAGGTGACGATCTTCACTATTTGCCTATTGTGGCAAGCATAATAAGAGATTTTGATATTGAGATATCCAATAACTATTATGATGCCATGTGGAAAGGTACAAATGATGTCGGTGATGTGTATGCTAACAAATGGCTTGACCATCATACCCTGTTGATTGACACTGATACTAAAAAGGCATATGATTGGCGAAAGGTTGTTGATTTTGAGTGGAGTGATCTAATGAAACCTCCATCCCGGGTTCCATTCAGGTTTAAAGAAGATTATAGGTATCTAAATGGCAAAAAATTACTTGAATATCCCCAACATGACCTTGGTCTTTCTTTTTTCCTCTCTTTATTTTTATGGCCCTTTAGATGGTTTCCATATTCTTTGCTATTTGATAGCTGTGCAATGTTGATAATTTCACTTTTTTCGGTTTTGGCATTATATCTTTTATGGCAGGTATTATCTCATTTTGTAGATAAAGATAAGGCTCTTTTATTCGCTTTGGTATTCTCATTTTGTACACCAGTATGGTGGTACTCCAAGGCATTATTCCCTGAATCTCTTATGTTTATTATACTTGTTATTTCAATATGGTTTCTTCTATTGAAAAAAAATTATGTATTACCAGGAATTTTGCTTGGATTTGCTATAATTTTGAAACCTTATTTTGGTGTATTTGGTGCACTTACATGCATATGGCTCTTGTTAACAAAGAGGTTTACAGTGTTAGTTAGGTTCATAATACCTTTTTTAGTTCTTGGAGTAGTACAGTTTGCAATAAATTACCATATTATGGGCAGTATTATAAAATTTACTCACATGAATTCATCACAAGTCTTTTTAAAAACATATCAACATTGGACTCAGACAATATTTAAGAGAATCAATATACTTGCAGATGAGACTCATGGCTTCCTGATGTTCTCACCCTTTTTGATATATAGTCTTATTGCTGTGTTTCGGTTCTGCTATAAGAGAAAAACACTCTTGATATCCTTGTTTAGTATAGTCTTTTTTATGTTGGTATGGTTAAACGGCTGGATGGCGATAGGATATCAATATGCTGGAAGGTTATTGGTTCCAATTATACCTCTTTTTGCTGTGTCAACCTTCCAGTGGTATAACCTGTCTCGAAAAAAGATATTAAAAATAATATTTTGGTTTTTGGTTGTTATTTCGTTTTGGATTAATTTTCAGGCTACTTTTATGTATGGTGGTGCTGCATCCAAGCCACCATGGTTTGTGATAGATATTTGGAGAAATCGGTAACCTAATATGAGAATTGGAATTGATACAAGACTTCTCCAGTCATCAATCTTAAGCTCAGGAATTGGTGTATATACATATAACCTTGTAAAGAATATATTAGAAATCTGCGAAGATGATGTTGTTCTTTATGCATTAGATGATAAATCAAATCCAATTAATGAGTTATTTAAACATTCAAGGGTACGTTATCTACCAGGATACAAAAGGCTTAACTGGTTTTTTCAGCAGTTGTTAAGATTCAATACGGATGTAGATGTATACCATATTCCTATGGTTTTTGGTCCATTAAGGGATGTTGTACTTCCCATTTTCCCACCACACAATACGGTTGTCACCATACACGATTTAATACCATACCACCTTAACGATGCATGGTCTGTCTATTTGAGGAACACAAGAGATTATAGACTTCAGTTGAGGGGTATCAAGCGGGTGAAAAAGATTATTACAGTTTCTAATGCAACGAAGAATGATATAATTGAAATTATAGGGGTTGAAGAGAATAATATCAGGGTTATATATGAGGGAGTAGATAAAGAATTGTTTAATCCCTTGACAGATAAAATAAGTTTAAAGAATTATTTAAAGGGTCGTTTTGGTATACAGAAACGATATCTGCTATGTGTTGGGACTGTGGAAAATAAGAACCTTTATAACGCAATAAAGGCTTTCCAGAGAATGAACGAGAAGGAACTGCAACTTGTAGTAGTGGGAAATATGGAGAACATTTCTTCTAAACTATTAAAATCTATGGTTTCTATAGATGAGATAGTCTTGATAAATGAACTAAATACTCAGGATATTTGTATATTATATAACTGTGCAGAACTACTTTTATTTGTTTCCACAATGGAGGGTTTTGGACTTCCGATTTTAGAGGCATTTGCCTGTGGATGTCCAGTAATTACTTCAAATACATCTTCACTTCCCGAGGTTGCAGGAGATGCAGCAGTTTTGGTTAATCCAACGAATGTTGAGGAGATAAAAGAGAAGATAAAGGATGTTGTAAATAACATCGAGTTGAGAGAGTTACTGATAGCTAAAGGTTTAGAACGAGTAAAAAAGTTTTCCTGGCTGAGGTGTGCTGAAGAGACGCTTGATGTGTACAGAGAGATAGTTTGATAGTAAATGTTGAATGTTGAATGGGATAAGAGTTGATTAGTTGAATAGTTGATTAGGTTAAATGATATTGGAAAGTAATCGTATCTACCTGTCGCCTGCCCCGCCTTGGCGGGGGTAGACAGGAATCGACAATCGAAAATAGTAAATTAAAGGTAGGAGCCCCGCCTTTGGCGGGACGATAAGTGTAGTGCGTAGGGAGTAAGGGGTAGAGTATAGAGCATGAAGTAATCGGTAATAAGGTTAACTTAGTTATAAAAAGGTAATAG
Source organism: Caldifarciminota bacterium (assembly GCA_023129165.1). Taxonomy (GTDB): domain Bacteria; phylum Hydrothermota; class UBA3073; order UBA3073; family UBA3073; genus JAGMCL01. Next base: position 8,637 of record JAGMCL010000147.1, on the reverse strand, counting down.
CGCAAGAAAAGTAAAAAGAACTAAATATGAATATACTCTATATTTCGACAATGTATGGTCAAGGACTTGGTGGAAAGGAAAATTATCTGTGGAAAATAACACAGGAGATGTCAAAGGTTCATAAGGTTAGGATTGTAGCGAGGTTTGATAAAAGGGTAGATTTCTGGGATTCCTGTAAAAGATTCACTTCATCACTGAAAGAAAGAAGTTATTTTAATGGAAATGTAGAGGTTAATATCATTGGGATTAATCTTTTTGAGAAAATATGGCTTCTTCCAATTTATAAACTACATTTTTATGGTGTATTAAGTAAAGTTGCAGTTTGGATGTTCAATAAGGTATTTTCAAGAAAAATAATAGAGTTTATAAGATGGTCGGATATTATTCACTACGACGGAACAGGTATGGAACTTATTGGATATACATCTTCAATTCTTGCAAAAGGATTCAAGAAACCATTTATCATTGTTCCACACTGTCATATAGGTTATTGGGGAGATGCTCCCATTGATATAAAATTATACAACGAAGCAGATACTATAATAGCAAAAACAAAATACGAGAAGAAGATGTTGGCAAGCAAGGGAGTAGTGGAAGAGAAAATAAGGGTTATCGGTAATGCACCAATATTGTCCCCCAATTACGATGCAGAATGGTTTAGAAGAGAATATAATGTAAAGAGGTATATGGTCTTGTTTGTTGGAAGGAAGGAGAGAAAGAAGGGATATTATGTATTGAGAGATGCTGTACATTTTGTTTGGGAAAAAATTCCAGAAACGACTTTTGTATTTATAGGTTATGGTAAATCCCTGTCTCAAGAGGAGGATATCCTTGAACTTGGCGAGATGGATGAGTTTGCAAAAACAAGCGCCATTGCAGCCTGTGATGTGTTATGTGTACCCTCGAAAGCAGAGGCTTTTGGGATGGTTTTTGTTGAAGCATGGTCTATGGGAAAGTCGGTAATTGGGGGAGATATACCTGCAGTTCGCGAAGTGATAAGTAAAGGAGTAGATGGGCTTCTAACTATTCAGAAACCCATAGAAATTGCTGATAAGATAGTATATTTACTGAAGAATGGAAAAATGCGAAGGGAGATGGGAAAGAGTGGAAGAGAAAAGGTGGAGAGAAATTATACATGGGGAATAATTGTAGAGAAAACAGAAGAAGTATATGAAGGACTATTAGAGAATAGTTTGATAGTTTGTTAGTTGGTTTGTTTAATGTGAAATGTTGAATGTTGAATGTTTGATGTTGAATGTAGGAGCGACTTCCTAGTCGCGATAAGTACGTGAAATGTTGAATGGTTAATGTTAGATGTTAAATGTTTTATGTTGAATGACAAATGACAATTAACCCTAATGAAATAGATGCTCATTTCATCCTGTACACTTGGCTACAGGACAAGCAGGGTAAAAGATTTACTTTTTACTTTTTCCTTTTTACTTTTAACTTGTCTTTTAACCCAACAAACCTAAAAAACTCAATAAACCCAATGAACTCAACAAACTCAATAAACCAGAAAAACCAAATATGATAGAGATTTCAGTAATAATTCCAACATATAATAGGGAAAAACTCCTTGTAAATGTTCTCGAATCACTAATAGAGCAGAAACTATCCCAGGATTTATACGAAATAATCGTAGTAGATGATGGTTCTGAAGATATAATTGCAGATGTTGTAGAGAAATTCAAAGGCAGGATAAAATATCTAAAATATCTATACCAGGAACATAAAGGTCTACCGTCTGCAAGGAATTTTGGGATAAAGAATGCAAGGGGTAGGTTTGTTGCATTTACTGACACAGACTGTATTGTTAATAAAAACTGGTTATATGCAATACTTGAGGGTTTTAGAAATAGTAGTATTGTGGGAATTACAGGTAAAGTTATAACAAACTTAGAGTCTACTACTCCATTTACACATCAAGTTATTACAAAAGGAAGAGATGCTGTTGGTTGTAACATGGCATTCAGGAAATCCACACTGATGGAAAGTGGGGGGTTTGACGAGGAATATGCCTTTGTTTGTGAAGATACTGATTTTTTCCTGAGAGCTCAGAAATATGGAAGCATTCTTTTTAATAAAGATATGATAGTGAGACACCCACCCTTACAACAGACCCCTGCTCAGTTTATCAAAAAGATCGGTAAGATATGTGAAGGACAGTTTATGTTATGTAAGAAACACCCTACAGTTTTTCTGTATCGCAGACCTCTTCTTGGTGTTATAAGAGTTGTTGGTATAAGAATGTTTTGGGAGGATCTTAGGAGGAATAAACGTTTTTTTTCTCATAAACCATTTTTGTATCTTTTTTATTTTTTTTCATTGCTATGTCAGAGAATCTATTTCATATATTTTCTCTTTCTGAATTATAAAAGGTTAAGTAAGGATGGTTAATTTCGGCTAATTTAAATAGATAGATAATCCATGAATATTCTATGGATACCCCATATGCCCAGAACAAAGGGTTTTAAGCACAGAAACGAGCATATCATTGATAAACTTAAAAAAAGGCATAGGCTACATATTATTGAATGGGATACATTCTCAGATACCCTTAAAGGTTTAATAGGGATAGCAGGGAGTATAACCTACTATTATAAATACCAAAATGGGGTTTACTATCATCACATTGTAAGATTCTATGATGCGGTTAGAAGATTGTCAAGGGATAAATCAAAGGCTTCTATATTTAATGAAGTTATATTTCAAAAACAGATAAGATATATTATAAAACGGTTTGATATTGATATTATGGTTGCAGGACCCTCATCTTATCTAACAGGGTTTCCTCCCTTCAATACAGATGTTCCACTTATATTTGACTATCTTGATTGTGCAGATTGGTCTGTAGATAATAATTGGAAAAAAATAGATATAAATTATATAAGTAGAGCAACAGCAGTTATAGCTGCCTCTAATATTGGCTTTAAACAGGCGAAACTATATAACAAAAATGTGTATTATGTACCCAATGGTGTGGATGTATACCGATTTCAAGGTATTAGTGGCAAAAGGGTTAGAAAAAAGTATGGACTGGTAGATAAGAAGATTGTAAGTCTAATAGGTATTACATGTGCTCCGTCACTATATTTTATTGATGCATTAGGTGAATTGAATAAAGAGAGAGGTGACCTGAGATGTCTAATAGTAGGCGATGCTACTGTTATTCCAGAGATAAGGAGAAGAGTAAAACAATATAAAGATACGTTTATACTAACCGGACCGGTAGTATACGCAAGAATCCCGGAGTATTTTGCCGCAACTGATATTGGCTTATATCCACAATATGAAGGATTATACTATCATGCAATGAGTCCTATTAAAGTTTTTGAATATACTGCTTCTGGAAAATGGATTGTTGTGAGCCCAGAACTTGATGAGGTTGCTCGCCTTGGGTTTTCTAATGTCATATTCTCTAAGCCAGATTCAATTTCCCTTAAGAAGGCGATTGGAAGTTGTCTCGATAGAGAACCCCCAAAGGTTACTCAGGATATATCCGATTATGACTGGCAAAAGCTTGCAGATAAATTTGAAAATATATTACATTTAATTTTTAAACTTTCGAGCCTTTGATTTTTATCTATGAAATTTTCTAACATAAAAAAGATACCACTTATTTTGAATGAAAGAAACACAAGTAGACTTCTATTTCCACTCTTTATTGCTGCTGCATCATTTTTTATTGGTAAGGCAATAGTAGATATGAATATAAGAATTGCTATAATAACTGTATTGATGTTTGTTATTGGTGTTTGTTGTTTAAGAATACAGGCAGGAGTCTTTGCCCTTCTCTTATACCTGCCCTTTATGGCATTCCTCAGAAGGTATATATATGTATATAACCCTTATGTAAGCTTCGACCCAATACTTATTATATCTTCTATATTCACGATATTCATGTTTTTATATCTTATGGTCTTTCATCTTAATACAATTGTTGGTTCTTTCAAAGAGAAACCTATAATAAGATTTGTAAATCTACTTTTTATTTGGTTTTTCTTAGAAATGCTCAACCCAATACAGGGAGGATTAATTGTTGGTATAACTGGCTCTTTATTTTTCATTATTCCGATAATCTGGTTCTATTTTGGCAGATTCATTGATAAAGAAAGGTTGAATCGTATTCTATACCTTACTGTATTTATTGGGCTTATTGTAGCCCTGTATGGATTGAAACAAAATTTTCTTGGCTATACTACATTTGAGAAGTATTGGGTCGAACTTGGAGGTTATGGGGCACTTTCGATACGAGGTTGGTTAAGACCAGTATCCACATTTGCCAGTTCTCAAGAATACACAACATATATTATGATTGCCGGGATAATATCTTTTGCTCTTGCCACAAGGAACATAAAAAACCTACCCCTTCTTGCAGTTCTTTGCATTATATTATATGCCCTTGTAATGTCTGCCACAAGGGGTGCCCTACTTGGTCTTATACTTGGTATGGGAATCTATACGATATTAGGTCTAAAAAGACCGAAGATTATAGCTCTTGCTTTTCTGGTTATAATAATCGTATATATAGGATTGGCTACTAAGATATCTATTCCGTATATAAATGTTACAACCCCTGAGGCTGCCTATCTTTCTCATACAACCTCGGGTATTTTTGACCCATTTGCAAAGGGGAGCACGCTCTGGTTGCATTGGAAGGGCATAATGCAAGGTTTCTTGATGATGTTTAAGTATCCTGTTGGTCATGGCCTTGGGTCAAGTACGCTTGCAGCAGCGAAGTTTGGAGGGGAAGGAGTATCAGGAGAGGGATTTATGGTCTCCCTTTTTACTTCTACAGGTATCATTGGCGCTATGTTCTTCTTTACTTTATTATACTTTTTGTTACGTAATTCATTCATGCGTTATGTTAGCAACGGTGACTTTTTCTCAAAACTCATTTTTGTTATAGCATTCGAAATACTCCTGACAATTGATTTACGTCTTTACTCAGTAGGTCCTCTGGTATGGTTGCTATTAGGTTATCAGGCTTATCGCAGCTAAAATGAGATACTATGAAAAATAATATAAAAGAATATGACAAACCACAGAGGACATTCACCCCGTTAGATAGTAAACATCTAATAGGGCAGGGAGTAAAATTAATTCTCTGTGGCTCCCCTGTTAAATAAAGAACCAGGAGTGACGACTTGTAATTAATTTTGTAAATATTTAACAGGGTGAATCTGTGATTAGATTTTGCACACTACATAAAACGAATTCAGGAGGTTCATGTATAGAGTTCTCGTAATACAGAGTTATGGAAACCAGAAAGGAGGAAGTGCAAGGTTTCTCCTGAATCTATTATCAAGTATTAATAGGCAAATCTTTGATATTTGTGTCCTGTTTCTCTCACCTGGCTATCTTATTGAAAAGATAAGAGAGTTGGAAATACCCGTATATCTTGGGAATTCGGGAAGGCTCTTAAATATTTTTTGCCTTATACGTTCTGTAAGATTGATTATGACTGTAATAAAAAAAGAGAAGATAGATATTGTGTTCAGTAATGATGTGAGAAGTCACATATATGGTGGGATTGCAGCACGTCTGGTAAAGGTTTACTCACTGTGTTATTGGCATGGTATATTTAATAGAAGAGACACTGTTTCAAAGGTTGCTGTGGCAATTCCTTCAAATGCCTTTGTCTTCAACAGTGAATTTAATAGAGATAGGTTTTTGTCAACTTATCCAGAGATAACTCACAGAACATATACAGTATACCCAGGAATATATCCAGAAGATAATAAAGTCAAAGCTCTAAATGGATTTGATAGTTCTTTAAATTATATTAGTATGATTGGATTACTTATGAAATGGAAGGGTCAGGAGTATTTTATAAAGGCAGCACAGCAGATAATCGAGAAATTTCCCAAAACGAGGTTTCTTATAGTTGGAGATATTCAATCTCAAAAGGATATTTTATACAAAAAATATCTTAAAGATTTGGTTTCAAGATTACAACTTGAAGAATGTATTTCTTTCGTAGGATATAGAGAAGACATATATAGCATTATTCGAGCATCAAATATAATAATTCATGCTTCAACGTCTCCGGAACCCTTTGGTATGGTTATAATAGAGGCTATGGCCTGCGGAAAACCTGTGGTCGCAACAAACATGGGTGGACCAGTGGAGATAATTGATAATGGAATAGATGGAGTACTTGTTCCATCTGGAGATGAAAAAGCAATTGCAGATGCCTGTATAAAACTTCTCGAGAATCAGAGTCTTGCAAAAAAAATCGGGGAAAGAGCAAAAATAAAAGTTGAAAGGCGATTTACAGCAAAAACTATGTCGGAAAAGATGGGTTTTATATTTGAATCAATTATGCGCGGTTAATCTAATTAAAATCTATTTACCTTTTTATGCATATAGCATTGGTTACGCATAGGTTCATGAGGGATGAAGGACAGGGACGAATACAGTATGAACTTGCACGTTATCTTGCCAGAAAGGGATATGTTATAAATCTCTTTGCGATAGAGGCAGAGAGCGATATAGTAGATTTAAACAATGTTTCTTTTTATCGCATTCCCATTCCCAACCTACCGCATATAATAAAAGATCTATTTTTTATGTTATTGATAAATATAAAACTTAGCGGGAAGAGTTATGATGTACTACATATAACTGGAACTGTAATTTTACATCCATATCATATAAACAACTGTCAGTTTTGTCATTCTGCCTGGAAGAAAATTGAAAAGTCTGTATGTTATGAACCTGGTGTAAAGGGTTTGTATCATCGATTTTTTACTTCAATCAATTCGAACCTCGAAAAAGTTGTCTATGGAAAACATGGGATAATAACAGCTGCTTCTAATAAGATCAGGAATGAACTTATTAAATATTTAGATGTTGATAAAGAGAAGATACATATAGTGTACAATGGAGTTAATACAGATGAATTTACAGCTACAGGTAGGGATATGTGTAGAAAGCGGTTACTAGATGAGCTTGGTTTTTCTAATGAGGATATTCTTGTCCTTTTTATAGGTGATCTTCGTGTAAAGAGGAAGGGTGCTGAGTTCCTACTCGAGGCATTTCGTAAGATAAAAGATGAGAGAATAAAACTTTTGCTTATTGGGCCGCAACGGGGTAGGCACTATGTTAGATATATCAAAAGATATGGTCTTCAAAAAAGGGTGATACCTATGGGTTTCAGAAAGGATACCGCTGCTCTCTATCGAGCATCGGATATATTTGTATTTCCAAGTCTTTATGAGGCATGTAGTATTGCAGTGCTTGAGGCAATGGCATCAGGTCTTCCCTGTATTGTGTCAAAAGAGACCGGCACAGCTGAAGTTATGGAAAATGGAGTGGATGGGATAATACTAAAGAATCCTAAGAATGCAGTTGAGATCTCACAAAAAATAAAAATTCTTGCAGAGAATTATGAAATCAGGAAAAGAATAGGGGAAAATGCCAGAAAGAAAGCGTTACAGTATAGATGGGAGAGAATGGGATTAGAATATGAGAAGCTGTTGTTAAGCTATGCCAAATAAAAGAACAAATATTTTATTTCTTGTTAACAAAGGTTACGGAAGTGTCTTTGGAAGAAGAGTTAGAGCCTTTGAGGAACATCTAAGACCGTATTATCAGATATCAATATATTATAAGCCCGAAAGTAGATATGCAGCGATTTTTTATTTTATAAAAAGATGTTATAAAGAGAAACCGCATATTTTATATATTATAGATATTGGTATAGCCACATTCGTTGCTGGTGTATTTTCAAAGTTATTTCTTGGTAGTAATATTGTATTGGATACTGGCGATATCGCCAGCGATCTTATGCGGGTTTTATGGAAGGTTAGCAATATAGAAGTGGAGATAGTGCAGATTTTAGAGAGGTTTTTTTGGAAGATATGCGATGTTATCATTGCACGTGGTTCTCTCTATGCAAAATATCTAAAAACAAGGGTGCAGTATAGGAAGAAAGACAGAGTTTACTTTTTGCCAGATGGGGTGGATACTGAAAAAATGCACCCGGTAGAATCAATAAAATTAAGAAAGAAACTAAAACTTAAGGCTGAAATCACTATAGGAACAGTAGGCTCTATTGTATGGAGTGAAGTCCTTGGTATATGTTATGGTTGGGAAGTGGTGAGAGCTATTGGTCTTCTGAAAGATGAACCAGTAAAGGGGATAATTATTGGTAATGGAAATGGGGTGCCTATTTTACGTGAGAAGATAAAGGAGTTTAATATAGAGGATAAGATTATATTTACAGGAGAAGTTGCACATTCTGAACTACCTGAATATTTAGCGGTTATTGATATTTGCCTTTCAAGTCAGACAAACGATAGGATAGGAAATTTTAGAACAACTGTAAAGCTGCCTGAATATATGGCTTGTGGAAAGTATATATTAGCAACAAGAGTTGGTGAGGCAAAATTCATTCTCCCCGAGGATATGCTTATTGATTATTATGGTAAAATAGATATGGATTATCCTCTAAGGATTGCAGAAAAAGTAAGATATATCCTGGCCCATCGTGAGGTGTTAGAGAAGGGTAAGGAGAATGTAATAAAGGCAAAGGAGATTTTTGAGTATAGAGTACTTGGACACCGACTCTTAACCATATTGAGATCTTTATTAGAGTAGAATAGTATAATATAAACTTTCAGTCTCTTG
>JAGMCL010000146.1 GCA_023129165.1 Caldifarciminota bacterium | reverse complement strand
CTCTCGACAACTGTGGTGGGGTCACCAGCTTCCTGTTTACTATTGTAAACAGGAAGAAATCAAAAATCAAAAATCAAAAATCAAAAATACTGGTTGTGGAAATATTATTGTTGCAGTAGAAAAACCCGAGAGGTGTCCATACTGTGGGTCGGAGAATATTGTTCAGGATACTGATGTTCTTGATACATGGTTTTCATCCTGGCTCTGGCCTTTTTCGACTCTTGGATGGCCAAAAAAGAATCCTGATTTTGATTATTTCTATCCAACTGATCTCCTTGTAACAGCACCAGAGATAATATTCTTCTGGGTTGCGAGAATGATTATGGCAAGTTACTTTTTTACCGGAACATACCCGTTCAAGGATGTCTATCTTCATGGGACAGTCAGGGATAAGATTGGCAGAAAGATGTCAAAATCACTCGGTAACGGGATAGACCCTTTAGAAATAATAAAGCAGTATAGTACAGACTCACTTAGATTTTCCATACTCGCTGTTGCTGGTGAAGGGCAGGATCCACGCATAGAGGAACGCACATTTGAACTTGGTAGGAATTTCTGTAACAAACTATGGAATGCAAACCGATTGCTTGAAATATTAAAGGAAACACACGAATGCATATCCTATGAACTTGACCTGGCTGATAGATGGATAATCTCAAGGCTTAACTGTGTTATAGGAGATATCAATAGAGCACTATCGTCCTACAGATTGCATGAGGCGATTATGCGTATATATGAGTTCTTCTGGCATGAATACTGTGATTTCTATCTTGAAATTATAAAGGATACAGGGCATATAGACACTGGTTATGAAGTGTTTATAAATATTCTACGTTTACTCCATCCGTTTATGCCATTTATAACGGAAGAGTTATATACCGGTGATGGTTCGATAATGATTTCTGAGTATCCGAAAAAGGATAGAAGAGATACAGAGATAGAGGGTATTTTCAATACAACAATAGAGATAATAACTGATATAAGAAATGCAAAAACATCCTTTGGTATTCCTGTAAAGAAAGAGATACCAGTATATATAAAATATAAGGAACTCAAGTTGGTTAAACAGTATATTAAAACACTTTCTTTTTTAGAGGAATTCCTAACAGAAAAGCCTGAACAAGGGATAAGAAGGGCCTCACATGATTATGAGATAGTTATTCCCCTGGTTGGAGTAATCGATGTACAAAAGGAGAGGACAAGATTACAGAGAGAAATTTCTGCATTGGAGAAGCTACTACAAAAGACCAAAAATAATCTTTCTAATACTGATTTTTTGAAAAAGGCAGATCCACAGGTTATAGAGAATACGAGGAGAAGAGAGAAGGAATTGGGGAAAAAACTCAGTATATTAAAACAGGATTTAGAAGAGCTAATGGATAATAACATTTAACCCTCGGTTGAGGTTTGTCATTGAAACCTTTATAACACAAGGGGAGTAACGAGAGGAGTGACAGTCTTTAGACTGTTAATGATAATATTAATTTACAAATAACTTAATTACTTAATTGCTTAATAACTAATTTAAATGAGATTGCCACACTCACTTCGTTCGTTCGCAATGACAGCTTTTTGGAGTACCCCGCCTTGGCGGGGTCGTGCGAACGACGGATTGACGGATGACGAAGCAATCGCATTTTGACATTCTCTTTCTTGTCATTGCGAGCAAGAGCGAAGCAATCGCATTTTGATACCTGTCTACCGCAGGCAGGTTTGATTTTTGCTATTTGATTTTTAATTTTACTACATGGTTCATGTTATAGACCATCCTATTGTGCAAAATGAACTTACAATTTTGAGGAATGTTGCTACTAAATCGTTTAATTTCAGGAAGAGTCTCAAAAAGATAACTACATTTCTCTTGTATGAAATGATGCGGAATACAAGAACAACCCGGATGGAGGTAGAGACATCACTTGGTAAATCGGAAGGATTAGTTATGGATGAAATTATTTTTATTACTGTGTTACGAGCAGGTATACCGATGCTCGAAACCGCACTTGACATTTTTCCCAATGCCCAAGGGGGTTTTGTTGGCATTAAAAGGGATAAAGAGAGTCTATATCCAATTGTCTACTTTGTAAATCTTCCTAATGTTACAGGGGATGCGTTTTTTCTCGACCCAATGGTAGCAACAGCCGGTACCGTTGTAAAAGCAATAAAGATTCTTTGTGAGAGAGGATGTAAACCAAAGGGAATAGTAAGTATAATATCCTCAAGAAAAGCAGTAGAAATTTTAACAGAGAAATACCCATCAGTAGATATAGTAACAGCAGCAGTTGATGAAAAGTTAAATAAAAATGGTTATATAGTTCCCGGTCTTGGTGACTGCGGGGATAGATACTATGGTAGTGAAATTGGTTAGATAATTTTTAATGGATTTTGTACATTTAAAAATATGTCTAAGATTTTAAATGTTATTGTTATCAGTTATCGGTAATCTCTACCCATCAGTTGGCAAGAGGTGATCGGTAAGAAGTAAAGAGATGAAACATGCAAAAAGTTTTGTTCAAATCCATAATAAAGATTATCAAATAATAATAACCGATTACTGATAACCGATAACCTGTAAAATCGGGGGTTTGATGGATTATAGTAAGACTGTAAATCTTCCAAGAACCGATTTCTCTATGAGAGCGAATCTTAAGGAGAAGGAACCTGAGATTCTCTCATTCTGGGAAAACGAGGAAATTTATAAAAAATTAATAGAAAGGGATGGAGATTATTATATACTGCATGATGGTCCTCCTTATGCTAATGGTGAATTACATATTGGTCATGCCTTAAATAAGATTTTAAAAGATTTTATTGTAAGGTTCAAGTCACTATCTGGTTATAAGACTCCTTTTATACCAGGGTGGGACTGTCATGGTATGCCAATTGAACATAAGGTAACTAAGATGATGAAGAAACCTGGCACAAGGGAAGAGGTGAGGAACCGTTGTCGAGCATATGCGGAGAAGTATGTAAATGTACAGAGAGAACAGTTTAAAAGGCTTGGTATAATTGGTGATTGGGAAAACCCGTATGTCACCTATGATAAGAAATATGAAGCAGATGTCTTAAGAGTACTAAAAGCGCTCTTAGATGATGGTTATATATACAGGGAAAGGCGTCCAATTCACTGGTGTGTAAAGTGCAAGACTGCCCTCGCAGAAGCAGAACTTGAATATGAGGAACATATCTCACCCTCCATTTTTATAAGATTTGCAATTAAATCCACAAATAATAAGATTCTAAAGAATGCATCTTTTCTTGTTTGGACAACTACACCATGGACTATTCCAGCAAATGTGGCTCTTGCCGTAGGGAAAGAAATAGACTACACGCTTGTTGAAACAAAAAGAGGTAAATTTATTCTTGCCACCACAAGACTTACCTCTCTCGATGAGATAGGACTTCCTTACAGAAAGATTCAAAATATATATGGGGATAAACTAAAAGATATTAAGGTTTCTCATCCACTTTTTAATAGAGAATCTGTAGTTATATTTGCAGATTTTGTGTCAACCGAGGAGGGAACAGGTGTAGTGCACATTGCTCCTGGACATGGATACGAGGATTATCTTGTTGGAAAGAAATACAACCTGGCTATCCTTTCTCCTGTTGATGAAGAAGGCATGTTTACTGAAGAGGCAGGTGAATTTTCAGGAGAAGAAATATTCTCAGCTAATAATGATATTGTAAAAGCACTCGAGAGAAATAATAATCTAATGTATTCAGATAGCATTGCACACTCCTATCCTCACTGTTGGAGATGTGGTTCGCCAGTTATATTCCGTGCAACCCCCCAGTGGTTTGTAAGAATAGATCACAACGAACTGAGGTCTAAGTGTCTGGATTGGGTGGATAAATTGCAATGGGTACCAAGATGGTCCAAAGAGAGAATGAGGGATTCAATTTCGAATAGACCTGATTGGTGTATATCCAGACAACGCAACTGGGGAGTGCCAATACCTGCATTGTACTGTGAGAAGTGTGGTAATACATTCATTAATAACGAGATTGTTGAGAGGGCGATTCACCTTGTAGAAAAGGCGGGTTCAGATGCCTGGTTTGAAGGAAAGGGAGAAATAGAGAGTGGATTGAAGTGCCCTGAATGCGAGGGCGAAAGATTGAGGAGGGAAAATGACATTCTTGACGTATGGTTCGAGTCATCATCAAGTTTCAAGGCAGTAACTGAGAAGAGGCTTTGTATGCCTTCAGATCTTTATGTTGAGGCTGTTGATCAACATCGTGGATGGTTTCAGCTCTCTCTAATTTTGAGTATAGCCTTGAGAGAAGAATCCCCATTCAGGACATGTCTTACTCATGGATTGGTTCTCGATGTAGAGAAGAAGAAGATGTCAAAGAAACTTGGGAATGTGATGTCTCCACAGGTAATAGTCAAACAATTTGGTGCCGATATACTAAGGCTTTATTTCGCCTCAGTCGACTATACAAGGGATATGGAATTTGGAGAGGAATCTCTCGAGGCAGCAATACTTTCATACAGAAAAGTAAGAAATACTTTCAGGTATACACTTGCAAACCTTTATGACTTTGATAATACTCAATCAATAACTATAGATAAGCTTCTATCAATAGATAGGTTCATTCTTTCCACCCTACAGGTATTGACTAAGAAGGTTAGGAATGCTTATGATGAATTTGATTTCCACCGTGCTTACTCTCTTCTTTTCGATTACTCTAACATTACGCTTTCTCGGTTTTATTACGATATACTCAAGGACAGATTGTATACGTACGGTGCTAATTCTCCTGAAAGGAAATCTGCGCAGACTGTGTTACACCAGTTATTAAAAGCATTATCAGTATTATTTTCACCAATACTTCCATTTACCACCGAAGAGATCTGGCAGAAGGCAGGATTTGTTGGTAGTATTCACCTTCAAAGTGTTCCCACGGCTGATGATAACCTGATTGATGAAAATCTCATGCAGAAATGGGAAAAACTGGTATCAGTAAGAGATAGTGTCCTTTCCCCGCTTGAGATTGCAAGAAGAGAAAAATTAATTGGAAATTCATTAGAGGCGAAGGTGCGTTTGTTTAGCTATGATATAGATGAGGTTAAAATCTTGAAAGAGTTTGAGAGTGAATTGCCATCCTTATTTATTGTATCCCAGGTTGAATTAGTTGAGAAAGAGGGTGATATATCGGGAACAAGGGTCAACGATGTAGTGGTTGAGATTACAGGAGCAGAAGGTAAAAAGTGTCCAAGGTGTTGGGTATATTCGAAGACAATTGGCCAGGACCCTAAACATCCCGTGATATGTAGTAAATGTGTTAAGGCCTTGCAAGAAGCGAAAAGGTAGGAGCCCGTCGTTTGACGGACGACAAAATGTAGGAGAGATTTCCTAATCTCGATATGGGTAGGAGCGACCTCCTGGTCGCGATAACGAATAGAAAATGTAGGGGCACCGCCTTTGCGAGAGAAATTGTATCTCGCCAAGTTAGCTAAGAGGAAAATATTTTTTTATTTAAATGTGTCTTAACCTTTGCGCCCTTTGCGCCTTTGCGAGAAATAATTCAAAGTCCCTGTTAAGTATGTTTTTTTCACTACCTCGATAGTCAACCGGAGGGAAATATGAACAAGAAGAATCTGGAATATTTTGAGAATCTTCTCCTTGAAAAGAGGAAGCGGAAGATAGTGGAATTACAGGATATCGAAGGAAGAATTAGGGTGAGTCAGCAGGACTATACATCAGAATTATCTCTCTATCCTGACCATGAGGCTGATATAGCATCTGATGCGGAATCAAGAGAGGAAAATGTACATATCGCTGGGAACAGGGCTGATATATTGGGTAAAATAGATCGTGCTTTGAAAAAGATAAGCAACAATGGGTATGGAATATGTGAGGATTGCGGCAAAGAGATTGAGAGAAAAAGGCTTGAGTGTATACCCTATGCAAGGTACTGTATTGAATGTGAGGAAATAAGAGAGGGAAAGAAATGAGATATTTACCCATCTGTTTTATCGTAGTCATAGTAGATCAGATGTCAAAGTATGCTGTTACACGTTTTATTGATTTCAATGAACAGGTGAAGGTTCTGGGTAATTTTATTATCTTAACTAATGTTAGAAATCCCGGAGCTGTTTTCGGAATTCCAGTTGGTCCATTCTTTCTTTATATTGTTTGTGCTGCGTGTATAATTCTATTTATCTATACAATAAGAAAAAGGTCTGTGCTGTTTTCTGTAATATTAGGTGGGGCTATAGGTAATTTGATAGATAGAATAAGACTAGATAGTGTCATTGACTTCATAGATATACGAATAGGAAATTTTACCTGGCCGACCTTTAATTTAGCAGATTCATGTATAACAATTGGAGTTATCTTGCTTCTTATAATCATGTTGAGGAAAAAAAGTGTGGTAGAATAATAATTCTCAAATGCATATTTCCCTTGTTTCAGTAGAGGTTTCAAAACTGGGTGGTGTTGAAAGGTATGCATATAATGCATCAAAACTCCTGAACCCCTTTGTATTTACAAACAAGTCAGAAGATGCCAACTTTGTAAGGCATGTTCCTTCTATAAGATGGCCTGATTTATTGAGAAAAGGTATATTCCCTTTTCTCTCCACCTTGTTATGCAGAAGAAGTAGATTTGACATAGTTCATTCAATGGGTGTATCTCATCTTTTTCCTCACTGTATTACAGCTCATACATCTTCCAAAAGCACGCTAAAACTCCTTCACAAGAATAAGCTCTTCTTGCGTCTATCTCCCCTAAGGAGGTTTTATTGGAATATTAGACTCTTAATACCAACCCTGATGGAGAGATGGCTTTACAGGAAAAATATACCAATTATCTCAGTCTCGGATATGCTTAAGAGGAGATTAATAAAAGATTATTGCATTCCGAGGTATAGAATATATGTGAGATATCCGGGTGTTGATACGGAGGAGTTTCGACCAAGCCAGAAATTGAGAGATAAAACGCGAAATATTCTCGGGTTAGAAGGTATAGTATTTCTTTTTGTGGGTGGTCAGGATAAACGTAAGGGGCTTCCCAATCTTATTAAAGCTTTAAGAGATATGAAGGCTACTCTCCTTATATGCAGAGGAGATTGTAAAGGCAGGTCTTATAAGCACCCATCAGTACCTAATTTATTTTATCTGGATAAGGATACCTTCAGTATGTCAGCATTGTATAATGCATGTGATCTATTGGTGCTACCAAGTCACTTCGACAGCTTTGGATTCCCTGTTTTAGAAGCAATGAGCTGCGGTTGTCCCGTATTGGTTTCAAAATATGTTGGCGCTAAAGAGATAATAAATAATAATGCTGGATTAATCATTGAAGATCCGGATGACATAAATGAGATTAGAGAGAAGATTAAGCTCATTGTTGGCGATAGGAAAAGATTAAAAGATATGGGAGATGAGGCAAGGAGGATTGCAGTAAGATATGATATGGTTTATTTTAAAAATAGTCTCATTAATTTCTATAAGACAAAAGTTAAATGTGAAATGTTTAATGTTTTATGTTAAATGTTCAATGTTGAGTGTGAATAGCAACGTCCTCTTACTTTTGCCTTTTAACTTTTTCCTTTTTCCTTGTCTTTTAAGTGGTAGGAGCCCCGCCAAAGGCGGGGCGATAAGTACGTGAAATGTTATTTCTCTACTACCTTGGCAGTAAATTCCCCTTCACAGACAACAACATCATTGATATAGGCTTTTCCTTGCATAATAAATAGACCTTCTTTGTGCTTTATCAGTTTGAGTTCATTTCGTAGGGTATCTCCAGGGAATACAGGCTTTCGAAATTTTACCTTATCTATTTTCAAGAAATAGACTACATATTTTTTGGGCTCGTCTACCTTCTTTAACATAAGAAATCCACCTACCTGAGCTAATGACTCCACAATAAGCACTCCTGGCATTATGGGATGTCCTGGGAAATGACCCTGAAAGAAAGGTTCATTTATTGTTACATTTTTAATTCCCACAACCTTCTCATCTGTGAGTTCTACTATTTTATCCACCAATAACATTGGATACCTATGTGGCAGTATATTCTGTATATCTTTTATATCAAACACAGTTACCTCCAATTGACTTTTTAAAAGTTTTGTGAAATTTATATTTGCTACATGACCAGATTTAAAGGCAAATATATTAGCGTTTATATGACATCCAAGGAGTGATAGGTCACCAATCAAGTCAAGTATCTTATGTCTTACAAACTCATCAGGAAATCTTAAAGAAGTTTTATTTATCAAACCATTTTCTCCTATTACCAGTACGTTGTCAAGACTACCACCTTTACCTAATCCTCTTTTCCATATTTCTTCTATCCACCGGTAAAAAGTATGTGTTCTTGCTGGTGCAATTTCCTTCTCAAATACCTCTGGTGTAATTGTAAATGACCTGAATTGAGGTGGAGGGTAATCGCGTTCATAATCGATATAAAAGGAGATGCGGAGATTTTTATCGGGAAGTGCAATTATTTCTCTTTTTCCATCCCTATATTCGACTGTTTGCTTTATATTTTTTATTTCTCTTTCTTTGTCAAGCTCGATTATCTCAGCATCTTTTATCAGCTCCACAAATCCAAGTGCGCTGCCATCAAGTGCTGGTATCTCATCTCCAGTAATTTCACATATACAATTGTTAACACCCGTTCCATAAAATGCAGCAAGAATATGTTCAACAGTATGCACACTTTCACCATCTTTTTTTAAAATAGTACTACCATGGTTTGACTCAGAATTTATAATGTCTGCTTTGATTCTCACCCTGTTTTTTAGAAACACTATCCCATTATCCGGAGGTGCTGGTAGGAGAGAGAGTTTAGCAAAGGTTCCAGTATGTATACCAATTCCCTCTGTAGATATCTTCCTTTTTATAGTTCGCTGTTTCATGAGGTTTGTTTGGTTTATCTAGTTTATTTAGTTTGTTTGGTTTATTATGGCCAGTCATAGTGTTTTAGAGTCGTAGGGTCTTTTCATAATCAACTATTCAACTAATTAACTAATCAACTTATATGTTTATCTGGTTTATTTGGTTTATTTAGTAATTAAAGAAATAGTCAATAGTAAATTGTCAATCTTCAATTTGCATTTAACATTTCACATTCAACATTTCACATTTAACATTAAACATGTTTCCACACTACCCATATAGCACCAAAGGCTCTTCGCTGTAAAAGTTTAATTTTGGTTTGTTTGCATAATTCAAGTACTATTATAAATGTTATAATCACCTTAAGTAGTGAGTTTTCTCTTTCAAGTATGGTTCTCAAATTCAATCTACCACTTTCCTTTATCTCTTTCTCAACTTCTCTGCGTTTTGCTTTTATATCAATCTCCTCTTTCTGCCATTCTATGTTGGGTTTTTCCTTGTATCTTGCAATAACCTCATCAGCAAGTTTATAGAGAGCATCTGGGTTAATCAATTCGAGCATATTTTCTTGAGAAATAAGCGGTCTTGAGAATAATCTGGAGGCATATATTTCTTTTTCTCTTAATTCATCTCTTAAACTATAGACCCAGTCACTGTCAACTTCTTCATCACTATCTCTTTGAATCTCATCGGATTCGTCTCTTTCATCAACGGTTGGTAGGAGTGTTAGTAGTTTTATTGACATGAGAATGGTTACAGCATTGAATAGAGTAAAAAAATTATCAAGGCTCTCTCTATCCCCAATAGCTTCAATCCATTTCTGTATCAGTATAGCAATGGATATTGAGTGTATATCCACCTCGTCGTTCTGTACAAGAGTAACCAGTTCATCTGGTGATATTGACTGCATTGTTATGTTGATGTTCTCAGTCATGTTTTGGTTTATTTAGTTAAAAGACAAGTTAAAAGTAAAAAGTTAAAAGTAAAAAGTGATTGAGTTTATTGAGTAATTAAAGAAATAGTTAATTGTCAATTAAAAATTCAAAGTTTTTATTTAAATGAGTCTTTTAACTTTGCGCCCTTTGCGCCTTTGCGAGAAATAATAAGGAAAAAGGAAATTGTTTACCCTACCTGTCCTGTAGCATAGCGTACAGGGTGAAACGAGGATGTTGCTCCTACCTCCTGATACTCTGATATTCTGCCTACTGATCTGCTGATATACTGATATACTCTGGTACTCGTCATTCGTCATTTATCATCTGTCAATTGTCAATCGTAAATAGTCAATCGAAAATCGTCAATCGTCATCACTCACTGCTGCTATTAGTTCCTCTTTGTTCACGGGAACCACACCTACTTTGCCGACCTCTATGCCAGCAGCATAGTTTGCAATTAGTGCGGATTCGTAGATGTTTGCACCTGATACAAGTGAAAGAGTCAACGCAGAAATGACTGTATCTCCTGCACCAGCAGTATCATGAACCTCAGTCATAGCCTTATGGGGTATTTGCCACTTACCCTTATCCCCAATTACAAACATGCCATCACCACCAAGAGTGAGAACAAGGTTCTTACAATTAAGGGTTTCTTTTATCTTATTTGCAGTATCTTCAAGATTATTATAGGAGAGTTTTACTCCCATAGCTCTTTCTAACTCTCGTTTGTTTGGTTTGAAAACTGTTACGTTATTGTAGTAAAGAAAATTGTCAAATTTTGGATCCGCAGTTATTATGTGATCCTTAAAGGTATTTATTATTTCTGCAATAAATTGTTTATTAAAGAGACCCTTATCGTAATCCTCAATGAGTACAGCATCTACACTATTTACCCTATTCTTAATAAATTCTAAAAGGAACTTTTTGATGGAGTTATCTACCTTATTTCTGTCTTCTCTGTCAAATCTTACAAGCTGTTGGTCAGCTGCAATAATCCTGGTCTTACGGGTTGTAAGGCGATTATCTATAGAAACAAGACCAGTTCCGTCAATCCCAAGCTCAACAAGAGTCTTTTTCAATATATTTCCCGCAGGATCTTTGCCTATGGTACCAGCAAGAATCGGGGTTCCGCCCATAGATAGTATATTATTCGCTACATTTGCTGCACCTCCAGGACTGGTAGATTCCCTTTCAATATCTACAAGAGGTACTGGTGCCTCTGGAGATATTCTATCTACTCGCCCCCATAGGTACTCATCAAGCATGATATCACCAATTATGAGTATCTTTTTATCCTTGAAGTTATCAATATAGTTTTTGAGATTCATACTACCTCTCCTATACGGTGAGTTAAAAGATAAGTAAAAAGTAAAAAGGCAAAAGTTAAAAGGACAAGTTAAATGTTAAATGTTAAATGTTACATGTTGATTGACCCCGATGAAATAGATACTCATTTCACAGGGTAAACTAATGACTATTGATTTATCCCGTGGAGTGAGTATACTACTCCATCGGGACAATTGACTATTTCTTTAATGACATAATGACTCAGTTACTAAATGACTTAAACTCGTCGAATTGTAAATTTTGATATTGAGTCTTATCGTCTTTGCGAGAGAAATTGTATCTCGCCAAGAAGAAGTTAGTCTTTTTATTCAAATGTGTCTTTACCTTTGCGCCCTTTGCACCTTTGCGAGAAAAATTCAAGTCTCTTACACTCAACACTTAAAGATTAATAACCTCAGTTTGCATAGTTTCTAAATCCAGTATAACTATTGTTGACTTACCAAGCCATCCTGAAGCATCGCCCGGATTAATAATTATTGGGTGTCCTTCCTGTATATCAAGATGGTGTGTATGACCATAAACTACCAGGTCGAAATCCTTTAGATAAGAGATAAAGAGAGGTTCATGCATAATCACAGCATTTTTATTTCCTATAATGAGTTCACGTGGGGAGTTGTAAATCTCGAATCCAAATTTTTCTGCGATTTGTTTCAATGTGAGTATATCTCCATCGTTATTCCCGTATACCCCTATTAATTTTGCATGTAATTTACTAAATCTCTTCAAAGCAAAGGGTGATATAAAATCACCTGCATGTAGTATTAATTCTACCCCTTTTTGGTTAAATATATTAATACTCTTATCTATTTTATCGAGCCTATCGTGCGTGTCAGATATAATTCCGATCTTCATAATTGACATAAAGGACAAGTTAAAAGTTAAAAGTAAAAAGGCAAAAGTAAATTGTCAATAGTCAATTTAAAATCGTCAATCTTCAATTGGCAATCAACTATTCAACTATTCAACTAATCAACTAATTAACTTATCAACTAATCAACTAATCAACTAATTAACTTTAATTCCCAACGTCCTTTCAGCTTCAATCTTTTCGATTCTCACCTTAGTGAATTTACCCATAAGATTGGCGGTTCCTTTAAATAATACCTTTATATAGTTGTTAGTAGTTCCTACAAGGAATTCCTCCAATCTTCTATTCTCAACTAATACTTTCATTTCTCTTCCTATGAACTCATTGCGGAAATTGTAAAATTTCTGCTTGCCAAGTTCTCTAATTATTCTGCTCCTTTCTTTTACTATCTCTGCCCGTGGTTTATCTGGCATGTTGAATGCCTTTGTAAATTTCCTTGCAGAGAATCTGAATACATGAAAATAAGAAAGAGGTAATTCACTAAGGAGTGTTCTTGTCTCATCAAACTCTTTCTCACCCTCCCCTGGAAATCCACATATTATATCTGTACCTATACACATATCTTTGTTATTGTCTTTTAATATGTTTATCATCTTTCTTTCGTCAAGTCTTGTATAATTTCTGCCCATTAGCTTGAGGATTTTATTGCATCCTGATTGAAGGGATATGTGTAACCATCTATAGAATCTGTCTTCTTTACTTACGAAGTCAATAAACGAAGAGGTGACTGTTTCCGGTTCAATAGAAGAAATTCCAAGAAGCTCTACTCCATCAATGTCAAGAATGGATTCAAGCAACGATATAAGATCTGAGCCATTATAGCTATATCTACCAATATTTATTCCAGTAAGTATGAATACACGATAACCAGTTGATGAAAGAGCTCGTATCTCTTCCTCGATATCTTCTTTAGGTCGTGATGTGGGTTTTCCTCTAAGATAAGGTATTATACAATAGGAACAGAACCTGTCACATCCATTTTGAATGGAGATGAATGCCTTTGTATGGTTGGCAAATTTAGTTATATACTTATTACTCTGAAGTGTGAATTCCCTTGTGATATCATCCCTTGATGGTAGTATTTCAATTTTAGGATCTATTTTTGGATTATTCCTGGCATAACATCCAGTCATAATTATTCTTGAACAGGGATTTTCTCTGAGTAATCTATTTAGTAGATTTCTTGCCTGTCTCTCTGCACTGTTTGTTACTGAGCAGGTATTAACAATGATACACTCCGGATTATTATCTTTAGATACAACATGCCATCCAGAGGATTCAAAATCCTCTCTTATTATTTCAGTGTCGTACTGGTTCTGTCTACAACCAAGTGTGTAAAGGTTTACTCTATCCATGTGCCTTTTGTTGATAATTGACGATTTCTTTATTATTTAGAGTCTTTTTAAGTCGCTGTTCTTTTTAATCCGTTCTTGGCGAACTTTGCGAGCTTCGCGTGAAACTATATCCCTCGCAGAGGTAAAAGTAAAAAGGTAAAAGTATAAAGTAAAAAGGTTAAAGGATAAAGTAAATCTTCATTCAACATTCAAAATTTCACCTATCACCTATAACCTATCACCTGTCACCTATATCATTCTGCTTACTGCCTACTGCCTACTCCCTACTGCTTACTGCCTACTATCCTTTGTATGCCATTTCATCAGTACATCAGTTTCTAAATTTATCTTACTTCCAACTCGCCAGTACTTTATGTTGGTATTATTTTCTGTGAAGGGAGTTATGCCTATCCTTATAATGTTTTTATTCAGCGTTTGGATAGTGAGACTTATTCCATCCAGTGCAACACTACCCTTCTCTACTGCAAATTTTACGAACTCAACAGGGATAGATAGCTCAATGATATTATTCCTTTTAGCCGTTAACTTTGCAAGACCATCTATATGCCCATAAACAATATGACCGCCTAATCTGTCTATCAGTCTAAGTGCTCTTTCAAGATTCACATAATTACCTTTACGTAGGAGACCGAGATTGGTAGCTTTCAGGGTTGCATTCATAATAAGTGTAGAGAATGTATCTCCATGCACCTTATTCAATGTCAGACATACCCCGTTTACTGCTATACTTTCTCCAACTTTTGAACCGTTTGTGACTTTTGGTGCTTGTATTTGCATAAGAATACCATCACTCTGACATGTGATATTTCCTATCCTACCCAGCTCTTCTATAATACCTGTAAACATAAAAATCTATTGACAGATGAGTTGTTCAATTATACAATCCTGCCGAAGGCAAGCAAGTCTCGTCCAAGTCCCTGTTAAATTGTTTTTCTTATATAAAAAATAAGTGTAAAGTTTCTTTACACTTTAACTCGATGGAATTTTATTACTTAGTGTAATTAGTGTTTATTGTTGGCATTATCTATTTCCGCAAAAAGTTCTTCAACTGTAGATACACTGAATAGAACCTCTTTCGCCTTTGCTACGAAGTGATCGTACACAAGATAGGATTCTTCATATCTCCCCGTAGTACCCCAGAGTGATTCAGCTATTGACGCACGGAGATATCGCTCCATGAAGGGAATTGCTTCATCCCAATCCTGGTCAGATATCTCAAGTTCTTTCTCCTCCTTCAAATACGTTTTGAATTCATCATATATTTCTTCTTTAAGTGTGAAGTTTCGTTTAAGTTCAGGATTGAGTCTTGTGAAGTGTGCAGCGAAACTTAAGAATCCCCCCTTCCTCCATATCTGCCAAACGAGTTGGGGCGTCTTTTCTGTTTTTACATATATATCAGGAAATATACCTCCCCCACCATAGAGCGTTCTGATAGGTTCTCTTAGTGTTCTAAATTCATTTTCGTCTGTAGGATTTTTTAGTAGAAATCTAAGGGTGTCTGATTTATGTATACACCTCCCAGAGGGTGTGTAGTACCTTGCTGTAGTAAGTTTAAGTGCTTCAGTAGCACTCAGAGGAACTATAGTTTGAACTGAACCCTTACCAAATGTTGTATCACCTATTATGATTCCTCTTGACCAGTCCTGGACAGCTCCTGCAACAATCTCAGATGCAGATGCGCTTGCTCCATTAACAAGAATAACAAGTGGGTACCTTCCATAGTGTGCCTTATTCATGGCTCTGTATTCTCTATTCGCATTAGGCATTCTTCCCTTTGTGCTGACTATAAGGCTGTCTTTGCCTATAAATAGGTCGCTAACTTTCACAGCTTCATTTAAAAGTCCACCAGGATTGTTGGTAAGATCAAGAATGAATTTGATAGCTCCCATGTTGTGAAGTTCATCAAGCGCATTCCTAACCTCTACTACTGCACCGTTTGAGAAGTTTACTAATTTAATATACCCTATATTCTCAGTTAAAAGTCCATAGTATGGTACGTCCATAATCTCTATTGTTGCTCGTTCAATTGTATAGTCGGTTTCTTCCATTCCCTCTCTTGCTATTGTTATGGTAACTATCGTTCCAGGTGTTCCCCTTAATTTTTTAACAGCCTTATCAGTTGTTATACCTCTCGTCGATTCTCCCTCGATCTTTGATATAATATCTCCAGGACGCAAACCTGCCCTGTAGGCAGGTGTTCCCTCAATAGGTGCAATTATTGTTAACCAACCATTCCTTATACTTATCTGAATCCCAAGTCCACCAAATTTACCCTGTGTCTTTACCTGTAAATCGCGGTAGTCATCTTCTTCAAGATAGGATGAGTGGGGATCAAGGGAATACAACATCCCACTAATAGCCTTTTTAATCAGGTCAGAAAGATCAATCTCTTCAACATATCTATCCCTTACTATCCTTAAAATATTACTAAACATATTAAGGTTGTAAGATATATTCTCTGCCGCACCGATTAAAAGAACTACAATTATTCCCAGACAAATGAATAACGCAACCCTTCTCATCATGTGTCCCCCCAAAAATTGATTTAAAATGTTAACCAATATGACTACAGAAAACAAGATAAATTCATTAGCTCTTTATGAAAAGGTTAAAATCTATAGGTCTAATATTAACATTTGAGTATATGATTTCTGGGATAAGATTTAGTAAAAAATAAGGAGCTAATTAACCTCTACATCCTCTCTGCCTAATAATAGGTAGGTGGAGTTAATATAAGAACTATATAGAATTATACCATAAAAACACTTGATTGTCAAGATGTTTTTTAGAGAGCTCTGAAAAACTACCTTTGAGCTCTCTTAATCGTTGTAATCAGAGATTTCTGGACCTTTTCAGAAATCTTTTTTTGTTTGGATATGGGAATGAAATACTTGACTTTTTAGACAATTTGTGATATAATATAATTGGGTCAAAAAGAAGTTGATTAGTTAAATAGTTGAAAAGTTAATTAGTTGATTAGTTAATTAGTTGAATAGGAGCAACGTCCTCGTTGCGATAATTTAATCGGGGTTAGGAAACCCCTCCTACAGAAAAGAAATGTAGGAGCGACTTCCCAGTCGCGATAATTAGAGGAAATGTTAAATGGGATAAGAGTTGATTAGTTGATTAGTTGAAAAGTTAATTAGTTGATTAGGTTAGATGATAAATGTGGAATGTGAAAAGCATATGGCGTAAGGCGATTGACGAGTACCAGAGTATATCAGGATATCAGCAGATCAGTAGGCAGAATATCAGATTATCAGAGTATCAGGATGTAGGAGCCCCGCCTTTGGCGGGGCGAAGTGAGTAGACCGTAGGGCGTCCTGATAGAATAACTGCGCATTCTACAGGATAAATAAGGCGTAAATCGTAGGGCAAGGCTTCAGCCTTGCAAGAAGAGAGATGGTAGGAGCAACGTCCTCGTTGCGAAAATTTAATCGGGGTTAGGAAACCCCTCCTACAGAAAAGAAATGTAGGAGCGACTTCCCAGTCGCGAAAAGCTGTAAAATGTAATGCGTAAGGCGACAAGAGTAGGGCGTAGAGAAAGAAGGTAGGAGCCCCGCCTATTGCGGGGCGATGAGGGAAGGGTGAAGAGGCAAGAGCGAAAGTCATCAGTAATCAGTAAATAAAAGAACTTTGTGCCTTCGTGTCTTGGTGGCATTAGAAGAAATGTTGGATGTTAAATGTTTAATGTGTAATGATGATTTGCTTTTTTACTTTTGCCTTTTTACTTTTTACTTGTCTTTTAACTCAACAAATTTATCCCGTGAAATGCGGAGCATATTTCACTGGGACCAAATTAACCAGATGAACTAAAATGAGATTTGATAGGTTTACATCAAAGGCGCAGGAGGCGATTGAACTTGCCGGGGCAAAGATGCGTGAGTATGGTCATCCAGAACTGGATGTTGAACATATATTTTATGGTATACTCGATGATAGAGAGGGTGTCGTGCCACAGCTTATAAACAGACTTGGTCTTGATACTGAAGTACTTAAGTCAAAACTTGAGACTGACCTTGCAAATCGCCCCAGAGTCGACTACGAAAGAGGAAGTGCTGCTCAGGCGTATATTACACCCAGGGCACGCCGTGTTTTGGATAGTGCATGGGAAGAAGCGAGAAGACTGATGGATGAATATATTGGATGTGAACATATTCTAATTGCCATTTCTGATGTGGGTGGTGGGATATCTCTGGATATATTGAGTTATGCTGGTATTACGAAAGAGGATATCTATCATGCACTGCAAGAGGTTCGAGGTAATGCGAGGATAACAAGACCAGAAGCCGAAGAGACCTATAGGGTACTTGAAAGGTTCTCAAGGGATATTACAAAACTGGCTAAAGAGGAGAAGCTTGATCCAGTAATAGGAAGAGATGAAGAGATAAATCTTTGTATACAGATTCTGGTTCGAAGAACCAAGAATAACCCAGCTCTTATAGGTGAAGCAGGTGTGGGTAAAACTGCCATTGTTGAGGGTCTCGCCCAGATGCTGATAAGTAGCGATGTTCCTGAAATACTAAAAGGGAAGAGAATCCTTGAACTTGATATGGGTGCACTGGTTGCAGGCAGTAAGTTTAGGGGTGAGTTTGAGGAGAGAATAAAGGCTGTCATAACAGAATTACAGAAGTCCAAGAGAGAGATAATTCTATTTATAGATGAACTTCATCTCATTGCCGGTGCTGGTTCGGCTGAGGGTGCAATCGATGCGAGTAATATGTTAAAACCTCCGCTTGCAAGAGGTGAGATATCGTGTATAGGAGCAACCACACTCACAGAATTCAGAAAGTATATAGAAAAGGATGAGGCGCTTGCAAGAAGGTTCACCCCAGTATATGTAAAAGAACCTTCTATAGGTGATACTATTAAGATTCTAATCGGACTTCGCCCAAGATATGAACAGCATCACGGTGTGAAAATATCAAATGATGCAATAAAGGCGGCAGTGAATCTATCACATAGATACATAACAGATAGGTTTCTACCTGATAAGGCTATAGATCTTATGGATGAGGCGAGTAGTAAATTAAGAATTCAGATATTTTCTCTACCTCCTGAGTTAAAAGAAATGGAAAATAGTCTTGAAAAGTTACATAAAAAGGGTAAAGAGGCTGTAGAGGCACAGGATTATGAAACCGCAGCAAAGTTAAGGGATGAATCTATAAAACTATCGGAGGAATATAGAAAGAAAAGAGAGGAATGGTTTGCTCTTAGGGGAATAGACGAGGTTGTTGGTAAAGAGGATATAGCCCGGGTAATCTCGGAGAAAACTGGTATACCGCTCGATAACATGCTGGAGGATGAAAAGGAAAAACTTCTTAGGTTAGAGGAATACCTTCACAAGAGAATAATAGACCAGGAAAAGGCGGTGTGCAAAGTGGCAGATGCTATAAGAATATCAAGAGCAGGACTAAGAGACCCATCCCGTCCCATGGGCTCTTTTATGTTTCTTGGCCCAACTGGAGTCGGTAAGACGCTACTTGCTAAGACACTTGCGAAATTTCTTTTTTCCGAGGAAACAGCTATTATTAGAATAGATATGTCCGAATACATGGAGAAACATACAGTATCACGTCTAATTGGTGCTCCTCCTGGATATATCGGCTATGAGGAGGGAGGACAGTTAACGGAACCAATAAGGAGGAGGCCTTATTCTATAATATTATTTGATGAGATAGAGAAAGCGCATCCGGATGTTGCAAACGTACTTCTCCAATTGCTTGATGATGGAAGGTTAACAGATGGTCAGGGTAGGACAGTTGACTTCAGGAATACGATGGTGATTATGACATCAAATTTAGGCTCCGGGTATATTAATCAAACAAATTATGAGGAGATGATGATTAGTGCTCTACGAAAACATTTTCGACCAGAATTTTTAAATAGGATTGATGAAATTGTTATATTTAGTTCTCTTGGTAAAAAAGAGATAAGAAAGATAGTGGATTTAGAAATTTCATATCTCAACGATAGGTTAAAGGAAAAAGAGCTAACACTGAAGGTAGATGATAAAGTAAAAGATTTGCTTCAAGAGAAAGGCTGTAGCAAGACCGAAGGAGCAAGACCCCTGAAAAGGGCAATCAGAATGCTTATTGAGGTTCCTCTCTCAAGAGATTTGATTAAAGAAAGATTCAAGAAAGGTGATAGAATCTATGCACGTGAAAAATCAGGCAATATTGTATTCACAAAAAAGTAGAAGGTATTGCCATGAAGAAATGGGGTTTCAATTTGTGACGTTTTCTTTTGATTTTTAATCTTACTATAGGGGGTCGTATGAAAGACATAAAACTGTTTGTTTCTCTCAGCATCTTCCTATCTATGCTGTCTGTTTCGAGGCTTCCTGGCGAGGTGAGAATAACTGTATATAACGATGATATCGGTCTTATTAACGAGACAAGGGAATTTGAACTCGAAAAGGGGAGACAGGAACTCAGGTATGAGGATGTTGCATCTACTATAGATCCTACATCTGTTAGTTTTAACGCAACCGGTATATCCGTGGTTGAACAGAACTACGAATATGACCTTGTGTCAGTATGGAAACTGTATGAAAAATATATAGGCAGAGAGATATATTTTGAACTCGAGATTGATGAGAAAAAAAGAGAACGAAAAACTGCACGACTTCTCTCAGCAAGTGGTGGTATAATCCTTGAAATTGATGGTGATATCTGGATTAACCCACCTGGTAGGGTTATTTTACCTGAACTGCCTGAGGGTCTTATTCTTAAACCCAGTCTTGTCTGGCTTCTTGATGTTGATAGAGGGGGCAAAAGAGAATGTGAGGTGAGTTATCTTGCATCGGGAATTAATTGGTACGCTGATTATGTTGGTGTAGTGAACGAGAATGATACCGAGATGGAGATTGAAGGGTGGGTAACGATTACAAATCATACCGGCACTACCTATGAGGATGCAAAACTGAAGGTGGTTGCTGGTGCTGTTCATAGAGTTGAGGAGTTCAAAAGATTGTTAGAGGCAGAAGCCATTTTTGCCGCAAAAGCTGCCCCACCCAGTTTCGAGGAGAGGGAATTCTTTGAATATCATCTTTATGATTTGAAGGAGCCTACGACTATCCGCTCCAATGAAGAGAAACAGATAAGGTTTATAAATCCTACGACTACGAAGATAAAGAAGATTTATATATATGATGGAACCAGATACAATGATGTAAAGGTTATGCTTGAGTTTGAGAACTCCAAAGAAAATGGACTTGGGATTCCTCTTCCTCAGGGCAAGGTCAGGGTCTATAAGAGAGATAGGGATGGTTCGCTCCTCTTTGCTGGCGAGGGTAGAATTGAACATACACCAAAGGATGAGACGATAAGGTTGTATATAGGTGATGCGTTTGATATAGTAGGAGAGCGCAAGTTGTTATCAGCAACAAAGATAGCCGAAAGGGTAAGGGAGGAGGAATACGAGATCAGTATAAGAAATCATAAG
Organism: Caldifarciminota bacterium; assembly: GCA_023129165.1. GTDB lineage: Bacteria > Hydrothermota > UBA3073 > UBA3073 > UBA3073 > JAGMCL01. The sequence continues at coordinate 3,805 of JAGMCL010000146.1, read as the reverse complement.
GATGAAAGAATAACCGTACAGGTAGTAGAACATCTTGGCCGATACTGGGAGATTTTAAGGTCGAGTCATGACTATGAGAAGAAAGATGCACAGACTATAGAATTTTCGGTCGAAATAGCAGGGAATGGAGAGCAAAAGATCACCTACACAATCAGATATTCCTGGTAAATGTGAAATATACACAGGTGATTTTCTCTTGACAAAAAAGTGTTTCTGTGATATAATAACCAGCGATTGACTATTAGGGACATGTAAAAAGTCAAAAGTCAAAAGTTAAATGGGATAAAAGTTGATTAGTTAATTAGTTGAATAGTTAATTGGTTGATTAGGGACAAGTAAAAGAAAAACATTTCGGATTTCCAAACAAACTAAATCAATTTATCCTGCCTGTCCCGTAGAAGCGAAGCTATTCAGCGGGGTGAAATGCGTCTTGCCCTGTGCAGTGCGTAGCTACTTCATAGGGAGCATATTTCACTGGGACTAAATAAACTCAACAAATTTATCCCGTTGAGTGCGGATGCTACTCCATCGGGACCAAATAAAGGTGTTATGTAATTTATATCTGAGTAATCAGGTATAATGAATATTATACCAGGAGTAACAATGGATCATCTTTCAAGACTTGAAAACCAGAGTATATACATAATTAGAGAAGGTTACAGACAATACAGAAAAGTAGCGTTGTTGTGGTCTATTGGCAAAGACTCCACAACTCTCTTATGGATAATACGTAAGGCTTTTTACGGTAAGATACCATTCCCTGTAGTACACATAGATACAACCTATAAGTTTAAAGAAATTTATAAGTTCAGAGAAGAATATGCCAAGAAATGGAATTTTAATCTTATTGTTGCTAAGAATGAAGAGGCAATAGAAGAAGGAATATCACCTGATACAGGTAAATTCGAGTGTTGTACAAAGTTAAAAACTGATGCTCTAAAGATGGCTATTGACAGGTATAAATTTAGAGCACTATATCTTGCTATTAGAAGGGATGAACATGGTATTAGGGCCAAGGAGAGAATATTTTCTCCAAGAGATGAAGATTTTGAATGGAACTACAAAGACCAACCTCCTGAATTATGGGATCAGTACAAGACAAAAGCCAGAGAAGAGGAACATCTAAGGATTCATCCTATGTTAGGCTGGAGAGAGGTAGATATTTGGGAATATATCAAGAGAGAGAATATCCCAACAGTTTCCCTGTATATTGCAAAAAATGGTAAAAGATATAGGAGTATCGGCTGTGAGACCTGCTGTAATCCAATAGATTCAGATGCAGATACTATAGATAAGATAATTAATGAGTTAAAAACATCTAATATATCTGAGAGAAGTGGTAGGGCACAAGATAAAGAATCAGCATATATGATGCAGAAGCTAAGGTCATTGGGGTATATGTAAATATTTAAATGTTAAATGTGAAATGTTAAATGTTAAATGTTAGGTGGTAGGAGTCCGTCGTTTGACGGACGACAATATGTAGGAGAGACTTCCCAGTCTCGATAATTAGAGGAAATGTTGAATGTTAAATGTTGGATGGGATAAGAGTTGATTAGTTGATTAGGGACAAGTAAAAAGGCAAAAGTAAAAAGTGGAATGTTGAATGACTATTGAGGAACACAAATTGGGAAGCAATCGTATCTACCTGTCGGTAGACAGGAATCGACAATCGAAAATAGTAAATTAAAGGTAGGAGTCCGTCGTTTGACGGACGACAATATGTAGGAGAGACTTCCCAGTCTCGATAATTAGAGGAAATGTTGAATGTTAAATGTTGGATGGGATAAGAGTTGATTAGTTGATTAGGGACAAGTAAAAAGGCAAAAGTAAAAAGTAAAAAGTTAAAATGAAGAACAGAGACCTTGGAGATAGAATATTCAATTTCGCTGTAAGAGTTATCAAGTTTTTAAAGACTCTTAAGCGCTCTGATGAAAACGATGTTATCAGATATCAGCTTGCAAAGGCTGCTACTTCAATCGGAGCTAATTACGAGGAAGCTCAAGGAGCATTTAGCAAAGACGACTTTAAGTATAAAATCGGTATATGCTTTAAGGAATCAAAAGAAAGCAATTACTGGTTACGTATTATTAAGGCAGCTGGTTTATCGGAGGGGGATGAACTTGAATACTTAATTAAGGAATCCTTTGAACTTAAAAATATCTTTGGTAAAAGTATGAAAACTATGAGTATTTAAGATTTACCTTTTTCCTTTTTACTTTTAACTTGTCTTTTTACTTTTACCTTTTTACTTTTAACTTGTCTTTTAACTAAACAAACCAAATCAACCAAATAATATGTTGGGATATTCTCTTGGATTTATTATTAGCATAGCCTTTTTGGCTTTTTTTTGTGAATATATAGATTCAACCCTTGGTATGGGGTATGGGACGACCCTTACTCCCGTACTTTTGATTATAGGCTTTGCTCCCATGCAGATTGTTCCGGCAGTTTTGTTATCAGAACTCATTAGTGGACTATTGGCTGGTTTCTTTCATCAAAAGGTTGGCAATGTTAATTTAAGACCCAAGTCTTTTAATATCGCTGATATTGTAAAAAAGCTTAAAACTCTTGGATACATAGAGAGTTTCAAAAGGGGTATTCCAATACATCTTAAGATAACCCTTGTTTTGGCTCTTTGCAGTATCGTAGGTACTATAGTTGCAGTCTTTGTTGCTGTCAACATTCCTAAATTCTGGTTGAAACTTTATATTGGTTGCCTTGTTCTTGTAATGGGATTAATAATCCTTGCAACCCTAAATAAGAGTTTTAGCTTTTCATGGAGGAAAATTATTGGTCTGGGATTGTTAGCATCTTTTAATAAAGGCTTAAGTGGAGGAGGTTATGGGCCAGTAGTAACAAGCGGTCAGATATTATCTGGTGTAGAGAGTAAAAGTGCTGTTGGTATTACCTCGGTTGCAGAGGGACTGACATGTTTTGTGGGTGTAATAACATATATGTTAGTAGCCAAAAATTCAATTGACTGGAAATTGGCTCCCCTTATCATAATTGGAGCAGTATTGTCTGTTCCTCTCTCTGCAATAAGCGTTAAGAGAGTTGGTGCAAAGAGATTAAAATTAGCAATTGCCATATTAACCATAGGTTTAGGTATATTTACTATTATAAAAGTAATATGAAAGAATATGAAATGCTGAATGTTAAATGTTGAATGTTACATGTTTAATGTTGTATGTTAAATGTTTAATGACAAATGACTATTGAGGAACACAAATTGGGAAGCAATCGTATCTACCTGTCGGTAGACAGGAATCGACAATCGAAAATAGTAAATTAAAGGTAGGAGCGACTTCTCTACCTGTCGCCTGCCTGCCGGTAAGCAGGGTAGACAGGTATGGTTAAGTTTTTCACAGCGCCTCTGCGAGAGGAGAAAATATGCATGAAAACGAAATATCAAAAATAATTGTTGATAGTTGTCTCAGAATCCATAAGAAATTAGGACCTGGTTTACTAGAAACTGTATATGAGGAAGTTTTATTCTATGAATTGACCAGGAAAAATCTAAGGTGCAAGAGACAGATCGCAATACCTGTGATTTATGAAAATATTAAAATGGATATTGGATTTAGAGCAGACTTAATTGTAGAAGATAAAGTTATAATCGAGTTAAAATCGGTTGAAAATATAATGCCTGTTCACAAGAAACAGCTTTTAACCTATTTAAAGATAACGGGGATGAAACTTGGATTGCTTGTCAATTTTAATGTAGAATTGATTAAAAACGGTGTTACACGCATTGTAAATAATATATAATCTTTATAACCTTTGCGCCTTTGCGAGAGGAGTG
>JAGMCL010000145.1 GCA_023129165.1 Caldifarciminota bacterium | reverse complement strand
CTCAGCTAATTCCATATGTAGGTTATGAGTGTATCTCCATATCTTCTTGTTTCTCCAATCTCCAGTGGCTCTCTTATTGAATGCTCAATAACAATTATATGCGATATGTTACCAAATTTTTTTGCAATTCTCCTTACATATCCTGAATCATATGGTGGGTCGGCAAATATAATATCATAAACATCATCGGTAATAAATTTCATAGCATCCATATTTTTTACTTTAACGCTATCGTCAGCAAGTGTTTTGATATTTTCCCGCAAAACCTTTATCACCCTTTTATTTTTCTCAACGAATGTAGCGTTTTTTGCGCCCCTTGATAGAGCCTCGAGGCCGATTGCTCCACTTCCAGAAAATAGATCAAGAACTTTCGATCCGTGTATTTCATTTCCTATTACGTTGAATATGCTTTCTCTAACAAGTCCACTTGTTGGTCTTATGCCCTTTGGCATCTTGATTTCGTGTCCCTTGTGGATTCCTCCTATTATATGCATAATTCCTTATCCTCTCGGATGATAGACTCTGATTGCCTCCTTAAGTTTTTCTCTGTCTATATGTGTGTATATTTCTGTTGTCTGTATATCACTGTGTCCAAGGAGTTCCTGGACAATGCGGAGGTCTGCTCCACCTTCTAATAAGTGTGTGGCGAACGAATGCCTGAATGTATGCGGTGTAACCCTTTTATCGATACCAGAAATAGCTATGTATTTCCTTAAAATCTTCCAGAAACCCATTCTTGAAAGACGGTTTCCCCTTATAGAAAGGAAGAAATATTCTGTTTTTTTAGCCCTTTTTAGCTGTGGACGAGATTCTCTAAGGTATCTTTCTAAATAATTTTTAGCAGGGTTGCCAAATGGCACTATTCTCGTCTTTTCTCCCTTTCCTCTTACTAAAAGTAGATTTTCTGATATAAAGACATCAGAGAGACGAAGACAAATGAGCTCGCTTACTCTAAGCCCAGCCGCATAGAGAGTTTCAAGCATGGCTCTATCCCTGATATTGATAAAGTCGTTAGGACTGGCAGATTCTATTAATCTCTCCATTTCACCCACACTCAGAACAAAGGGAAGGTGTCTTCTTATCTTTGGTGATTCGATATTTTCGAGAGGAGTCCTCTTTACCTTATCCTCTGATAAAAGAAAATAATAAAAAGTGCGGAGGGATGATATTATCCGGGCGCGAGAAGAAGGAGCCTGGGAATTAATGTGTTCGATGAAGTAATGTATATCTTGTTGTAGAGCATTAAGGATGTCTTTCCTGTGTAAGTTCATGAAATTAATATACTTTTTCAGGTCCCTTTCGTAAGCGTTTATGGTGTTCTCAAGACATCCTCTTTCCACCCGTAGATAGTTTGTGAACTCATCTAAGATATCCATATTAAGATAAAGATAAATATTATTTAAACAGTTCTATGTGAGAGTGGCAATCTCATCAGATAAATATATGGTAATTATTTTATACCCGAAATATCTTTTAAGAAGTTTATAAGGTCTTCTATGTTATCATTAAGCCTGATTTTTGTCTTTCCATATTTCATATCAATACTGAGGTTATAGGAACGTTGTACATTTACAAAGTTTTGTAGATTTATTCTCTGTTTTTTACTATTAGCGTCTTCCCAGTCTATTATAAATTTTCCATTCCTTTTTATTCTTGATATACCAAGTCTCTCAGCTAACATTCTTATCTCAGTAGTAATCATTAGGTTTTTCACCTCTTTTGGAAGGGAACCAAAACGATCCTTAAGTTCTTCAATAAAGTCTGTTAGAGCAGTGTGGGTCTTAATTCTTCCTAATCTTTTATACAAACCGATCTTACGTTTGCTGTCAACATAAGAGTCAGGAAAGTAGGCTGGAAGTCTTATATCTATTATTACATCCGATATCTTTTCAACCCTTTCTCCTCTCAGTATCTTCGCTGTTTCCTCTATCAATTTCAGATATAGGCCATATCCGATATTTCTTGCGTGTCCGTGTTGTTTTGCTCCAAGAAGATTGCCTGCACCCCTTATCTCAAGATCCTTCATTGCGAGTCTTATCCCAGCACCAAGTTCGGTAAAACCTGCAATTGCTCTAAGCCTTTTTAAAGATGTTGATGTAGCATTACTATCTGTGATTAAATAACAGAATGCCTGTTTGTCTCCTCTTCCAACCCTACCCCTTAGTTGATGAAGGTCTGCAAGGCCAAACCTATTTGCTCTGTTTATTATAATTGTGTTGGTATTTGGAATATCTATTCCAGAACCTATTATTGTGGTTGTAAGGAGTATGTCAGTATCCTTAAGCAGGAATGAAATCATCTTCTCCTCAAGTTTCTTCTTTGGAATTCTACCATGAGCAACAGTTATTTTTGCTTTTGGAACCAATTCCAGTAAAGTTTTCTCTATCTCTCTTATTGTTTTAATCTCGTTGTGTATAAAGAACACCTGTCCCCCTCTCTGGAGTTCCAAATTAATAGAGCGCGTGATTTCATCGTCATCCCATTTCATAACCTTTGTTACTATAGGCAGTCTCCCCTGAGGTGGAGTGGAGAGTTGAGATAGGTTTTTGATTCCCTGGAGTGATTGGTAGAGTGTTCTTGGAATTGGAGTGGCTGTTAGAGATAATACATCTACACCCTTTTTCACCATCTTTATTTTCTCTTTATCTTTTACTCCAAATCTATGCTCCTCGTCTATTATAAGCAGTCCAAGATTATCCCAGTCTATTTTGCTCCTCAGGAGTGCATGGGTGCCTATAATAATGTCAATTCCTTTGTTGCCTATCTCCCTTTTTATAGCAGAGGCTCTCTTTACAGTTACAAAAGAGGAGAGCTGTTCTATTTTAAGCGGGAATTTATCTAATCTCCTTTTGAACGTTTCAAGGTGCTGTACAGCTAATATAGTTGTTGGAACGAGTACTGCAACCTGTTTTCCATCCATAACAGACTTCATACTTGCGCGTATAGCAATTTCAGTTTTACCAAATCCTACATCACCACATATAAGTCTGTCCATTGACAAATCAGTTTCCATATCCTTCTTAACCTCATCCATAACACTCAGTTGATCTGGTGTCTCGTCGTAGAAGAATGATGCCTCTAATTCCTTTTGCCACACAGTATCCGAGGAAAATTCATAACCTTTGCGAACATTTCTCTCTGCATAGAGGAGAAGTAAATCCTTCATTATTTTCTCTATATCTTCCGCTGCTTGTTGTTTCTTTATAAGCCATTCTTCACCACCAAGTTTAGAAAGTCGTGGGTGTAGAGTACCCTCGCTTCCTATGTGTTTTTCAACAGATCTAAACTGTGATATCGGTACGAACAGCTTATCATTATTTCTATAGTAAAGGAGAAGGCAGTCTGTTGCAATACCATCAATGGTGATTCTTTCAATACCGCTGTATATACCAATTCCAAAATCAGCATGAACAACATAGTCTCCTGGTATGATTTCTTCCAGGTCCTCAATAGGTGTACCCTGGATAGTTCTTATTCGCCTTCTCCTGTGTCTGTGGAACCCGAATATATCCTCTGTGGTGAAAACAGCAATTCGCTCGTCGTTAAGGATAAATCCCTCAACAAGGTCCATGGGAATCACAAGAAGGTCTGGAAAGAGTTCGGTTATCTCTTTCTGCATGTATGGTTCGCAGGTAATGAATGTCTTAAAGTATCGTAACTTGTTTAATTTTTCTCTAAAGAGTGTAATGTTGCCAACATATGATGGTACACCCCCTACATTGTAACCGTCATTTCCAATGTGTATTGTGTTTTCTCTTATCAGGCTATCTATATCTGTAATTACAGGCGTATCTTCTGATAGATAATCAATTATAGAGAAGCAACCCGAGAATACGTTGTTGGGTGGGATAGAGATACTTGTCATCTTTCGAATCGATCTCTGTGTATAAACGTCAAACTCTCTTATGGAGATAATTTTATCGCCAAAGAACTCTATCCTTATAGGATTTATTTTTCCCTGGGAAAATATGTCGAGTATGCCTCCTCTAATAGCAAATTCACCCACCTCACAAACAGTTCCTACCCGGTTATAACCAGATTGTATAAATTTTTCTATTAGAGACGAAAGGGGTGTTTTAAATATAGCAGGTTTATTTGGACATGTAGTTGTTTCTTTTGGGATGGTTTGGATGTGTATCATCCTAGAAAAAAAGTTAGCAGGGGATTCGATTCCTTGAATATAGTTGCAGACACCCGCAAATGTAATACTGTGGAGGTTTGATAGAAGATTTATTATATCCCCTGAACTGGGTGGTGGAATTTTTTCAATGTGAACTACATCAAGGTTTTCAATAAGCGGAGAGAGTAACCTGCCAAATTTATCCGTGTTTTCGGTAATTACTATTGCTTTTTTATGTTTTTCCAATATCGCTCTCACGTAAACAGATATAAGACAACCCGACAAACCTGTTATTTTCTTCTTAGTGAGAGCGTTCTTAAATATATAGAGATTTCGCAGGAGCGAAGTAAATTCTTCCAGCATTCACCGCTTTAATCCTTAAGCTGAAATTTTACTGGATAACCAAGCCACACCCTTACTGGTTTATCTCTCTGCTTGGCAGGAGTGAATCTCCATGTTCGGGCAGCCCTAACTGCATTCTCGTCGAAAGCAGGATTGAGTGATTTTACCACTTTGACGTCTATAACATATCCTGTAGTGTCGAGGAGTAGTTTTAGATATACGCTTCCTTCCATCCCAGCCTTTCGCCCGATCTCGGGATACTTAGGCTTTGTTATATACAATGGCTCTGGAGGTGTATCATATGGGACGAAGTCTGGTGTTACCGTAGGTGGAGGTGGTGGTACCTTTTCCCATCCAGTAAAATCTGTTGTCTCTATGGTTGTCTGTTCGACCTCCTCAGCAGACTCTGCTGCTACAGGCATCTTTGGTTTTGGGGGTGGGGGTGGTTCTGCAAGCTGTTTCATTTCAGGGGGAAGCTCTATAGTTACAACTCCTGCTGCTACTCTTGGTTTATAAGGATTAGGTGCGCACTCAGGTATAAACAATAAGGCGATTATCGCTATGCTTAATGCGCATGTCCATCCTATCTTAAGATATTCACCTCCCCTTTCCTTTATGTCAAGTTTCTTCTCCATTTTATCTACCTCTCTTCTTCTCTGTTGCCAGAGAAACCTTGTATGCTGCAGCTTCTTTAAGACCCTCGAACACGTCTGAAAGATCTCCATAGATACCATCCTTATCCATTTTTATGGATACAATCAGGTTGGGATTTACCTCGATCTTTCGGCCCACTATTGATGGAATGTATTTCTTCGACATAACATTATCGTCTATCGAAATAAGACCTTCGCTGGAGATCCATAGATGGGCTATGTCTTTCTTTGGTAATTTTTTTGTTTCCACTGCAGCTGGAAGTTTAATTCCCTTAAATCCTGTTTCTACTCTGAAAGCCGATGTCAACATAAAGAATACGATAAGCAGGAAGGCTATATCGGCCATGGAACAGGTAGGAATCTCTGCAGTGTCTCTTTCCTCTCTTGAAAGCCGCATAAAAAACCTCCTATACTAAATTTGAAAATTTATATGCATCTATACTTCTATTCAAATACAATCCTCGCTATTTCTTTTCTCTTTCTTCAGGTGGTGCGAAGGCTACACGATGTGCATTGGCGAGTCTCATTTCGTCAAATACCTTTATTATGGTCTCATATTTACATCTACGATCCGCCTTCAGTGAAAACACAAGAGAATCATTCACAGCAAGCATAGCTGCAATCTTTTCCTTTATATTTTCAAGGCTTACATCCTCACCTTCTATCCTGACCTGACCTAAGGCATTCACATAAACCTGAGAAATATTAGCCTTTTTTATCTTGACTACTTCACCCTTCTCCGGGAGTACAATTTGCAATCCCTTCTCCGTTGCAAAAACGGATGTCAACATAAAAAAAACGATGAGGAGGAATGCTATATCAGCCATAGAAGCGGTTGGGATTTCTGCTTTCATTCTTTTCCTTCTACCCCCGAATTTCATCATAATGTCTCCTTTTTTTAGGGCGTTCTCTCCAAGAGATATTCGACAATCGAGGCTGCGGAGTTTTCCATCATTCGGGTATATCCATTAGCTCGGGTAGTGAAAAATACATGGAAGAGCACAATTGGGAAGGCAATTGCAAGTCCTGTTGCTGTGGTAATAAGAGCTTCTGATATACCTGATGCTACGAGTGTAGGTTCGATCTCACCAGCTATAGCGACTGCATCAAATGCAGAAATCATACCCGAGACTGTTCCAAGGAATCCCAGGATTGGGGCGACCGTAGAAACTGCGGAGAGTATCGGGAGACCTCTTTCAAGGAATGCGAGTTCGACATTACCAGCATTGATAATTGCTTCCTCGAGTGCATCCTTATTGGGACCAACCTTTTGATAGGTAATTAGTCCTGCCTCTATAGCCCTGGCAAGAGGAGCCCTATAACTGCGACAGTATTCCAAACCTCCTTCTACTCCCTTCTTGCTTAAGGTGTTTTTCAGGCCTTCAGAAAATCTTTTACCATTTATTGAGGCCATGGCAAAAGAAATGAATCTCTCGATGACGAAGGCAATACCTGCTATTGCGACGAAAAGAAGCGGCCACATGAATGGTCCACCTTTCTGAAATAACTCTACCACACCTACCTCCTTGTTAAGAGTAGCACGTACTTATACCTGTTGTAACGTAATGTCAAAGGATAAAAACCCACTCGGTACTATATATATTATATACCAAAATTTTTAATTTGTCAACCTTAAAATAAAAGAGGGTGTGAAATTTTTAATACCCTTTTTAGCTTAATATATAAAGAGATTTAATTAATTTTATTCTGTCAATTCTCGTAACTTATTTATGTGATATTCACTTACAAGAAAGATTGTAAATTTTCCTGTTACCCTTAATGTATAGAGATTATTTAATTTTTCGCTAACCTCATCGTAGTAGTTTTCCCTGCTCCATTTGGACCAAGAAATGCAACAACTTCCCCGCGTTTTATAATAAAGGAGATATCATCTACAGCATGTACATCCCCGAAATATTTCGATAGTGCTTCAGTCTCAATCATATTATGAAAATTAGTATATGATAATAATCCTTATTGGGTAAGAGATTAATAATTTAGGAAATATTATACAATATAATTACAAAAAAGTCAAGTATTTTTTTTATGGAATTCACAGTGATTAAATAAGATATTTTAAAAATCCAGAAATTTGTTTAATCAAGAGAACTTAAAGGTAGTTTTTCAGAGCTCTCTAAATAAAAGCTTGACAGAGTAAGAAAAATATGATATAATAAACGTGAAAATCACACTTGGTTAGATATCTGATAATGGAGACTGTTATAGTTATGTTAAATTTATGAACTAACCACAGAACTGTAACCACGGAGGTCGTCCCGCCTTAGCGGGATCCCGAAGGAAGCGGGACAGAGAACGCGGAGGGAAAAAGAAATAAGAACTCTTTGGTTCCTCTGTGTGCTCCCTGCCCCGCCAAAGGCGAGGTGTGGTTTGATTTTTGGCAATACTAATATTATACCAGGGAGGATTTATGAAGGTACATGAAGGTAAGATAATCGGAATTGGTAAAAGATTTGCAATTGTTGCATCGAGGTTCAACAACATTATAAGCGATAGGCTGATAGAAGGTGCCGAGGATTGTCTAATAAGGCACGGGGTAAAAGGAAATGATATAGAGGTATTTAAGGTTCCCGGCGCTTATGAGATACCCCAACTTGCAAAGGTGCTTACAAAGAAAAATAAATTCGATGCAGTAATATGTTTAGGTACGATAATAAGAGGAGAAACTCCACATTTTGATTTTATTGCGGGTAATGTTATTAAGGGTATAATGCAGATAAATCTTGAATGTGATATCCCTGTAGTTTTAGGTATTATTACAGTTGATACATTTGACCAGGCTTTGGATAGGGCTGGTGGGAAACTGGGGAACAAAGGCTTTTCTGCTGCCATGACAGCCCTTGAACTTGTAAATATCAAGATTTCTTAGTCCTATAAGGAGCTGCACAAATATATTTTTCAAATACAATTGTATCAAAAAAGGGGAACCTGTTGATGAAATCCAGGAGAGAAGCAAGAGAAGTTGTTTTAAAAACGCTTTACAGAATAGAAACGACTGGGGAGAATCCTGAACAGGCGTACAATGATATCTGTTCAAACTGGAGTAAACCAGTTTTTGATAAGGCTTATACACGTAGGCTTTTGAAGGGTGTTACAACTAAGGAGGAAAGTATAGATGCTGTACTCAGGAATATAGTGAAAAATTGGGACATCAAAAGGATTGCTATAATAGATAGAAATATCTTACGAATTGCCATCTATGAAATACTATATCTGGATGATATCCCTCCAAAGGTGTCAATGGATGAGGCGATAGAGATAGCCAAGATATACTCAACAGCGGATTCGAGTAAGTTCGTGAACGGTATCTTGGATAGGGTGCTTAAAAGAAAATATAAATTAAGACCAAGAAAGAAGGGTAATTTATGAGGTTGGCTATAATCTCGGATATACACGCTAATCTTGAAGCATTTGAGGCGGTACTTAGAAAAATTGACGATATCAAACCAGATAACATACTGTGTCTCGGTGACATTGTGGGTTATGGTCCGAATCCAAATGAGTGTTTGCAAAAGGTTAAGAAAATTGTAGATGTATCTGTTGTTGGCAATCATGAGTATGGCGTTTTAGGCCTAACAGATTTGCGTTACTTCAGTGTAAATGCGAGGTTGGCATGTGAATGGACTAAAGATGTCCTTACAGATGATAATATGAGTTATCTATCAAATTTGCCTATTCAAGTGGTAAGAGAGCATATGCTTCTCGTCCATTCAACACCAAAAGCACCAGAAGAGTGGAATTATATCCTTAGTATACAAGATGCATTCTATCAATTTAACGATTTAACTGAAAAAGTTTGTCTTATAGGGCATTCGCATGAACCCATCACATTTACAAAAGGAAATGAAACTTGTGGGATTATAGATGACAAAAAGTTTTTAATTAAAGAGGATAGTAAATATATCATTAATTGCGGCAGTGTTGGACAACCGAGAGACAATGATCCAAGGGCATCCTTTTGCCTGATAAATGAAGAAAAGGAGGAGGTTCAGATCATAAGGGTACCATATGATATTGACAAGGTTCAAAGGAAGATAATAGAAAGAGGACTTCCAAGATTTCTTGCTGAACGGCTAAGCATAGGAGTATAATAACAAAATTTCAAAATCTTCACCCCGCACTTATGCATATAAGTGCGGGGCAGGTTTCTAATTTCTAATAAAAGCCCGAAATCCCAATGTCAAAGAAATTTGTTGTTTAGTTATTTGGTTATTTTAGTGTGGTGTCAGAAGTAATCTCCTCCTGACACGTGCTTAACACTATGATTTATCGTATGCTTTCCTATGCAATTAATAAATAGGAATTTGACATTTTATTGGTGGTTGGAAATTTGCAATTTAAGGTAGTTATTTTCGATATTTGCTTTTTGATTTTTTATATCTCTATAGGGGGTTCCATGACTCGTGTGCTTATAACAGGGATTACGGGTTTTGCTGGTAGCCATCTTGCTGACTATCTCCTGAAAAAAGACGATCTCAAGATATACGGTATAAAGAGATGGAGGTCAAGAACAGAAAATATAGAGCATTTTATGGATAAAGTGGAATTTTACGAATGCGACCTTCGTGATGCCTCGTCTATAAGAGATGTTATAGAGGAACTAAAACCGGCTATGATATTCCATCTGGCTGCTCAGAGCTTTGTCCCTACATCATGGAGCGCTCCAGCAGAGTCTCTTGAAACAAATATAATAGGAGAACTAAATCTATTTGAGGCAGTAAGGAGGACAGGTGTTGACTCTCTTATTCAAATAGCTGGTTCATCAGAGGAGTATGGAGCTGTGAGAGAGGATGAAGTACCTATAAAGGAGACAAATCCACTCCGTCCACTCTCTCCATATGGTGTAAGCAAGGTTGGTCAGGACATGCTTGCATACCAGTATTTTAAAAGCTATGGAATGAAAGTAATAAGAACCAGGGGATTCAACCATACAGGACCACGCAGACCAAATGTTTTCGTCTGCTCTGACTTTGCAAAGCAGGTAGTAGATATAGAGAAAGGTGTAAAGGAACCTATTATAAAGGTTGGAAACCTGGAGGCTGTGAGAGACTTTACAGATGTAAGAGATATGGTAAGAGGTTACTGGCTTGCTCTCTCTACGGGAACACCTGGCGAGGTATACAATATTTCTTCAGGGGTTGGCTGGCGTATAGGAGATATACTTTCCACTCTGATATCCCTTGCTAACGTGAGCGTGGATGTAGTGATTGATAAGCATAAGCTCCGACCATCCGATGTTCCACGCCTAATTGGTGATTCTACAAAATTCAGATCTGCTACTGGTTGGCAGCCTGAGATTTCCTTTGAGAAGACTCTTGAGGATATCCTTAATTTCTGGAGGAAGGGGTATTAAAATCGTTTTTTCTTTTCACTTTATATTTGATTAATTCGAACATTTCTTTTGCAGCATTATCCCAGGTAAATTGATTTGCCCAGTTTATAGATTCTTTGGAAAGTCTTTCTCTTAAAGGTTTATCTTGCAAAATTTTAATTATCCTCTCAGCAAGTGTCTTCTTATCACCGTGTTTCACCAAGAAGCCAGTCTTTCCATCGACGACTGAATCTCTTAAACCTGGAGAATCACTGGCTATGACAGGTGTTCCACAGGCATTAGCCTCGATGTTTGTAATTCCCCAGCCTTCTTTTAGGGATGTGTTCACAACTACCCAGGCAGTTTGTAGAATCCTTTTCTTCTCTTGTTCGGAGATAAACCCTGTGAAATTAATGTTGTTCTCTAAATTTAATCTTTTTGTTAAGGCAATGAGATTTGGTAAATAATCACCAGTTCCAATAATAGTAAGTTTGGCAGATGGAATTTTTGAAAGAACGTCCTGCATAGCGTATAACAAATTATCTACACATTTATATTTTTTAATTCTTCCAAGATATGCTATTGATGCATCATAGGATTTTAGGGTAAAATCTGGGGTAAATTCTGAACTTATGGCTGGAGAGACAATGTGGACATTATTCTCGGGGATGCCCCATTTTATAAGCTCGTCCTTAGTGCTTTTTGATAGAACAGAAAAGAGCTCATTTTTATATATTTTAGGAACTAATTTTTCAGTAAAATAGACATAGGAGGCGAGAATTAAGTTTGTTTCACTATAAATTGCAGTGCCAAAAAAGTGATAACCTATGACAAGAAGAGGAATATGGACATATAATGGTGTGAAAAAT
The DNA here is from genome assembly GCA_023129165.1 of Caldifarciminota bacterium. Taxonomy (GTDB): domain Bacteria; phylum Hydrothermota; class UBA3073; order UBA3073; family UBA3073; genus JAGMCL01. The sequence continues at coordinate 37,504 of JAGMCL010000145.1, read as the reverse complement.
GGAATTTTATTAATGTTATCGATGACGATGTCATATTTTGCTTTTCTTAAAAGTGCATCACAAGCAGCAGGAACATAAAGGTTAAAATCATTTCTCTTTCCAACCCTGATAATTTTCATTCCATCCACAATTTCTTTTTTTTTAGCATTACCAAAAGAGCTGCAGAGTAGGGTGATATCATTACCCCAACTGGCAATCCTGCTAAATATCTCATGAATGTGGATTTCTGCTCCACCAGAGAGTGGGTTTAATCTATCCTGCCAATTTATCAGGAGGATTTTCATATTGTAATAATTAAGAAATATGGATATAAAACACCAAAGAACTACTCACCCAGCGTCATTGTAACATAGAAACATAAGAATGTCAAGCAAAAATTTGCTCTACTGACCAATCTATCTACCTGTTCATAGAAGATTGGTTCTCATCAAATTTTTTAAGAAAATTGTTGACAAAAATAGAAATATGTTGTATAATTAATTTTTTAACATTTAAATAAACTGGCACAGGAACTATTTGTAGGATTTACAATGCCAAGTTAGTAACAAATTATGGATATTGAAGAAATAGTGAGAATGGCACTGGAAGAGGATATTGGGAGTGGTGATATCACAACCGATGCAGTTCTTCGGTGTAGTGAACGTTTTGGTGGTAAGGTAAGCGCTGTTATAATAGCCAGGGCATCTGGTATCTTATGTGGCATAGATATAGCAAGGATGGTTTTTAAAATACTCGACAATAATTTAGATTTTGACGCATCTAAAGATGGAGCTAAGCTATCCACCAATCAAAGGGTTGTATGTATAAAAGGAAGTGTCAGTTCTATCCTTACCGGGGAGAGAGTAGCCTTGAACTTTCTATCCCACCTATCAGGCATAGCCACAGTTACACAGGAGTTTGTAAAAGAGGTGAGAGGTACTGGTGTAAGGCTTCTCGATACACGTAAGACAATCCCACTTTTAAGAGAACTGGAAAAGTATGCGGTAAAGATTGGTGGTGCTGAGAATCATAGATTTGGTCTTTATGATGCAATACTCATAAAGGAAAATCATCTTAAAATTGTGGGAGGTATTGAAAATCTCAGTATAGATGAGCCTTTTGAGATAGAGGTGAAAAACCTAAATGAGTTTAAAACAGCATTAAAACTATCAAATGTAAAGAGGATTATGCTGGATAATATGGATATAGATAATATAAAAGAGTGTGTTAGACTTGGAAAGGGACTTGTTGAGATTGAGGTTTCAGGAGGAGTGACCATTCAAAACGTAAAAGAGATGGCAGAAACGGGTGTTCAATATATCTCAATTGGAGCGATAACCCATTCTGCACCATCATTTGACTTCAGTCTGATTATTGAATGAGCTATCAGGATATTGGGTATTATTCCTGGCTGAAAATTTATTTTATCTATTATGAAACTCTGGCTTATGCTTGAAAAAATAGCAAAGAGATTATATTCTTTTATTATTGGATTATATCAATTTTTTTCAATAATTCACCGAAGGTTTACATATGAACATGGTGGTATGTTACTTGCAGGTTCCCTATCGTTTTATCTTGTTATGTCAATAGTTCCTCTGTTCTTGGTAGTAACAACCATTTTTACATCAATCCTACGCTCTTCAGAAGTTGCATACGAGGCAATAATACGTTTTTTAGAGACCGCGATGCCAGCTGTAACCCAGCCCGGAGTTCTTTTTCTGAATGAACTAATACAGCGGAGAATATCCATGGGGATCGTCGGAGTTATATTTCTTCTATGGACCGCGGGACTATTCCTTGATGCTACAATACAGGCAATAGATAGGATATGGAATGTAGAGGTTCGATGGTCATTCTGGAAGCGAAAACTCCTGTCCCTATTGATTATTCCGATATTTATATTTGTATTTGGATCTTCATTTGGTCTGACTACTCTCAGTTCCTTTATACGTAAAATTAATATCGGAATCATGGGGCGGAGTATCAGTGGAATATCATGGATTTGGGGAATAGGAGGTATAGTCTCTTTGCTTTTAATTACTATTATTTTTCTATTCTGGTTCTATAAGATTTTTCCCCATGCCCCGGTTACAAATCGCTCCGCAATGATTGGTGCGACATTTACAGGATGCTCCTGGGAGATTGCGAAGCGTTTATTTGACTGGTATATAGCGAGATTTACTGGATTTGATAGAATCTACGGCAATCTTGGCGGTGTATTTATTGTTTTTCTTTGGATATACTATACAGCGATCATAATTCTTTTAGGCGCTGAACTTGCGGGTTACTATGAAGAGAGGAAAAGGATAATTCTTTTGGCAGAGAGGAAAGGTAGGAGTCCGTCGTTTGACGGACGATAAAGGGTTGTAGTGCGGGTCTGTGGTTAGATTTTGCACACTACCTAAAAATGTCAAAGGGGGATGTAGAAAGTTACGATCTACATCCCCCTTCTTATTTCAGCACAATTCTTTAATTCTATCTCACTTTCTTTTTCAATTCTGTTCCTGCTCTGAATCTCGGGACTCTCTTGGATGGCACATTGATAACCTGTCCCGTCCTTGGATTCCTGGCCTTACGAGCTTTTCTTGTTGTCACATCGAATGTGCCAAAACCCACTAGAGTGACCTTATCACCTTTTGACATGGCGGCAGAGACAGTATCTACAAATGCATTTACTGCCTGCAGTCCTGCTCTCTTGGTCAATCCTGCTGCCTTAGCCACTCTATCGACGAGTTCTGCTTTTGTCATATCTTTTCACCTCCTTTCATATAAAATGGTGTGTCTTTCACGAAATCCATAATCCTTTACATTCCTCGTTACCGTTTACCCTGTTAAATTACTTTTATTTAATGGGGTCAACCCAGTTTCGATACCTTTTTCGTTTATCGTTGTCGATGCTCGTCTACATACGGATCTCATGCGGAATGTCTTTTTCTAGTTTCGAGCTTCCTATCTTCGAGTTTCGTTACCGTTTACCCTGTTAAATTACTTTTATTTAATGGGGTAAAACCAATTTCGATACCTTTTTCGTTTATCAATCTCGAGAATTGTACCATTAAAAGGATTCTTTTAATGCCCTCACAAAGTATTCTATATCTTCGTCTGTACGTTTTTCTGTTACTGCAACCATGAGGTAGTTTTCTCGATCTTTGTAGAACTTTTTTAGAGGTATACCAGCCAGGATACCTTTAGATAAAAGTTTTTTAGTGATAATTTCAGCATCTACTGGTGTCGAAACAATGAACTCATTAAAGAATGGTTCATACATTATATTGTATCCTTTTATTTCCCTTATTTTATCTGCGAGCAAATGGGCACCCCTTAGACACAACTCACCAACCTTTCTCATACCTTCTTTACCCATAAGCGCCATATATACGCATGCTCTTATTGCACAAAGGGACTCATTGGTGCATATATTGGATGTTGCTTTATCTCGTCTTATATGTTGTTCTCTGGTCTGTAGGGTCAGTACGAAACCTCTATCTCTCTTGCTATCAAGGGTTTCTCCGATTATCCTTCCAGGCATTCTTCTTATGTATTCTCTCCTCGCTGCAAGTATACCAAGATAAGGTCCGCCAAATTGTAGAGGAATTCCAAGGGTCTGTCCCTCACATGCTACGATATCTGCATTATAACTTCCCGGTGGGGTAAGGATTCCAAGGGATATTGGCAGAGGGACTGCTATAAACAATGCACCATATTTATGAGTCTTCTTTCCAATTAATGTTACGTCATCCAGAACTCCGAAGAAATTTGGGTACTGTACAATTACACAGGAAACGTCTTCGTCTATCATATCCTCAAGAGCATCAATCGATGTTTTTCCATCGGTTTCAGGAATTTTTAAGAGATGTTCTTCTCCTACATAGGTACCTATAACTTCTATATAGTGAGGATGTAAACAGTCTGAAACTAACACCTTCTTTCTGTTGTTTATTGACATCGACATGATTACTGCCTCTGCAAGAGCTGTTGCACCATCATACATGGATGCATTTGACACATCCATCCTGGTAAGCTCACATATGAGAGATTGGTATTCATAGAGTGTCTGGAGAGTGCCCTGAGAAACCTCAGCCTGGTATGGAGTATAAGCAGTATAGAACTCGGGACGTGATGAAATTACATCTACGAGTGCAGGTATGTAGTGATCATATGAACCACCACCAAGGAACGACATAAATTTGGTTGTTGGGATATTTTCATCTGCTATCTCCCTTGCGAGTCTGTCTATCTCTAATTCAGATAATGCCTTTGGTAGACGTAGCTTAGATCTCAACTTGAGGGAATCAGGGATATCTGAGAATAAATCATCAACGGATTTAATACCGATAGACTCAAGCATCTCTCTCAAAGCATTCTCTGATTGTGGTATAAATGACTGCATAATAGATTTGTGTATTAAAAAGATAAACTACAACTGCCAGCCCAGCGGCTTTAGTGCGTACTTATTATTAATTTCGCTCATCATATTGTTCTTTCTCTAAAAGAGAAGAGATTTCATTTGGGTTTTCAATCTTCAATTTTAATAACCAGCCCTGGTCATAAGGGCTATGGTTTATAAGTTCAGGTGACGAAACTACATTTTGATTTACTTCAGTTATTTCACCAGAAAGAGGTGAATATATATCAGAAGCAGCCTTGACTGCATCAACTGTAGCAATAGATTCTCCCCTCTTGATTCTTGTTCCGATTTCCTTGATTTCCACAGCCACTATATCTGAAAGCTCCTCCTGAGCATGATCAGTAATACCTATCATGGCAATATCATTCTCAATTTTTACCCATTCCTCTGTTTTGGTGTATTTCAAACCATCTCTAACTTCCGCCATAAAATCTCCTATAAAATGCACCCTTTATTATGTTTCCTGGTTTGAATTTTTCTCCAATCTTGATATCCACGACCCCACCAGATTTATGGTGTGGTACATCTATATACCCAAGACCAATTCCTTTCTTTAGAGTTGGAGAGTAACCCCCACTGGTGACAACACCAATTTTTTCTCTATCTTTATAAATTTCAAAACCCTTTCTGGGTATTCCATCGTTCATCTCAAAACCTGCAAGTTTCCTTTTAATGTTCTCCTTTAATCTCAGTATCGCTGTCCTTCCAATAAAATCATCCTTGTCCAGTTTGGTAATCCAAGAGAGTCCTGCCTCAATCGGGTTGGTAGTTTTATCAATATCATTTCCGTACAGACAGTATCTTGCTTCAAGGCGTAGGATATCCCTTGCAGCAAGTCCGCATGGCTCAAGTTCTGGAATCTCTTCGAATAGTTTATCCCATACATCCAGTGCATATTTAGGATCAAAGTATAGTTCGAATCCGTCCTCACCAGTGTATCCAGTCCGCGATACCAGCATCTCTATACCACAAAAACGAGTGATAGTCGAGTGATAGTAATTAATCTTGGATATATCTTCGTTGAAGAGACCATTTAAGTACTTTTCTACCTGTGGTCCTTGAATAGCGAGTTGAGCGGTATTTTCGCTTACATTTTCAATTGTTACATCCTCCTTTTTATTTTGCACTATCCAATTGTAGTCTTTTTCTGTATTTGCTGCATTGACAACAAGGAAAAAGCAGTCTGGAAGTTTATATATGAGTAGATCATCGACTATACCACCATCTTCATAGCACATTGAAGAATATTGTTCCTGGAATTCATCGAGTGTGAGGGGGTCATTTGTCGTTATATAAGATATAAATTTATCTCTATCGTTTCCTTTAATCTTTATCTCACCCATGTGAGATACGTCAAATATGCCAATTCTGTTTCTAACTGCCCCTACTTCTTTTATCACACCTTTGTACTGAATAGGCATATAGAATCCAGCAAACTCTACTATCCTGCCGCCCATATCTACATGTCTCTTGTAAAAAGGAGTTTTTTTGATAGTGTTAGCCATTTTAGTTTACTTTTCCTTCTTAAACCTTCCCTCAAGTTTCTTTTTTACATCTGGGAGGGTTGTGTATTCCATATCCTTAAGAGGTAACCTGTTGGGTTCAAATGGACCATGTCTTCTCATATAGTCTGTAACTTCACCAACTGTCTTCCTTGTAAAGTCAAAGGATGGGTCATCAAACATATCTCGAGGACCGATGAAATTTCCTTCACAGATCTGGAAGCCTGCGGCTATCACTCTTGGAGGACCATCAAATCGAGTCGGATTTGCATCCTTGAATGATACAGGCATAAATGGACCCTGATGCGAGCCTCTCATCCATCCCGCAACAAGATAGGGGAAAGAGAACCCCTCAAGGATCTCTCCAACTGCAGGGAATCCGCTCTGTGCCCGTACGATTAATACTGGATCATCCTTTCCAACATACTTTCCAGCGATGAGAGCAAGTTTCTGCGTTGAGGCTACTGCGGCTATTTCATTATCACTTTTTCTCCATACTCTTCTGGTGATATACCTCTCCCTCGCACCTATAAATACAAGTATGTCGTATATCTCTTCAGGTATATTGAAGATTATGCTCTCTTGCTTTATCACATCCAATACCTCGAATTTAAAGCCATCATGCATTGATGGGTCTATGACAAGACCGGCGGTATTAAAGGGATCAGCAAACATCTTGTAAGTTGCAAAATTCCATGCACCAGGAGAGGTTTTATCAGCCATAAATACTATAATAGGTTCTGATTTCCTCTCTTCAAACTCCATTTCAGCGACACCAGGACCCATTCCCTTTACATTTCCGGAGAATGTATCTGATAGAATATCCTGTCCAGCACCGTATAACTTCAGTTTCTTTGCAAGCTCTGTTCCGGACACGAATGTATCCCAGGCAAGACCGTGTATATCGGCATTGTTCTCGCCCTTTTTGTGTGTCATTATGAGCTCTAAGTCGTCACCACAGTTAAGAACACAGTGGTCGATGATAAGACCTGAACTCTTCGCCTGGTCCATGCAGTTTTTCGCCAGATTCAAAATATCAGGATGTGAAGACGAATGTCCAACCCATCCACCAACATCTGCTTTAATAACGGATAGTGTCAATTTATCCATTATTTCCCTCCTATTTTGTGAAAGAGTTTATAAAAAATGAAGAATGTTTCATACTTCCAAATTTGATTTAGATTTGCTGGCTTTAGTGCTCTCTGTTTGTTATTATATCAGAATTTTTGCAACTTGTCAAGTATTTTTTTCTTTAAAAGTCAATAAAATCAAGGTTTTTCGTCTTTTTTTTACTATTTTGAAGGAAATATTGAAAATACCCTCCTTTCTAAAGCCTGATTTACATAAAACTGTATTGCTTTTGAAAGGGTTTTCGATATGATTTATCGGTCTATGGTTAAGAGATTTGATATGATTGAACCGTAGGATTGTTATTTAGAGATGGATAATATTTATAGGGATATCAATCTTTAAGGTTGTGCGTTAGATAGTGCTAACTTCTGCATTTCTATGAGTTTTTTTATGGCTGGTTTAGCAAGGGATAAAAGTTTTAAAAGCTCATCGCTTGAATAGGGTCTCTTTTCACCTGTTCCCTGTACCTCTACTATATCAAGTTTATCTGTCAAAACAATGTTCATATCAACCTCGGCTTTTGAGTCTTCTTCATACGTGAGATCGACCATTGGGATACCATTAACCACCCCAACACTAATTGCAGCCAACTGGGAAATTATTGGAGAACGTATGATTAGACCCTCGGAAAGCATTTTTCGGCTGGCAATATGATATGCGACATATCCACCTGTTATACTTGCTGTTCTCGTACCTCCGTCCGCCTGTAAAACATCGCAGTCAATGATTATGGTATATCCATTCAGTACAGAAAGATTGCTTATACTCCTTAGAGAGCGACCTATCAACCTTTGAATCTCGTATATTCTTCCCTGGAAGCGCACCCTCTCGACCCTCTGTTTTGAACTCCTTGGCAGCATACCATACTCTGCAGTTATCCAGCCCTTTCCAGAATTCCTCAGGAATGGAGGCACTCTCTCCTCGATTGTCGCAGTGCATAGCACTTTTGTTTTTCCCATCTCAATCAGACAAGAGCCCTCTGCATCATGTAAGTAATCCCTGGTTATTTTAACTTCTCTCATCTGGTTATCTAATCTTGCATCTTTTCTCATTATCACCTTTCATTAAATTTATAAAGTATGTAATTACCTTTATATTATAACACCAAAACATATTGATGTCAAGTTTTTTTAATGTCAGGTCTTAATATTGAGATTTCTTAAAAAAGTCCAGAAATCTGTATAATCAATAGAGTTCAAAGGTAGTTTTTCATAATTGCTTCGTCGTCCGTTCGGTCTCCTCGAAATGACATAAGTCTTTCAGTGTCATTGCGAGCGTAAGCGTGGCAATCTCATCTATAATTTGTTATCAAGTAATTAAGTTATTTGTCAATTTATACTATCGTTATTATTAACAGTCTGAAGACTGTCATTCCTCTCATTACTCCCTTTATGTTATAAGGGAGTGACAGCGTTTACGCTGTTACAAAATGCGATTGTTGCATCTATCTGTCTACTGGTAGGTAAATGCAGTCAATTTTTTCTTGACATTCATAAAGAAGCGTGGTATAATATGAGCGTTAAATTCATACCAATAAGTATTGGAATTGTAAACTGACAGAAATTAATCAAAAGGAGATATATATGAAGGTATTGAGCCTAATACTAATTACGAGTATTCTATTTGCTGGTAGTGAGATGGATAGATTGAAGAATATGTACGACCCAGAGAACGCAGTCAAGTATCTGGTTGCCATGCAGGAAATTTATAGAAGATACCCTGAGGCAAAGGAATATATTAGTCGACCTTCATATAGAGACATAATAGGTGAGATTCGAGCAAAAAGAGGAAAACAGGCTGTTGATACCATAAGAGTTCTTGCTATAAGGGTAGAGTTTGTGGAAAATCCTCAGGATTCACTAGCGACCGGAAACGGTAAGATGCGAACGACCAGAGCCCTTGATGAGGATAGTATTCCAATCCCGCCATTCGAATATGCAGGAACCGATTCATTTGGGCATAATTTATACTATGATCCACCACACACAAGGAGATATTTCGAACATCAGATAGAATTTGTAAGAAATTACTTCCTTAGGAATACGAATGGAAGATTTTACGTAGATTTTACTGTTGGACCAGAGGCAGAAAGCCTGGCATATCAACTACCGCACCAGATCTACTATTACGGGGACCCTGCTAACTATATCAGGGGGCTGCTGACTCTTCTTCGGGATGCGCTGATTGCCTGTGACCAGCAGGATACGATAAGGATGGGAGAATATGATGTATATATTGTTTTTCATGCCGGGTGTTCTTACCAGTCCTCGTATGTCTGGGGAGATGCGCCTTATGATATACTCTCCTGTTCCATAACAGGACTGGATGGCTTTTTTGGCATGCCTGTTTGGGTTGATAATGGAACACATCCCATAACGGATGGTATAATATTTCCAGAGTCAGATTTTAAATATGGTGTACCTTCCTTTATACAGGGAGGTCTCTGTCATGAGTTCGGACATCAGGTTGGATTTTATGATTTGTATGATGTTTCAGGATATACCATTGGAGTTGGAGGATGGGCGCTTATGGGAACAGGCAACTGGAATATGAACGGACTTCTCCCACCTAACGTTTCAGCCTGGCATAGAGAGTATCTATCAAGCAGATATGGCTGTCCTCCAGGACCAACAGAGCTAAAGAATGATTCGACCAATGTTGAGGTATATTTTCTTGGTGGTAGTGACAGCACAAGAAAGAAGATGTATAGGGTACCGATAAATACAAGTGAATATTTCCTGATCAGCAACAGATTCGTTTATGCTAACCCCGATACCACGACCTATAAGTTTGAGATATACTCCGATGATTCTACGCTCCATATAGACTCAACCGGAGTCAGAACATGGAAGGATGGTGTACTCACTTTTTTTGATGATTATGATTGGGGTCTTCCACCTGATTCAATGACTGGTGGACTTGCAATATGGCATATAGATGAAAGGAAAGTTGAACAAGATTCACTTCACAACGAGATAAACGTTGGAGATATAAAGGGTGTAGATATGGAGGAGGCAGATGGTGTTCAGGATTTTGAGACAAAGGTCTGGCTTGTTACAGATATGGACGCTGCCTTTTTTGGGTCACCCTATGATGTATTTTATGAAGGTAGTCAAGAGTCATTCTCACCTAAGACCATACCAAATACAAATGATAACAGAGGAAATCATTCTCATATAAACATCTATGATGTATCCTCTTCTGATACGGTAATGAGGTTTTCGATAAAATTCAATTTTAAAAGAAATGGGTTTCCTATTAAATGTGCAAGCTTCTTTGATGTCTCATCTCCCACACTTTTAGATGACTATATAGTCGTTGCTGCAATGGATACGCTCATAGAGACTAAGAATCATACTACCTTCGGTGGAGTAGTATCTGTTGTTGACTCCATTGGTGAGGTGAAGTGGAGGAGAAATATACTCGATGCCAACCTCTTTGCATCGCCAGGGATTGGAGATATAGATGGAGACGGAAAGAAGGATATTGTTGTATGTCCTTTCTATGTCTATTTATACGATACGGATAAGAAGAAACCAATTATATATAAGTCGGATTTAAAGCAGGAGAAGGATTCCGTATATCTAATAAAGGGTGATGTATGGGCATATAATGAAGATGGTGATTGGATATTATACCTGAGTGAGGTGACTGATGGTGAGATTATCTGTACACCTTTGCTTGCGGATGTTGACTCTGATGGAAAGGATGAGATATTTTTTGGATGTAATGACGGATTTTTATATGGATATCAGCATCCTGGTAATCCCATTCCCGGTTTTCCAGTAAACCTTCATCAGTGGATATGGGCTACTCCTGTCTGGGATTCTCTTGCCAGTACACTTTATGCAGTCTCCGGGGATGGAAGGTTGTTTGCAATAGAGATATCTGACTCAGTATATACTAAATGGGCTGCGCTTGAACCCTATGTTGGACAAATGAGCTCATCCTCACCTGTTGTTAAGTATGGAGATGGTATAATTGTATCAAGAGGAGATGGTTGGATTTACTCTGTTAGTGATTCTGGTACAATAAATTGGAAAAGAAATTTTGGGGCATATTCGTTCTACACATCACCTGCAATTGCTGAAGAAAATACAATCATCGTAGTTGGGGGTGAACTACACTCACTTAACATAAATGGTGCAGAGGCTCCTGGTTTTCCAATAAAACTCGATAATAAAGCTATACAATCATCACCTGTAGTTGGAGATATTGACGGGGATGGAGAATATGAAATTGTTATAGGACTTGATAATGGAAGTGTTATAGCTTACAGCTCCACAGGAGAGATTGTGGATTTCTTTCCTCTGTCAACTGGAGATGCAGTTTTGTCAACGCCACTCTTGTGTGACATTGATAAAGACGGTTTAGTTGATATTATGACAGGTTGTGATGATGGACTCTTATATGGATGGGAGTTCCCATGGAATTATGGTGAAATGCCCTGGCCAATGCTTCATAAAAATCCAGAGAATAATGGCATCTTTGATGATATAGCTATTGGTCAACTTATTCCTTCTAATATATTTGAACATGAGGAGTTTTATATATACCCCAATCCCGTACTTGGTGATGGTGGGTGGATAAGATATACGAGTGGTGATGCTGATGAGGTCAAAATAACTATTTTGGACATTGCTGGCAACATAAAATGTGAGTTCGAGGGAGAAATTGGTAACGGTGATGAGGCAGTACAGGTAAGAATACCAATAGGTAGACTTACCGGAGGTATATATATAGCAAGAGTGGAGGTTTTGATAGGTAATAGAAGCATGATAAGGTTTAAGAAATTCTCCCTGATAAAATAACAGGTGGGTTTTGCTCACAAGTATAAACTTTGACAGACATCGTTGTCATTTCGAGGAGTCCGTCGTCCGTCAAGAAGTGCGACGGATTGACGGACGACCTGCCTGCCGGCAGGTAGGCGAAGCAAACTCATTCTACGGGATTATATTATCACCAGAAGGAGTGACAATCTTTAGATTGCCGCGTCCCGATTGTCATCGTGACTCGCAATGACAGCTTTTTTAGATTACCCGGACAAAATAGGGTATGCAATGACCCCGTAGAGTGTTATATGGAGTGTGCCTGCCTGCCGGTAGGCAGGCATCAACCGTGTTGATGCACCACTGTGACGCCATTAGAGTATTTTATGGAGTGCATTAACCGTGTTAATGCATTGCTGTGACCCTGTTGAGTATTCCTCTACAGGGTAAACGCGGTCACAGCACTCCAAAAGGGCACCACGCCAAAGGCGGGGTCGTGCGAAAGACATGTATTCACTCTTGTCATTGCAAGCCGTAGACGAAGCAATCGCATATCTTCGATCCTGTGAATATCAGAAGGAGTGACAGTCTTTAGACTGTTAAAAAAGGATGTTATAAAGAATGAGATTACCGCATTCCGATTGTCATTTATATACCAAAAAGAGAGAATGACCTATGCATGGAGGGCTTGATACCTCTATACAATATATAAAAGGTGTTGGACCAGCGAGAGCTAAACTTTTTGCCAAATTAGGTATTAAAAATATAAGAGACCTTTTATACTTCTCCCCACGCAGGTATGTAAAAAGATGTCATATAAAAGATTTAGTCTACAATAAAGAGGCTTATATCTGGGGAAAGGTTATTCATCAGGGAGTTAGATTCTCAAGACGCGGAGAGATAGTTACACTTGTTATAGACGATGACACAGCTATTCTTGAATGTGGCTTCTTTAATTCTCCTTTTTTAAAAGGCAGGTTTAAGTATGGAGATGAAATTGGGTTAATCGGTAAGACCACATTTTTTTCAAGGAAAGTGCAATTTATTAACCCCGAGATTGATACTGACCCCAACCTTAAACTTCTTCCAGTAATACCTGTCTATCCCCTCACATCTGGACTCCGTCAAAGAGACTTAAGAAAGACTGTTAGATTAGGATATAATAATTATAAAGATTATATGTCTGAGATGCTTCCAGAGGATATTATAATTAGAAACGATCTCTATAGATTACCAGATGCAGTAAGATGTCTGCATTTCCCTGAATCGGAATATGAAGCTAAAAGAGCAAGGTATAGGTTTGGATTTGAAGAGCTCTTTCTCTTTCAAATTGTAATGCAGATGAGGAGAGCCGAAAAGAAAAAGAAGGGAATAAAATTCAAGGAGGGCTGCAAGTATGCAAGGAGTCTACTGGATTATTTGGGATTTGACTTTACAAACGCTCAGAAGAGAGTATTGCGGGAGATATTTGCTGACATGGAGAGTCCATATAGGATGTACAGACTCCTCCAGGGTGATGTGGGTTCAGGAAAGACCATAGTAGCAACTATATGTATGCTAAAGGCGATAGAATCAGGATACCAGGCGGCACTTATGGTGCCCACAGAAGTTCTTGCAGAACAACATTATTTTGTCCTATCCCAACTTTTGGAAAACTTAAAGAGTGATACTGTAATGCCTTATATTCTCACCGGCAGTACTCAAGCAAGAGAAAGGGAAAAGATATATGAAGGAATAAGAAAAGGAGAGATCGGTATTGTGATTGGTACACACGCACTTATAGAGGAAGGAGTCGACTTCAGGTCCCTTGGGCTATGTGTGGTTGATGAACAACATCGATTTGGTGTAATGCAAAGACTTGCACTGAAAAAAAAGGGAGTGTCCCCTGATCTGCTTGTGATGACAGCTACTCCGATACCGAGAAGCCTCTCGCTGACATTGTACGGAGATATGGATATTTCGGTCCTGGATGAACTTCCTGCTGGTAGAGAATCTGTATTAACAAAGTGGGTAAGGGGGTTGGGCAATAGGAAAGATATATATGAATTTGTCAGGAAACAATTAAATTTGAACAGACAAGTATATATAGTATATCCATTAATTGAGGAATCAGAAAAACTTGATTTAGAAGCGGCACAACAGGGATATGATAAGTTAAAGGCTGGTATGTTGAAGAAGTACAATATAGGACTTTTGCATGGAAGAATGAGTGGGAAAAAGAAAGAGGAGACAATGCGTTTATTCAGGGATGGTAATATACAGATTCTTGTATCTACAACTGTTATAGAGGTTGGAGTAGATGTACCCAATGCGACAGTGATGGTTATTGAACACGCAGAAAGATTTGGTCTTGCACAGCTTCATCAACTCCGAGGGAGAATAGGTAGAGGAAAGGAGAAGTCTTACTGTATACTTCTAACACCTCAAAGAGTTGGGGAGGAGGCAGAGAAAAGATTATCTGTATTAAGGGATGAAAGAGATGGATTCAAGATTGCAGAAGAGGATTTGAATATTAGAGGACCCGGGGAGTTCTTTGGTACTCGACAATCAGGTTTACCTGAACTCTCATCACCTGATCTTATAATGGATACAAGACTCCTTTATAGAGCAAGAGATGAGGCAGAGAGATTACTTAATAAAGATAAGTATCTCCAAGGACCAGAGAATTCGGGTATAAGAAAGAACATAATTGAGAGATACAAGGAGAAGTTAATTCTTTTAGAGGCTGGTTAGACATCTTACTACTCCTTTCTCCTTCCCTGTACGCTCCCTCTTGCTCGGAGTTTATATATTTTATTTTCCTTCATTATAATTTCTATGTAATCACCACTCAGGCTATCATTGTCTGTTACCACAATTGGTATACCAAGGAATATAAGAGAGTCTTTATCGATGTAGTAATATAGGATATCTGAGAATATACTAAACCTTCCTTTTTCCAATATATTATTTCTTGAGATCAGGAGTGTATCGTCATATACTCTGACTGTATCAGACATAAGTTCTATTGTATCCTTATACGATAGTAATATGACATTTCCCCAGATTATGCCATTTTTGTCCTTGAAATTATAGAGCCCTTCATCCCCGCTTATTTTCCTGTCATTACTCCAGATTACAAGAGAATCTCTGGCATATATCTCTTCTCTTTCCTCATAGAACACTCCACTTTTTGCGATTAGTGTATCTTTGTCCTTTTCTGCCTTTATTCCGTTTTCAATGTAATATACATTATCAAAAAAGTATCTGCCAATTCCCCCGTATACTTTAAGGTTATCCTTTGTTATCGTGAGGTCTCCCCATACCCTGATACTGTCATCTGTTACAAATGCCATGTTTGATTGAACTCTTATGGTATCAAGTATCAGTTCTATATTCCCGTACAGGTAGGTATAAGGCTCAATGTAAATAGAACTATCAGCCTTTACGGTGTATGACAGAAAAACACTCAAGAATAGGTAAATCATTTGTCTTCACCTACTGCTCTCATCTCCCGTATCTTAATCTCTGTGAGGTTTGGGTTTGACTCAAAGTTATCACCCTTTATTATTCCATCTTCTGTAAATATAGTCACACTATCATCTGATACTATTTTATACTTTTCCTGTTTCCAGGAAAGTGTCTCTGTAAAGAGTTTTCTTCCAGACTCCATAGAGATTACTACCACATTTCCCTTTGCCAGCATATCTCCTGAGGGAAATACATAGCCAGCGTCTGCTGTGAGTATAGAGGAGATTTTTTCATCTAAATCATAAAAGGAGAGATTTACGTCATTTATACGTGAGGTATCACCAGAAATATCTGCTCTCTTTGCCTGAAGCCTCCATAGTATTTTTCCCCTTACAGTCTCCACAACCTCAAATTCCTGTATTGTTTTGTCTGCTGTATGCTCTTCTGCCTTCTTATCCGTTCCTTCTTTTCCACACGAGAGAAGTAATAGAGTAAATAAAAAGAATCTATTTAGCTTTTTCATACAATCTTTGTCTCTCCTGTCAGGAGATTTCTTATATCCTGTATTTTAAGTAAAAACATATTCTTTAACGATTTTTTGGTTACTTTCCTGTATACTGATATGAAGAATATGGTCTCAACTATATAGGCAGTTGTAGATGAAAGAGCCGCTCCTATCATCCCGAATTTTGGTATTGTTATCAAGTTAAGCGTTATGTTCAGTATAACTGTTATTATCATCCCCCAGAGCACAAGTTCTGGTCTTCCCCAGCTTCCTGTAATCTCAGATATAAGAAGCTTGGGAAGCACCAGGGCAACCACACCAGGTAGTAGAATGAGATAAGGAATTGATGCAGGTAGAAAACTTTCTGTGTATAGTAAACGTATAACAGGTTTTAGGAGAAATATCGATATTATGCCTGTAATTATAACAATCAACATGGTGATGGATATGGCATTTCTCGCTGTTTTTTCACTTATGCTGGAAGTTATAAACTTGGAGTATAGGACCAGAGAAACTCCCCTTGGAATGAGCCATAATATTTCAACCATGTATATAGCAGTCGAGTAATAGCCAACCTCTTCTGCGGTCGAAAAAAGACGTAGAAGTAGAATGTCAAATCTGTAGTTTAAAAATGCCAGAAGATCTACAAAAAATACCTTATATCCAAAATTTATACCATCCTTAAGATAGGAAAGATTAATATTGCCTTGAGTATTAATCAGCTTGGTTATAAAAAGAAAACTCAGGATAAAGAATATCAGATGTAAAGAGAATATTGATGAAATACTGGCAAATAATTTATTTGGTAAGATGAAAATAAAGAGAGCGAGAAGTGTGAATCTACCGATTTGCCATAGGAGGTTCCAGTTGTTATGAGCTATAATTCTGTCCTTACTCAGGAAAAAATCAGGTATATATAACAGCCATACCCCAGGGATAATTGTCAAAAGCACAAGCCACTTTAAAAGCGATGGAACACCAGGATAGAGTTTAATAATAATCCATCCTGCGAAAATACCAAGACAACCTAATATGAGCGAGGCAAAGAGGTTACTTCGAAAGACATCTCCCTCAGCATATTTTCTTTTCCCTATAAAATAAGAACCCGAGACTGCAAGTCCAAGGTTTATGCATGAAATTACAAGTTGGGGTATAAAAATTAGTGATACAAATTCACCCTTACCAGCAGGTCCAAGTGTTCTGTTTAATATAATACTTGTTCCGACTCCAAACAGAAGGCAGAGAATCTGAGTAGTAGTTGTGTGAAGGCTTTCTTTGAAGAGGTTCATCTACAAGAGGGTCAAGGTGAAGATTTTATTGTTCCCATCTTTTGGAATTTTTCTATACGTGCTTTAATGAGATTTTCCGCAGGCACTACAGATAATTTATCTATTTCATTTATAATAAACTCTTTGAGTATAGATGCAGCCTCAGCAGGTTTTCTATGGGCACCACCAGATGGTTCAGGTATTATCTTATCGACGACACCAAGCTCGAGGAGATCCTGGGCTGTTATCTTCAATGCTTCTGCTGCCTCAGGAGCCTTTGATGCATCCCTCCATAGAATTGATGCACAACCCTCAGGTGATATTACAGAATAATAGGCATACTGCATAATGACAACTGTATCACCGACACCTATTCCAAGTGCACCCCCGCTTCCCCCTTCTCCTGTTATGATAACGATTATTGGTGTAGGCAGGTATGCAAATTCTTTAATATTTATAGCGATTGCCTGTGCCTGTCCCCTTTCCTCAGCACCTATTCCCGGATATGCTCCGGGTGTATCTACAAGGCTTACTATTGGTTTTCCAAATTTTGATGCGAGTTTGGCCACCTTTAATGCCTTTCTATAACCCTCAGGGTGAGCCATACCAAAATTTCTTTTTATCTTTTCCTTTGTACTTCTTCCCTTTTCATGTCCCATAAGTACCACTGATCGACCGTTTATTTTACCAAATCCACAAACAATAGCAGGGTCATCCCTGAAGCAGCCGTCACCATGGATTTCAAAAAATTCATCGGTTATATAGCTTATGTAATCCATAAAGTAAGGCCTTTTTGGATGTCTTGCCAATTGTATTCTCTGCCAGGGTGTTAGGTTCCCGTAAATATTATCCTGTATTAATTTTAGCTTATTCTCAAGGCTGACTATCTCATCTCTTAGGTCAGCAACACCCTCTTCCTGGAGTGTCCTGAGATCTTCTATCTTACGCTCAAGTTCGGCTATGGGTTTCTCGAATGGTAGAAATGTTCTTGGCATATCCAGAGTATACCACAAAATATGTGAAAAGTCAAGTATTTTGTTCTGCTGCATTGTGCTTGTATATCATACCTATCTGAGAATAAGGAGATAAATAATTAAATTATTTTCTTGAAATTTTACAAATTCAGTGTTATAATATAATTGGGTCAATATATATAAAAGTTACATAATATTGGAAAAGCCATTGTCATTGCGAGGAGTGAAACGACGAAGCAATCTCATCTTATAACAGCGTAAACGCTGTCACTTCCTTATAACACAAAGGGAGTAACGAGAGGAATGACAGTCTTCAGACTGTTAATAAAAAATGATACTTAATATGAGATTGCCACGCTCATCCCCCAATTCCAGAAGGATGGGGGATTTACTCGCAATGACATGAGTGTAGTATGTCATTGCGAGGAGTCCGTCGATTGACGGACGACGAAGCAATCTCATCTCAGAAAGGATTGGTTTTATGGTGCCTATAGAAAGAGTATAAAATGTAATTCAACAGGGATTTACCTGCAGTAAGCAGGCAAATAAGATAATTTAAGACATTATAAAATTTTTTTATATTGAATCTCTTTCAATCTCTTACAATCCCTGTTAATAAGAATATTTAGATTGAAATAAGAAGATGATTCTATGTTTATAATATAGTTTTGAATCGAGGATATGTTGTTGTATTATTTTTTTGAAACATTAAAAAGAAAGGAGAAAAACTATGGATAAGATAATTGCATATTGTGGATTAACTTGCAGTAGCTGTCCTGCCTTTCTGGCAACCCAAGAGAATAACGATGATAAGAGAAAGGAAGTTGCAAAGATGTGGTCTGAAATGTACAAATCAGATTTAAAACCAGGGGATATTAACTGTTATGGATGTCTTTCAGAAGGAGAGAGAATTTTCAACCACTGTAAGGTATGTGACATACGTAAGTGTTGCAGGGAAAAGGGGGTTGCAGATTGTGCCCACTGTGATGACTATGCCTGTGAGAAGCTGGGTAAATTTTTTGAAATGGCTCCCGAGGCTAAGACCAGTCTCGACGAGATACGAAAATCCCTTTAAGACCTGTGAATATAAATTGTATTAGTTCTCAATAATACATCTAACTAGATAGTTTGTATTAATTTTTTTGTCTATTATTTGTAGTTCGTATCACCCGTCAATAGATGGGTATATATGACACCCGGTTCTATTTTACCTGATTTATCCAGAGGGGAATTTTAGTAAATCGGAGGGCAAGGCTTCCTGACTGCCCTGCTTACCGCCAAGTAAGTCAGCCTTACATAAGCAAACCTAAAGCCTGCCTGCCGGTAGGCAGGGTTTGCCCTACATTAAGAGGTAAGACAAGCCTCTATCTCTTCTCTACAAAGACAGCCCGGATGCGACACGCTTTAGTCGCTGACCTTGTACTTGAAGGACACCTTCACCTTTGCACGGTATGTGCAGATCTTCCCGTTCTCCAAATGCATATCTAATTTAACTACCTCTGCAATGCGAAGATCGCGCAACGACTGCGAAGCTATCTCTACAGCTGCTGCTGCAGCTTTCTCCCATGACTCGGTGCTCGTCCCAACCAACTCGATTATTTTGTACACACTCTCTGCCATATCTCCCTCCTGATATAATGTTCATTATACCTGATTACCCAGATATTAACTAAACAACACCTTTAGTTAGGAAAAAATTACTCAGATTAATTTACAAATCTCTTTACCTGACAACTTTTATTACCAATCCGTTAGCTAACGGATAACTAATAATCCAGTATGAAGTTTAGAAGCCTTTAAATATGAAAGTAATTGATATCCAACATCATGATCTTTATAGGATGTCTTTCATATAAACTGGTAATGTTAGAAATATCTTTACTAATTTATCGTGACCTACAGTTTTTAAAATAATTATCGATTTTTTGCTTGCCTCCCCCTGATTCTTGTAGGGGTCGGATTCCTGCCCGACGCCTGCCTGCCGGTAGGCAGGGCAGACGGGTATCCGACCCAATTCTTTTGTGGGTTCGATGAATCGAACCCCTACATTTTCACTTCCATATTCTTTCATATTCTATTTGATACTACGCATACACGCACTCTATGAGCCTGCAGGTACTATATAAGAATTTTAGATTTTAAGCTACAAAGTATCGTAACAGCATTTTGTGATTGTATGGATAATGCAGAACTGACACCAATATACCATTCTCGTATATTTAATTATTATACTACTTAAATGTTTTATTGTCAAGTAAAAATTGAGAGATTTCTGCAAAGGTCCAGAAATCTCTGATTACAACGATTAATATAAAGATTACACAGAAGAGCTCAAAGGTAGTTTTTCAGAGCTATCATTTCATAGGATTCATAATACAGATAAGATGGTTAAATTAGCAGAATTATGAGGGCTAAAAATTTAATATTGGAGAATGTTCCAAGGTTATATGATATGGTGAAAGCCTTATATATTGTATATTAACAATCTTAAATTCAATCTGACTACCCCCTCAAGGGCAATGGTAGATAAGAGTTTTATTACCCAGAAGTTCTCATAATGTGTAATAAGGATATTAAAGGATGAGATTGCCACGCTCACTCCGTTCGCTCGCAATGACACACTACTTTGGTCATTGCGAGAACTGATGAATATCAGGTCGAAGCAATCTCATATTGGGAAGGATTGACAATAAGTGATGAGATTGCCACGCTCACTCCGTTCGCTCGCAATGACACACTACTTTGGTCATTGCGACGGACTAATAGTGAAAGGTTTCATATTATCTGTCATTACGAGAGTTTGAGGAAATGTAAAATATTGAATTATAAAACTCAATATTAGGATTTTACTTGACAGTGATTTAAAATTATGGTATAATAAAAATCGATATGAGATTCAAATTATTATACCTGTTAGTTGCAATACCCCTTATTTTAGGCTGTGACAAGAGTGATACTGGAGTTACAGAGGTAAAATTCTGGCACGTAATGGGGGGTCCACTCGGCAAGGCTCTTAACGAACTCGTTGATGAGTTCA
The DNA here is from genome assembly GCA_023129165.1 of Caldifarciminota bacterium. Lineage (GTDB taxonomy): Bacteria > Hydrothermota > UBA3073 > UBA3073 > UBA3073 > JAGMCL01. The sequence goes on along the minus strand of JAGMCL010000145.1, from coordinate 16,478 downwards.
ACGAAGAAAATCCAGATGTGCATGTTATATCCGTGAGTATGGGAAACTACCAGGCACTTACGCAGAAAATTATGGCATCAATTCTTGCTAGAAACCCACCAACCATTGCTCAGGTATATGAATCCTGGACAACAAGCCTTATGAGAGCAAATGCAATCCATCCAATGGAGGATTTTATTAGAGGTAATAATGGATTGACCGAGGAAGAGATTTTGGATATATTTCCTGTGTTCATCGAGGATAATACCTGGGATGGTATTTTTATAACACTCCCTTTCAATAAGAGTGTAGCAACATACTTCTACAATCTGGATATATTCGAGAAAGAGGGAATAGAAAAATTTCCAGAAACATGGAATGAGTTCCTTCAGGTTGCACAAAAAATAACCAAGGATATAGATAGTGACGGAGAAAACGACATATGGGGAACAGCATTTCCTGTTAGTGCGAGTATGTTCGCACAGATACTGTATGCAAAGGGTGGTAATCTTCTATCAGAAGATGAGGAAAGTCCTACTTTTCATAAAGATGAAGGAATTGAGGCAATGAGGTTTATAAACGACCTCATATATACCCATAGAGTTGCTTACCTGACTACTGGTTATGAGCATCAGGACGACTTTATCGCTGGAAATGTCGTAATGATATCAGGCTCTTCTGTATCTTACTCATTTATAAAAATGGCAAAGCCAAACTTTAAATTAGCACTTGCTCCACCTCCAGGGGATATGAAGAAGGCAGTTATTATAGCCGGGACGAATGTCGCTATCTTTAGTAAGGCAAGGAAAGAAGAGAAAAAGGCTGCCTGGAGGTTTGTTAAGTGGTTTATATCACCTGAGATACAGGCAAGATGGGCAATTAAGACAGGTTATCTTCCAGTACGAAAATCAGCGCTTGAACTACCGATTGTAAAACAGCATCTTCAGAATGTTCAGGGTTTAGAGGATGTATGGGCATCATTAGATTACGCATTGATTGAACCAAGGGCACCTGGCTGGCTTGTAGGCAGGAGACGGCTATCTGATGTGGGAATTGAACCCATTTTAAGGGGTGGGATGCCAGTTGAAGAAACACTAATTAGATGTGCAAAAGAGGTAGAGAGGGCATTAACGTTGCAATAATTGATGATAATCAATGGTGATTATAAAACCTTTGATATTAATATAGTTGCTTAAACCATTATTAGTGGCTGTTTTAGTTTTACAGTCTTCATTTCTTTTGATTGCCCAAAAGAAACGAAGCAAAGAAAATGCACCCCAATGTTTTTCTTAACGGTAGATTGACTGCGTCTTATGGCTAATTTCCAGAACTCGCTTCGCTCAAACACCTGGAAATTTTAACGCCAACGTCTTGCAATCTGCCTAAAAAACAACATGGGGATTTAAAAAAACTGACTGACACCATGTATTATTTGATGAATCATAAAGTAATAAGTGATAATTTAGTATCAGTTTTTTATAATTATCTAATAAAATTATAGGATTATGCCACACGCAAACTTCGTTCACCTTCATCTCCATACAGAGTATAGTTTCCTTGATGGGGCGTGTAAGATAGATGACCTTGTTAAGATTGCCTCGATGTATAAACTGCCTGCGCTGGCAATTACGGACCACGGCAATATGTGTGGGTGTATAGAGTTCTACAAGAAGCTTATGCATGCAGCAATCAAACCAATAATAGGGGAAGAGGTTTATCTTACACCCAGATCAAGATTTGACCATGATGGAAAGGAGATAAATTATCATTTAATCCTCCTTGTGAGAAATGAGAAGGGATACAAGAATCTCATCAAACTTTCTACGATAGGATTTAAAGAGGGTTTCTATTATAAACCAAGAATAGATAAGGAGATTTTAAGAAGTTGCAGTGAAGGGCTCATTGGTATGTCTGCCTGTATCAAGGGTGAGATTCCACAGCATATACTTAATAAAAATTATGAGGGAGCGAGGAATGTGTTACTGGAGTACATTGATATATTTGGCAAGGAAAATTTTTATCTGGAGCTTATGAGGCTGGGTCTAAAGGAAAATGAGATTGTTAATGCAGGACTCCTTACTCTTTCAGAGGAGGTTGGTATTCCCTGTGTAGCAACCAACGATTGTCATTATATTAGCAAAGAAGACCATGAGGCTCACGATATTTTACTCTGCCTCCAAACAGGAAAGGACCTCGAGGATAAAGACAGATTACGGTTCGAATCGAATGAGTTATATTTTCGTTCTCCTGAGGAGATGGAGCAGCTCTTCTCAGATCATCCAGAGATTATTAAGAATACGCTTGATGTAGCTGAAAGGTGTAATCTCGATCTCCACCTTGATACTGTGAAGGTACAGCTTCCAAGTTACCCTGTGCCAGAAGGAGTTAAGTCCTCAGATGGCTATCTTGAGAAACTCGCAAGGGATGGATTGGGAAAAAGGTACACCAAACTTGATGAAACAATTGAGCAAAGGTTTAATTATGAATTAGGTATTATTAAAAAACTTGGTCTTTCTGGTTATTTTCTTATAATTACTGACCTTGTTAATTTTGCAAAGGAAAATGGTATACCTGTGGGTCCAGGTCGTGGTTCTGCAGTGGGTAGCCTGGTGTTGTATTCACTTGGAATTACAGAGATGGATCCGCTTAAATATAATCTCATATTCGAGCGGTTTCTAAATCCCGAGAGGGCAGCTATGCCTGATGTGGATATTGACTTTTCCGATACAAGGAGGGATGAGGTTATATCGTATATAAAAAATAGATATGGAGAGGAGAATGTCTCACAGATAATCACATTTGGAACGATGGCTGCAAGGGCAGCCATAAGAGATGTCGGGAGGGTGCTAAGGATATCTCTTCCTGAAGTGGATAGAATAGCAAAGACAATCCCGTTTGGAATGAACCTTAGAGATGCCTATGAGAATGCTGATTTTAAAAATATAATAAAAGAAAAGGATGAGTACAAGAGGCTCCTTACACTGGCGATGAGACTTGAGGGTGTTACAAGGCATGCCTCAGTACACGCAGCAGGTCTGGTTGTTGCACCAGAGGAGATTACAGAGTTTGTACCACTTTACCGTATGCCAGATGGTTCACTGGTAACTCAGTATCCAATGAAGGCAATAGATGCACTCGGTCTTCTTAAGATAGACATACTTGGTCTTCGTACCCTAACGATTATAAAAGATACTGTTGAGATACTAAAGAAGGAGGGAAATGAGATTGACATAGGGAATATTCCTCTTGATGATAAAAAGACGTATAATCTGCTCTCGAAGGGTTTAACAAATGGTATATTTCAGCTTGAGTCAGATGGTATGAAGGATATCTTGAGGAAGATAAAACCTGACTCCTTTAATGACATAATGGCTGTAATCTCAATATATAGACCAGGACCACTTGGAGGACTTACAAAAGATAGCTTCATAAAGAGGAAACATGGAAAGGAACCTGTATCTTTTATGCATAAAAGTTTGGAACCTTTGCTTAAAGAGACATATGGTATTATACTATATCAGGAGCAGGTAATGCAGATATCATCAATAGTAGCAGGATTTTCATTAGGAGAGGCGGATATTCTGAGAAGGGCAATGGGTAAAAAATTACCAGAGGTTATGGATGAGAAGAGGAAGGCATTTGTAGAAGGTTCATTGAAGAGAGGTTATTCTGAGAAGGTAGCAAACAAGCTATTTGACCTAATAGTTCCGTTTGCTGGTTATGGATTCAATAAATCGCATTCAGCTGGTTATTCCCTTATATCATACCGAACAGCATACCTTAAAGCACATTATCCCCAGCAATTTCTATCAGCAACACTTACAAATGAGTCTCTGTCTTCTGAGAAGGTTTCTCAGTTTGTAAAAGAATCTGCATCATTTGGTATTGATATTTATCCTCCAAGTATTAATAAAAGCTTATATGAATTCTCATCTGAGGGTAAGGGTATACGCTTCGGATTGTGTGCCATAAAGAATGTTGGAGAAAACGCCTGTCTGTCGCTTATCAATACACGCAATGTGGGTAATTATAAGAATTTTTTAGGGTTTTTGAGTAGAATAGACTTACGAGCGGTTAATAAACGTGCAATAGAAAGCCTGATTAAATCTGGGGTGTTTGATGAATTTAATAAAAACAGAAAGGAATTGCTATATGAACTCAGCAAAACCCAGAGGAGAGCAGGCAAGATTGGTCAGTCGTCTTTATTTAAAAAGAGTTCTGCTACAGAAGAGAAAGAAGAGTTTACATCTACAGATCGTCTAACCTTTGAGAAGGATTCTCTTGGATTTTACCTTTCAGGACATCCATTAGATAGATATTTGGATGAGATAGATGCATTCTCAACAGCAACTTCGTCTTCATTAGCAGGGTTGCCAGTAGAAAGAGATGTTGTTCTTTCTGGGATAATCGCAAAGAGAAGAAAAAAACAGAGCAGAAGGGGAGACATTCTATTAATTCTAACTATGGAGGACCTTGAGGGAATGTTTGATGCAGTATTTTTTGGCGAATCTCAAATAGCTCAGATACCCGATAAGGATTCACCAGTTCTCATAAAGGGAAGAATTGGGGTATTTGGGGAAAAGAGGAATGTTCGTGCAGAAAAGATAATCCAGTTATCTAAAGTGAGGGATGAGCTTGTAAGTAGCGTGGAGATACGACTTAACCTGATTGGACTAACAGAAGAGACAATGTTAAAATTAAAGGCTATACTCGAGGATTCACCAGGAGAGAAGGAGGTTTTTTTAAGAATGGAAGAAAATGGTAACTATACGACTGCGAGATGCAAGGATTTAAGGATATCACCGAAGAGAACGACCCTTACGAAGATAAGAAAACTCTTGGGTGAACATTCTGTAATTTTAAAAGGACAATTATGAGTGAATTTAATACTATAAAAGAAGCAATTGAGGAGATAAAAAAGGGGAGAGTAATAATTGTAGTAGATGATGAAGATAGAGAGAATGAAGGAGATTTTATCTGTGCTGCAGATAGGGTTACTCCACAGATTGTCAATTTTATGGCGAGAGAAGGTAGAGGTCTTATCTGTGTAGCCCTTCCACGGGAAAGACTCTATTCCCTTGATATTCCAGATATGGTGAGGGATAATACATCAAAGATGGGTACATCATTCATGATATCTGTCGATGCAAAGAGAGGAATTACGACAGGAATATCAGCATATGATCGATCCCATACAATAGAGGTTCTCATAGATGAGGATACAAAACCATCAGATCTTGTGAGACCGGGGCATATATTTCCTCTTGCATATACAAAGGGAGGAGTTTTACGTAGAGCAGGACATACAGAGGCATCATGCGATATTGCGAGGTTGAGCGGTCTCTATCCTTCTGGTGTGCTGTGTGAAATAATGGACGAGGATGGGACCATGGCAAAATTACCAAGATTGTTAGATATAAAGAAAAAACATGGTCTTGCTCTCATTACCGTGAAGGACCTGATAAAATATAGAATAACAAGGGATAAGCTTGTAACCCGTCTGGTTGAAACCAAACTTCCGACTAAATATGGAGACTTCTCTCTTTATATTTACGAATCTATGATATATAATTATCATCACCTTGCTCTTATAAAGGGTGATGTGAGAGGTAAAAAGAATGTTCTTGTAAGAGTTCATTCACAGTGTCTTACTGGCGATGTCTTCAGGTCAAAGAGATGTGATTGTGGTGAGCAATTGGATAAGGCATTGGAGATGATTGAGCATGAGGGAATAGGTGTTTTTCTTTATATGAGGCAGGAGGGGAGAGGAATAGGACTGTACAATAAAATCAGGGCATATGCTCTTCAAGATAAAGGATTTGACACAGTAGAAGCGAATGAGATGCTTGGATTTCCTGCTGATTTAAGAGACTATGGAATAGGTGCGCAGATACTCGTTGATTTAGGGCTTACTACTATAAGACTTCTAACCAACAACCCAAAGAAAATAGTTGGGCTTGAAGGATACGGGTTAAAAATAACAGAGAGGATTCCTATTGAAGTCTCACCAAGTTGTGAAAACCGCAATTATCTTTACACCAAGAAGACTAAACTGGGGCATATACTTGATAATGTATAGATTGCTATGATAAAACAAGAAAGCTGTAGTAGAATAACACACATAATTTAAAAAATTTGTGCCTTCCTCGTGTAGTAACTGGCTATCTATCAGGCTCCTTTCTTTATGATTTTAATCCGCTACATACTAAAAGAACATATTGCCCCCTTTTTTATTGGTCTAATCTTCCTTACGTTTATTCTCATTATGAATAAGCTCTTTGTGGTGGTCTGGGATATTGTGGGTAAGGGTATTCCAGGAGGTCTTGTTTTATCAATGTTATGGCTGGCACTTCCTTCTCTGATTGCATTAACAGTTCCAATGGCTGTTCTGGTTGCAGTGCTGATGAGCTTTGGGAGACTTTCATCTGATTTTGAGATAGTTGCAATAAGGGCAGTGGGAAGAAATCCACTTACACTTGTATTACCCCCACTTATTGTATCAATATTTATTACAGCAGGCATGGTGTGGTTCAATAATAACATTCTACCAAACTCAAACCACAGGTTGAAGAATCTTACTATTGATATATCTCAGAAGAAACCAGCATTCAGATTGCAGGCAATGGTTTTGGTTCGTGATTTTGAGAACTACGACATACTTGTGAGAGACATTGACCCAAAGACATCGAGTATTTATGATATTACGATAAATGAAAAGACAACAAACAGAACCATAGTATCAAAGGAAGGACATGTAGAGAGTAGAGGTGACTATGTTTATATAAATCTTTATAATGGTGAAATACATGAAACAGACCCACAGGATGTTAATAAGTACAGGAAGATTAGCTTTAAACAGCACACGATAACAATTCCTTTAGATACTGCCTTTATAAGAAAAGAGAGGAGCTACAGGGGAGATCGAGAGCTATCTGGATGGGCACTGCGGAAACGTATAGAAGATGTTATTGCGAAGAACCCAACAGACCCTGCAAAGAACAGGGAGATTGCAAGACTTCTGGTAGAATATCATAAGAAGTTTTCAATTCCCTTCTCCTGTATAGTTTTTGTGCTTATGGGTGCACCACTTGCTATGAGGGTGAGAAAAGGAGGAGCCACAGGAGGATTTGGTCTGTCACTACTCTTCTTTATATTCTATTATATATGTCTTATAGGTGGTGAGGAATTAGGAGATAGAACTGTAGTGCCTGCATGGCTGTCCATGTGGTTTCCAAATATGGTATTGGGAATTTTAGGCATATATCTAACAATTGGGGTCAACCTTAAAAATTCAAAAATTTTCAGTTTTAGGGTTAGGCATTAAGGTTGAACTTCTATACTTTTATAAACTCTATACAGGTATTTTAATCAACCAGCACATTATCCAGAGTATTATACCAGTTATGATGGGTATTGATAGATTATCATCGTATTTTGGTATGAGTTCAACCAATGTGGCGACAACAGCACCTGTAATAGATATAATCCAGGGGAGTGGTGAGAATATAGAGATTACTAAAGCAGTTACCAAAAAAGTAAGTGTTCCTCCTAAAGTCTTTCCCTTCAATATCTGAGTTTTTCCGAACAAAGAACCTACAGTATACGCAGCTGTATCTGATATAGCAACAAAAAATAATGTAAGTATGGCTATGTCTTTCGGGAAATAGGCACATACGATTGATGCACTGATTAACCATCTTGTGGCAGATGTTAGTGCCCTGCTCTCTTCCTTCCAGAGCATAGAGGAAAAGACCTTTAAAAATATTCCTTTTGCTGGTTTTATATACAATCTTATTATCTCAACGATTATAAGAATGGCAGTAAGTGGAAATAAAACTCTTATTAAGTTCGCCCTACTACCGAAAATGTAGTATATAGGCACTATAATAGTAAAGAGGTGGAGTATCTTTCTTGCTAATACCCCTTTCTTGGTAGAGAATCTGTATTCTTCTTTATTACTCAATTAGTCCTCCTGTTTTTATATTTAATAAAGAAACAACTGAAGAAAATTAAATATCAAGAATGAGATTGCCACGTCCCGATGAAAATCGGGACTCGCAATGACAGAAGCATAGCGTTGTCATTGCGAGGAGTGTAAAGGACGAAGCAATCGCATTTTATCGGTATTGGTATAAAGGTTGTAGGCACACCTGCCTGACGGCAGTCAGGGTTTTAACCGTGCGAATGTATTCAGCACGAATTGAATTCGTGCCTACATACATCAATAAAGAACAATATAATTAGTGAAGATTATATAATAAGATAGTGATCTGTTAAAGAAAAATATTTTAGAACTTATCACTGTAGTTGTGCAATTCAAATTCTACATAACCTCTCCTGACACTGCCTACAATCTTACATTTCATACATCTATCACCCATAATCCCTACCGGAATGTAATAGACAATACCTGGCTGCTTGGGTTCAAGGGAATCCTGAGCAGTCATTACAGCAATTGCCCTTGGGTTATATGGGTTTTCAAATTCCTTCCCATAAAGAAGGGACATAGTATCATTTTGCAAATCCAATCCACGTGTTGGGTCAAGTTTACCTGTTATTGATTTCAACGAGAGTGTATCTCCTGTAATCAACGAAACAGGCATGTCTAGACAAGATGGCAAAACGCCACCTGTTAGTTTTTTATATTCATCCAGTGCCTCATTTAACATCTTCATATTTTCTATAAGTCTATCTTCAAAAGATACCTCTCTTTTTGAGTAGTTCTGTATAGCCACCCAGGCAACAAGTCCTGCCACAATAACTATTATGAGAAACTCAAATGAAATAACTCTCCGCATACCTCCCCCCAATAAAAAATCAAATATCAAAAATTAAAAATGAAAAATTTTATCTCTCTTTCAATGCATCCACCATATCCTTTTTCTCCCATGTAAATCCATCCTCCTCCCTACCGAAGTGACCATAACATGCGGTTTTCTTGTATTTTGGTTTAAGTAAATCCAGTTTTTCTATTATACTCCTTGGGTTAAAAACAAACACTCTTCTAATACGTTTTAATATTTCCTCATCAGGTATATTCCCTGTTCCAAAAGTATTTACATTTACAGCTAATGGTTCTGCCACTCCTATTGCATATGCAAACTGCACTTCACATTTTGCAGCAAGTCCTGCAGCAACGATATTTTTTGCAACATATCTTGCCATGTATGATGCAGATCTGTCAACCTTTGTTGGATCTTTACCTGAAAATGCTCCTCCTCCATGGGATGCAAGACCACCATAAGTATCAACTATTATCTTTCTTCCAGTCATCCCTGTATCACTCTGCGGACCACCTATTACAAACTTACCCGTTGGATTGATATATATTTTCGTTTTTTTATCAATTAGCTCATCAGGTATAACTACATTTATAATCTTCTCCTTAATCTCGTCTTTGGCTTCCTCTTTCATATGCTTACCTGAGGCATCGAGGACTTCTTCGGTGTGTTGAGAAGAAACAACCAATGCCTCAATTCTTTTAGGTAAACCATCAATATATTCGACTGTCACCTGTGACTTGCCATCCGGACCAAGCCACTGTATCATTTTCTGCCTCCTTACATATGCAAGCTGCCTAACAAGTTTGTGGGCAAAAACTATTGGCATGGGCATTAGTTCCTGTGTCTCATTGCTGGCATAACCTACCATTAGTCCCTGATCACCTGCACCACCTATATCAACTCCCTGTGCAATATCAGGTGATTGTTTACCAATTGTATTGAGTATTGCACATGTAGCGTAGTGAAATCCATATTCGAGTTTTGTATATCCGCTTTCCCTTATTACATTCCTTGCAAGTTGATTTACGTCAATATATGTAGTTGTTGTTATTTCACCCCCAACGACAACAAGTCCTTTAGAGACAAATGTCTCGCACGCGACTCTTGCTTTGATATCATCTTTTATTATCGCATCTAAAACAGCATCGGATATCTGGTCACATAACTTATCAGGATGTCCCTCGGTAACTGATTCCGATGTAAGAAATCGGTTGTCTGGCATGTTTCCCCCTTTCAACGTATGATTATCCCCCAAATCGCCTGATTATTTTACTTGGTCGATGTCTTCAGGAGTCTATTATTATTTTTACGCTATATTTATCAATTACAACCCTTGGTTACTCTTAAGTATTATTGATGGTTCTTAGATATTGACTTAACAATTGTTGACATTTCACAAATCAATATTTGATGTATCACCAACATTCAGGTGTTTGAATGTTCCCTTACATATTACATTTTTTCCTATTATTGACGAATCAAGAACGAGTCCTTCAACATAGGCATCTTCAAATATAATCGAATTGGTAATAATTGACGATACTATATGGGCATTCTTTGATATAGACACAAATGGACCAATTACTGAGCCTTCTACATTTGCTTTGGGGTGAATATATACAGGGGGTATTATAATAGTATTTATCTGTTCCTGGTAATTCACATTTTCTTCAAGAAGTATTCTATTTGTGGTGAGCAGGGTTTCAGGTTTACCGCAGTCAAACCAATCATCGATCAGGAAAGGTTGGAGTCTTGCACCATCCTCAACCATCAATTGAAAGGCGTCGGTAAGTTGAAATTCTCCCTTTGTCCTTTTTCCCCCTCTAATAATCTGTTCTATTGCAGTGAAGAGGTGTTTCGTATCTTTAATATAGTTTACACCCACTGTAGCAAGGTTAGTCTTTGGGTTGTCAGGCTTTTCTTCAAGTCTGGTTATGAAACCATTTTCAAGCTCCACAATTCCGAATCTTCTTGGATCCTCCACCTCTTTTACACCGATACACCCATCTATATCTCTTACTGCATCTTTCAGGTTGGCATGAAATAGTGTGTCTCCATAAATTATAAATGTGGGTTCACCCATCTTGAACCTATCCTTTGAGAGTGAGACTGCGTGTGCCAGTCCAAGAAGTTCAACCTGTTTAAAATAGAATGCCTTTAGATCGTAATTTTCCTCAATAAATTCAGCTATCTTTTCTCCAAATCGACCGACTATGAATATTATCTCTTCTATCTTAATGGAAGAAAGAACCTCATCAATGATATGACCGATCATAGGTTTTCCTGCAACCGGGATTAATACCTTTGGAAGGTTATATGTATGAGGTCGAAGTCTTGTACCTTCACCCGCTACTGGCAGTATAAGCTTCATGTTTTTAGTCTTTCCTTTAGATTCTTTATCCTCTCAACTGGTGTGGGGTCTATATCTCTCATCATGGCGAGATGATAACTTGTCCAATCACCTATATATATGAGTGAAAAGATTCTCGTGGGTAGTGAATCTCCCTCCGAGTATATCTCCTCTATCCCTGAAGTAAAGGAGGAAAAGATCTCTTTTGTTATATCAATTCTTTTTTTAATCCTCGAATTGAAACATCTATCTCTTAATATTATAACTAAATTATCGATTGATGGTGACCCAAAACCTACTATCTCGTTGTGATTGAGTTCCGGGAATATATTAATGTGTGCCAGAATCTTCGAGTTTTCGTTAAATTGTGCCTGCCATCTTCTTGCAACAGATTCAAGAGGGGATGATGTATATATTATAGGGAGTCTATTGACAAGTTTGGAGGCAAGATTATATGCAATACTATCTTCTTTCTCAAGTGCTTTAGCCTGGGTTTTTATTATACTTATAACCTCATCTAAAACATCATTTACAACTCCCAGTCTTTGGAGGATCATATAGGAAGAGAAGAACAGGTAGCCAATTGCGCACCTTGGTTGAAGTCCTGTTGCAGGAATCCTTACGAGGGCTCCGTATTTTTTCTCTGCAAGCTGACCACCTGATGTGATGCGAATTATATTTGCACCCGTTTCAACAAGTCTTTCATATGCGGCGAGTGTCTCTTCTGTATTCCCAGAGTAAGAAACTACAAATGCAAGAGTTTGCTTATCAATCCATTTTGGTATATCGTATGAACGTGAAACCAGAATTGGTAATGAATTAACAATACTTGCCATTATATCCCCACCAATTGCAGAACCACCCATGCCACAGAAGATGATATTATTAAAACCGATCCGAGGAATCAATGCCTGCTTGCCTATATCTATACCTTCTAAGACCTGCTGAGGGAAATTTCTTAAAACTTGCTTCATATTCTGGTTATCTATATTCATAACTCTCTGTAAAAAAATTCCGAAAATATAAAATTTAATGTTGTACCAATCAATAAACTCTCTTGTTGAAATAAAAATTGTTGATATTCAATATAGTTGTTTTAATGATATACTGTAACTTTGGAACATTGTTTTTTAGATCTCAGCCAATATTTCATCCATATCCTTGAGCTTCTCCTTGAGTATATTAGTGAGATATTTCTCTATATCAATGGCACTGGCCATAGAAAGGGCTTTAGATGCTATCTCGTGGCACTCACCAAGTGTAAGATGTCTTATTATACTCTTTACCTCAGGTATCCTGGTTGGGCATACAGATAATTCATCAAGGTCCAGACCTAAAAGTAATGGTATTGCCAAAGTTTCACCCCCCAATTCTCCACACAGTCCTACCCAGATGTCCTGTGAATGACCCGCATCTACTGTGTTTTTGATAAGTTTCAAGTGGGCAGGATGTAATGGTCTAAAGAGATCTGCAACCCTCGGGTTACCTCTATCGCAAGCGAGAGTGTACTGAGTAAGGTCATTTGAACCAATAGAGAAAAAGTCAACCTCCTTTGCAAACTCCTGGGCAAGAATAGCAGCAGAAGGTACTTCTACCATAATACCGACCTCGATATGTTCATCATATTTAATTTTTTCTCTCTTTAACTCTCTTTTTACCTTTCCCAATATATCATTTAGAGATTTGATCTCTTCGATGGCCGAAATAAAAGGGAACATAATTTTTATATCTCCATAAGCAGAAGCCTTCAACATAGCTCTGAGTTGTGTCCTCAATATACTCTTCTCTTTAATATATACTCTTACTGCTCTCCAGCCAAGGAATGGATTTGTATCACGTAATGAAGCATCGTTAAAAAGTTTATCTCCTCCAATGTCAACAGTCCTTATTATAACTGAATTAGGTTTTATCATCTCAGCACAATGCCTATAAGTCTTAAATTGCTCCTCCTCAGATGGAATCCCATCTATAAACAAAAATTCAGTCCTAAAGAGACCAATTCCTCTTGCTCCAAAGTCAATAGCAGATTTGACCTCTAATGGTAACTCAATATTTGCTGAGAGTTCTATTGTATGACCATCAATTGTTGTTGGCTGTATATCTGAAAGACTGACAAGGCCTTTCACATAGTCTCTATATCTACGTGCCCTTTCCTCGTATGTCTTTAGTGTAGACTCATTCGGGTTTATAACCACAACTCCCCTTGAACCATCTATAATTATGAAATCATTGTTTTGTATGTTTTTCAACAAATCCTGAACACCAGTCACTGCTGGCATTCCCAATGCTTTGGCGACTATACTCGTATGAGAGGTCCTTCCTCCCATTTCAGTCGCAATGCCTTTCACCTTTTTGCCTGGACACAGGGCTATGTTAGAGGGGGCAATACTGTGTGCCGCCAGATTACATTCACCCTCTATCCCATCACATATACCCGAACTCTCTCCACCAATATTTCTTATAACCCTCGACACTACATCATCAACTTCTCCTAACCTATCACTGAAAAAGACGTTTTGGTCACTATGTAAAGATAATGCTACCTCATGTACAATGTGGTTAAACGCCCATGCTGCATTATTTTTACCCCTTTTTATGCTATTGATGGTTTTTAATATCACATCTTTATCTTCGAGAAAGAGTATTTGTGCATCAAATATCTTCGCACTGTATGGATCAGTAATGGCTTTAAGCCTTTTCTTGATTGCAATGATTTCTTGCTTTGTACGTTCTATGGCCTTATTAAATATCTTTTCCTCTCTCTCAACATCGCTTACTTCGTACTTAAAAATTAGGTTTTCTTCGCCCTCATGCAGGATTACTCTTTGGAGCGAAATACCTGGAGATGATGGAATACCCCTTAATATTTTATTCCTTTTTCTTATCATTCTTCATCAAATTTACGAATAAAAAGCTCCTTGACTGCAACTACTGCTTCTTTAGAATCATCACCGATAGCCTCTATCTCTACTTCCGACCCTTTCTCTGCTGCGAGCAGCATGACACCCATTATACTCTTTGCATTTACCTTAACATCATCCTTCTTTAAAGTAATCGCAGAGTCATATTTACTTGCTACCTGGACAATCATAGAGGCAGGGCGAGCATGAAGCCCAAGTGAATTTATTACCTTAATCTTTTCTTTATAAACCATACATTATAAAGATTGTGAAATATTTTATCTTTTTTTATCATAAGTGCCTTTCAAAACGTTAACTGTTTAGTAATCTCCCACCTTTATTATACTACAAAAAAGCAGATTAGTCAAGATTAAAATATTAATGATACCCCTTTTCCCTTCTTCACTTCTCCTATCACAAGACCCTCTTCTGCCTTATCAAGAACGAAACCAGCAGAATTCCTATCTACAATCAACACTATACCTATACCCATATTAAAAACTCTGTACATCTCATCTTCTGGTACATTGCCGATCTTTTTTATAAACTTGAAAACTGGAGGAACCTCCCAACTGCTCTTCTTAATAACAACTCCATATTCCTCAGGGACAATCCTGTTAATATTGCCATAAAAGCCTCCACCGGTTATATGTGCCATTCCCTTTATAATACAGGGAGATGAAGAAGGAGGTAGAAATGGAGATATAACACTGAGATATGAGCGGTGTGTCCTCAAAAGTTCCTCGCCAATAGTATGACCGAACTCTGGTTGATAACTCTTAAGAGATAGATTTTTCTCTTCTATAATCTTTCGCACAAGAGAGAATCCATTTGTATGCAAACCATTTGAAGGTAATCCTATGAGCAAATCCTTTTCCGTTATATTATTGCCTGTTATTCTCTTCTCTGCAATACCAACAATGAAACCTACCAGGTCATAAATATCACCTCTAAAGAATGATGGGAGCTCAGCTGTCTCACCTCCCAAAAGGACAATCCCATTGTTCATACACCCTCTTACCAAACCTGAAATCAAACTCTTAAATATAGATTTCCTTAGTTTGCTAACGCTGATGTAATCCATAAAGAATAGAGGTCTTGCTCCCTCACAGAGTATATCATTTACACAATGATTTACAAGGTCTTCACCTATAGTGTCATGTCTTTTTAGAGAGATGGCAACAAGTAGTTTTGTACCAACACCGTCCACAGATGATACCAACATCTTATCATCAAGTGGAAAGACTCCACCAAATCTACCGATCTCGCTTGAGAATTTCTTTAAATAGGAGATTAGAGAATCAGTCTTGCTTATGTCTACCCCGGCATCTTTGTATAACATATGAATCTCCTTTTCTAAAAAATAAGTATTGTCAAAAAATCTCTCAACTAATTTTTCATAGACCACAGTTTTTAAAGTAATTATCTACTTTTTGCTTGCCTCCACCTGATTCTTGTAGGGGTCGGATTCATCCGACTCGTTTCTTTTACGGGTTCGATAAATCGAACCCCTACATTTTCACTTTCATATTCTATTTGACACTACCTGGAAAATGTTTTTAAAAAGGACATTCGAGCTTATCTTTTTAGGTGATCGTTATTTAAGCATAGCTTTTAAATGGGCATACAGGTGTTGGATTGAATTGGATAAATATATAGTAAAGGGGGTCTTGCAAGACCCCCTTTACTAATATTGTCTATAAGGATAACAGAAATATCTGAATCTACTGTTATTAATATGCCATCTTCATATAACCGAACTATTATTTAGAAACCATGCGAATAATAAACGAGGTTAGTTATATCAATCCGCTGGCTTTTTCTGTCCATTGTTCGCTTTCTCCCTTTTTTCACCCTTTTCCTTCTTCTTATAATCATTCACATAGAATCCTGAGCCTTTAAGAATGAAACCTGTAATACTCGAAATACACTTTTTTGCCTTTCCACCGCATAAAGGACAAAAAACCTCTATGGTCTCAGTCATTCCGTGAAATCTCTCAAATCTGTGACTGCAGAGTGTGCATTCATAGTCGTACGTGGGCATATTATAACCTCCTTATAGTATACTCTTAATATCCGTATCCACCACCCATGCCACCAGGAGGCATTGCAGGTGGTGTAGGTTCCTCCTCTTTCTTTTCAGATACCATAGCCTCTGTAGTTATAAGGAGTGTAGCTACTGATGATGAGTTCTGTAGTGCTATCCTGGTAACCTTTGTGGGGTCAATGATTCCTGTCTTGACCATATTAGTATAAATGCATTTTTCAACGTCAAATCCGAAGTTTTCTTCCTTACTCTTTTTAATTTTATCAAGTATTACTGATGGTTCCTCGCCTGCATTTATTATAAGCTGTCTTGCTGGTTCACAGAGTGCCTTTTTTATAATATTGACTCCTATCTTCTCGTCTCCTTCAAGTTTTAGTTCATCAAGTTTATCGACGCATCTCAGGTATGCTATTCCACCG
>JAGMCL010000144.1 GCA_023129165.1 Caldifarciminota bacterium | reverse complement strand
TGAAAATTTTACAGGTACTTTTTTAATCGCTCATCCTCTACCATTAACTCTATGAATTTCTTGATCCTATCGGTATGGGATTTACTACAAATAAACAGCACATCCTTGGTATTTACTATTGTAAGGTTAGAAACTCCCAAGAGGGTAGTAATACCATTCTCATTCGAGATAATGCAGTTCTCTGAATCAACGATAAATGTCTCACCCAAAATTGTGTTCCCATTTTTATCTTTACCCATAAGTCTCTCTAAGGATAGCCAGGAACCGACATCATCCCAGGTGAAATCGCCCTTCAAAACTGCAGTTTTGGTTGAACGTTCCATGACAGCATAATCAATTGATATCGCAGGTAGACTATCGTAAGCCTCAATAAGTTCATTTTGTTCCAAAGGCTGTTGGGTGAATAGTTTTTCAGATATATATGGGACATGTCTCTTGATCTCCTCTATTATAACCTCAGCCTTCCATACAAACATTCCTGAATTCCACAAAAAGGTCTTCTCCTTCAGGAATTCTGCTGCCCTCTTCTTCGTTGGTTTCTCTTTGAAACTTTTAGCCTTATATACACCCTCCTCTATATTCTCGCCTACCTCTATGTATCCGTATCCGGTATCAGGACGCACTGGAGGTATGCCAAAGGTGACAAGCCAGTTCTTTCTTGCAAGTGATACCGCCTTTTTGATTGACTTTAAGAACTTATCACTTTCTTTAATATAGTGATCTGCCGGAAGGCATATCATAATTGCGTTCTTGTCTCTATTATATATGTGTAAGGCAGCATAGGCTATTGCAGGAGCAGTATTTCTTCCAAAAGGCTCTAAAAGTATGTCGGTATGCTTAAGGTTCGGAAGAATGTTTCTTATTGCATCACGTAATTCTGAGGTTGTTATAACCAATATATTTTCTGGTTGAATTATGGGACGAATGCGATCTACTGTTTCTTCAAGCATTGTTTTATTAGAAACGAGAGGAAGGAGCTGTTTTGGTCTTTTTGTTCTTGAGCTTGGCCAGAATCTCTCTCCTTTTCCCCCTGCCAGTATAACGGCATATACCATGTTTTCCCTCCGTTAGAGTGTTAAAAAAATGAAAATTAAACCTTTATTAACAGATTAAAGATTGTTACTTCTGCTAAAGGTTACAACTCCTATGGGTGTTAATAATTTCCAAAGAGATGAGATTGCTTCGTCCGTCAAGAAGTGCGACGGACTCGCAATGACAGGAACCTGATGAGATTGTTTTTAAAGCCCGCTGCTTGTCAATGCATGGTTTATGTACGCAAGCTAAAGCTTGCGCCTACCACATTTTGTTTACTAAATAGGAGTCAGGTAAGTCGCTCAACTCCTCGCAATGACAGGAACCTGATGAGATTGTTTTTAAAGCCCGCTGCTTGTCAATGTATGGTTTATGTACGCAAGCTAAAGCTTGCGCCTACCACATTTTGTTTACTAAACAGGAATCAGGCAGGTCGCTTAACTCCTCGCAATGAAAACTTCTATATTTGTCATTGGGAGTCGTATAACCCTCTGTAACGAATGCAATGAGTATAGCAATCTAATTCTTAATATTTTCGGTTTTTTACAGTCTAAAGTCTATTACTCATACCAATTACTACCGTTCAAAAGGCTATTTAATTGGAATAATTACAGGACTTAATTCATATAGTGAGTTTTACTTCATACACTTAATAATAGCAGAAAATAGTGGTATAAGAATCTCGTGTCTTCCGACAATAATGAATTTTTTACCGGTTCCTGTTCTTTCAACGACATTCTTTATTTCTCTATACGAGGGCAGCATATCGAAATTTGCTCTTATAAACTCTCTGGGCATTTTTTCGAGATTCCTTGATGCATTAAGTGCCTTCAGGAAAACCTCTGGAAGAATTACTGCCGAACCGAGATTTATAACAGCGCCTTTATCAATTGATGGTAAAAATCCAATCATCTTTTTAAAATCATTTAAGCTTTCCTCTCCGAAGACCTTACCATCCATTTCAGGATGTTGATGAATTATATCCGCTCCTATTGCTGTATGTACTGTAACTGGTATATCCAAATTGTATGCATTCCATAGGATACTTATATCTCTGAACTTACCAGATTCTTTTTCTATTTTCATACCAAGGCTCTTGCCAATACCACAACCTTCTGATAAAGCAGAGTTCATAAGAATACCAGTCTCTTTTACAACGCCAAACATACCTTTATCAAGACCCTCTTTTACATTTTCAGATGTCTCACCAAATAAGGCAAGTTCAAAGTCATGTATAGAGGCTCCACCGTTCATCGCCACAAAGTTTACCAGCCCCTTTTTCATAAGGTCTATGATTATGGGTGAAAGTCCACATTTTACAACATGACCACCCATCATCCAGAGAATCTTCCCATCTGTATGCTTAATCTTTAACAATTCTCTTGCAAGGTTCTTGAGCTCTCTTACCTGAAGTATGTCCGGGAGACTGTTTATGAAATCTCCCACAGTATCCTCTTTATTTATGGTATGCGATAGATGAGAGATGCTTACCTTATTTATTCTATCCTTTATTGAGATACGTTTTAATTTATCGAGGTCTGGCTTCATTTATACTCCTTGGCCTCTTCTTCACACCGCAAGACACGCAAAACGCCCTGAGCCATTGCCAACATCTCGTTCTCTCCAGGATATATAAGAACGGGTGCTATATACTCAACTCTTGACTTTATCCACTTGGTTAAAAGCTGCGAGTTTGCAGCTCCGCCAGTTAGTAGGATATAATTTACCTCTCCTTTGAGCACTGTTGCCATAGCTCCGATCTCCTTGGAAATCTGGTACGCCATTGCTTCGTATACCTGTCTTGCATAGTCGTCGCCCTGCTCAATCCTTTTTTCAACCTCAACCGCAGAGTTGGTCCCGAGATATGCAACCAATCCACCCTCCCCAACCAATCTCTTTTTTAAAAACGATTTGCTGTATTTGTTAGATGTACATAGCAAAAAAAACGAGTATATAGGAAGAACACCGGAGCGTTCAGGGGAAAATGGTCCTTCCTGTATAGCATTATTTGCATCGATTATCTTTCCCTTCATTACAGGACATATAGAGATACCTCCTCCAATATGAGCGACGATAAAGTTTATATCATCCAGGCTCCTATTTATATCTCTTGCTGCACGTCTTATACAGGCTTTAATATTAAGTGTGTGTTGGAGAGCGAACCTTTTTATCTCGGGTATCCCTGAGAATCTTGCGAGCTCCTCAAACTCATCAACTGAAACAGGGTCAACAAAGAATGATGGCACTCCAAATTTGTCTGCAATGGTATATGCCAGAATCGAGCCTATGTTTGATATATGTTGTCCCTGTAATTTACCCTCATGAATGTCCTTTATTAACCGTTCGTTTATTCTGTAGGTTCCACTTTCAAGGGGTTTGAAAAGTCCCCCACGTCCAACTACTGCATCCGGTTTAATTCCCCAGCTTTCTATTTCTTTTATAATATCGTTCAATCGAATCTCAACCTGATCAAGGATAGGTTTATCTTTAAATTTATTTCTGCTGTATCTTATTACAATTGCCTTTATCTGTTCCTCATCCGAGAACATTGAGACCTTTGTAGATGTAGAGCCAGGATTTATTGCAAGTATATATGTATGGTTAGTGCTCATTAGTAACCTCGATTAATTTAATTCTTTTCTTATAGCACTTATAGTTCCAAACCAGAGACCAATACTAAAACGTGCAGGAACCATATCTCTGTCATAATACAGGGTTAAACCCTTGCCCCCAAAAACCTTTATATCTCCTACCTCTGGAGAGACTGCGAGATAGGTTTCTCCGTCAAACACCTTTTCTGCTACAGGAACTACTATCTCAGCGTTCTTTTTGCCAGCATGAAGCCACAATCTAAGGGTATCACCAGAAGAAATTGAGAGTGTTCTTGTATAATAGATAAGTGAAAATATCTCTCTTGCATTACTGTGTAATTCTAAGTTATATTTATCTTGATATACTGCTACTCCCTGTTCGTGATTGAATTCTATCTTTCTATGCCTTTTATAACCACCTTCTTCTATCCAATCTTCGTATAGTATTGGTATGAAAGCTGAATCAACCCAGATTTCATACCTGTCATTGATTCTGTATATTCCAGACATCAGGCCTTTGGTTTTTTCTGTACAGGATATTTTATAGATTGTGTCTATTTGTTCGATATACAGCCTTATCTCCCCAGCTGAGAAGGGACCATATCTGATATCAAATACGAGTTCCTCAGGAATGGGAATGATGTAAAATAATATTGCGATAAAAATCATAATTAATAAACTCCTAAAGTGTGTGGAATCCGTTCTCACATACCTGTTGTAAAGAAAAGGCAACCCAATGTTTTTAGACGATTAAAACAATCTTTGAAATCACTTAATTACGCCATGTTTCTTCCCAATATTTACAAAGGCAATTATAGCGCGGTCAAGATGCTCCTTAGTATGTGCAGCAGAGATTTGTACCCTTATTCTTGCCTCGCCTTTAGGAACTACTGGAAAGGAAAAGCCTATGACATATATATTCTGTTCCAATAGATCATCTGCAAAATCATGAGCGAGTTTTGCATCGTTTTCGTAATTACTAAACATAATTGGAATTATAGGGTGAATACCGGGTTTTATATCAAAGCCTGCTTCAGTCAACTTCTCTCTGAAGTATTTGGTGTTATTTTCAAGCCTATCACGAAGTTCAGTTGTCTCTGAAAGAATATCAAGTACTGCTATAGTTGCTCCGGTAACGACAGGTGGTAGAGTGTTTGAAAACAGATAAGGCCTTGAGCGTTGGCGCAGCCATTCAATAAGTTCTTTTCTACCAGAGGTACATCCACCAGATGCTCCCCCAAGAGCCTTCCCAAATGTTGTGGTAATCAGATCTACTTTTCCCATAGCGCCTCTGTATTCATGGGTCCCCCTGCCTGTCTTACCTATGAAACCAGTGGCATGTGAATCATCTACAAGTACTAAAGAATCGTATTTATCTGCAAGATCGCATATCTCACCCACTTTTGCAATATCTCCATCCATAGAGAATACACCATCAGTACATACTAACCTGTATTTGGCGTCCCGTGCTTCCTTCAGACACCTCTCAAGGTCATCCATATTGTTATGCTCAAATACAAATCTTTGAGCCTTTGTAAGCCTTACGCCATCTATTATTGATGCATGGTTCAACCTATCTGATATTACTGCACAGGAACGGTCGAGAAAGGGTTCAAATAATCCACCATTTGCATCAAAGCAGGCTGCGTATAGTATGGTATCTTCCATTCCAAGGAACTTTGAAGTCTTTTCTTCCAGTTCCTTATGGATATCCAGTGTCCCACAGATGAATCTTACAGAACTCATTCCAAATTTATATTTATCGAGTACCTTTTTGGCTGCCTCAGTTACTCTGTCATCAGATGCTAACCCGAGATAGTTGTTTGCACAGAAATTCAAAACCTTTTTACCACCCTTTACCTCTATCTCAGCTCCCTGAGGTGATGTAATTATTCTCTCATCCTTATATAGACCTTGCTCTTTTAACACACTGAGCTCCTTTTTCAGGTCCTCTTTTATCCTGCCATACATAAGGCCTCCCAGGTTTAATAATAGTATTGTCAAAAACTTTTGCCTATTTTCTTCTAATTCGTTATCTAACGAATAACCCCAAATTTTAAAAGCAGTTGTCTACTTTTTGCTTGCCTCCCTAATTCTTGTAGGGGTCGGATTCTTGCCCGACGCCTGCCTGCCGCCTGCCTGCCGCCTGCCTGCCGGTAGGCAGGGCCGACGGGTATCCGACCCGTTTCTTTTGCGGGTTCGATAAATCGAACCCCTACATTTTCGCTTTACCTTGCAGGTTCGATAAATCGAACCCCTACATTTTTTACTTTCATATTCTTTTCCATACGGATCCTTCGGACATATTATTTTTGACAGTTCCTTAATAATATAAAAAGCCAATAGACAAAGTTATTGAGTCCCGATGAAATATGCTACCCAATGAAATAGTCAGACATTTTACAGGGCAAGCGGGATAAATCGTTGAGTCGTAGCGTTGTAGAGTAAATTATTCATTTCTTATTTGTTTTCTTCTTCCCAGGGCTTTTTCGTATCCATCTTTATGGGGAAATAGTACGATCTTTGCAGATTTTCTTGGTCTTTCCATCATCAAATCAAAACCTTTCTTATAATCCTCGAGCAATAAAATATGGGTTATTACTGGATTCACATCCAATCTTTTAGATGATAGAAGGTTTCTAACTCTATACCATGTATCAAACATTTTTCTTCCGGAGATTCCATGAATCTGGGAGCCCTTAAACACTATTCCATTAGTGTAGTCTATCGGGAGAGGTGACCTTGATGGTATACCAAAAGCCGTGAATCGTCCACCCTTTCTCAATACTTTAAAACCTTCATCAAGTGCCAGTTGAGAACCAGCCATATCCAGGACTATATCTGCACCAAAACCCCGTGTATGGTCTCTAACATAAGCTACCCTGTCAAGCTCCTTATTGGCATATAACTGATAGTCTGCACCCATTTTCTTGCCTATAGACATATTTAGGTCATATTTACCAATATGAAATATAGTAGTGGCTCCACAAACTCTTGCTACACCAATTGCAAGAAGTGCTATAGGACCATCTCCAATTATAACCATACTCTTACCCGCTATATCGTTATCTTCACCAAGAACCGCATAGGTTGCGTTCCCAAGAGGTTCCTGTATGGATGCAATCTCTGGCGGTATTGTATCATCATTTACCCAGCATACACTCTCAGGTATCCTTATATACTCAGCGAATGCACCGTTGGTATCAACACCGAGAATCTTCATCCTCTCGCCTATGTGGAATTGTCCTAAAAGAGCAGTAATATCTCTGGGATCATAAATATGCGTCTCAGCAGATACATAGTCACCAACCTTAACCATTCTTACATCGTTGCCAACCTCACAGACCTCACCAGCTACCTCATGTCCTAAGGTCTGTGGAAGATTTGTACTTCCAATCCTATTGTCTGCCCAATCATTCCACTCATATATATGTACATCCGTTCCACATATAGATGTTGCTTTAACCTTCACTATTATGTCTCTTGGCCCGGGTTTTGGTATCTCGACATCCAGATATTCAGCCCCGAGTTCTGGTCTTGTTTTTACAACCGCCTTCACATTTCCCCCTTATGACATAGATTATTTTCAAAAACCAAACAATAGATTAACTTTCAATATTATACTTCACGCCAATCTTCTATCCTCAATATTCCTCTATCGTTTATACAACATGCGATATCAATGGGCCTGTCAGTCATAATAGTACCTCGTACAGTAATTGGGTATTCAAAAAGTTTATAACCTGTATTATCCTTATCTAATTTAATATTCTTTACAGCAAGAATCGGTTTTGGGTTACCTTCACCGTATGGAGGTAGTAACATAAGTTCCTTATAAAAATCAGATGATAATTCTTTATGATTAACAACCACATCGATATCGATTACATCATTCTTTTGCTTATCCTTTTCATATTCTACTATTGATGCATTTTTCTTGAAGGAGTCCAATTGATCACCTCTTATGGAAAATCCAGCAGCAGGTTTATGCCCACCAAAATCTATGAATAATTCCTCGTTTTTAGCGAAGAATTCTACGAGGTTAAAGTCGGAGGGTGCCCTTGCTTCTCCTATATAGACATCCCCTGATTTATATCCTATAAGCACCGAAGGTCGTCCTGTTTCTTTAACTAATCTGGATGCACAGGAACCCAAAAACTGTAGTGGAAGGTCATCTAAGACAATTAAGCCATTATCATCTATTCTTCTTACACAATCTCTATATACAACATCAAATTCCTCCTCGAAGGCTTGCTGGGCAGTTACGAGGCTATTAAGAATCACTTTGGAATCATCTTCCGAATTTGACAGGAAAAATCTCATAAGAGGGTTTTCAGTCTCCATACCTCTTCCAGCAGAGAGAACAGGGATAATTCTTTCAAATATTTCTTCTACAACTGGCTCATCAATACCAGTGACATCTCGTATAGCCAGAATAAAAGGCTTCCTGGATTTTGGGAAAGTTTCGAGACCCTTTTTTACAAATTCTCTGTTTTCATTCAGGAGAGGGACACGGTCGGATATAGTACCTAGTAGAATTAGTGGAATTAGATCCTTTCTAATACGGAAAAATTCTTGGGTGTTAATACCAAGAATATGCTCTGTCAGTGCTAAGGCAAGCTTAAGAGATACACCAACACCCGCAAGATATTTAAAAGGATAGGGAGAGGCTTTTGGATTTAAGAATGCAAATGAATTAGGGAGGTGTCTTACCTCATGATGGTCTGTTACTATAATATCTATTCCTTTTTCCTTTGCATATATGATAGTTTCACCATCGGAACTGCCACAATCGACAGTTATTATTAATGTCTCTTCGTTTTGATATGCAATATCTATACGTTCTCTGGAAAGCCCGATACCGTGAGTGATTCTTCTTGGTATCCAATAGGATACGTTACCACCAAGGTCTTGTAATACAAAGAAGAGAAGAGTCGTTGCAGTCATTCCGTCAACATCTTCATCTCCCCATATGAGTATCTTTTCCTTATTTTTAACTGCCTCAATTATCCTGCCAACTGCTTTTTCCATATCAGGAAATATAAAAGGGGAGTTTAGGTGTGTAATGCTGGGAAAGAGAAACTGCCTTGCTTCTTCAACCTCTTTGATATTCCTCTGTTGTAGGATTATACTAAGTGGGAGTGATATCCTGAGTTTCTTTTTAAGACGTGTATTATCGCTTGTTTTTTTAATTCTCCATAGTTTCATTCTCTAAATATACAACAAAAATTCAAAAATGTCAAGTAAAAAAAGATGTAGCCTTATATAACCCGCAATAAGATCAAGGGGAATGAAGCATTAGAGAGATGGGATTGATAACTAAAGATGGAATTTGCTGTGTGAATTTCTTCTTGCTTTAACCTGTTATCGAATATTTCACCTTACTCTCTTTAACTGCAGTATAAAAACTGCGCCTACTGGTTTGTTGTCCTCAACATGCACGCTTCCACCATATTTCTGAAGGGTTCCCTTTACTATGAATAATCCAAGACCCGAATGACCGGTTTTACCATATTTGAAACCTTCCTCAAAGACTTTCTCCTTTAGTTTATCAGGAATTCCAATGCCATAATCAGCAATCCTTATTTCACATAACTTTCCCTTTGCTTCTATCTTTATATCTATTCTATCAGTTTTTCCATGTTCTACTGCATTACTTATAATGTTGTCGATAACTGAATTAAAAGCATCATCTGCCAGAACTTTACAATTGCCTTCTATGTTCAGGTCTGTCGATGTGTAATCTTGTTTTACCTCTTCAACAACTTCTTTTACATCATAGGTTTTCAGTCCTTTGTGAGAAGAAATAAAGGACTCAAGCTCCCCCATTCTTCTTATTAATTCTACGCTCTTGTTGATGCCCTCGTCTGCCTTTTCCAAATATTTCACATCCTTTGATTTAGTGTAGAGTCTCAGTGCACTCTTTATGACTGTTATATCATTTATTAAATCGTGTCTTAAAATTTTATTGATTAATTTGAGGTGTTTGTGGCTTGCCTTTAATTCCTTTTCTACCCGCTTGCGCTCGGTAATATCTCTTATAACTGCAACAATTCCCACTGATTTCCCCTTTTTTCTTAAAAGATTGGCATGGATTTCGATATCCAGCTTGTTTCCTGTTTTGGTAGAAAATTCAACCATAGTTGGGGGTACCTCCTGACCAAGGATTAGTTTATTAAAGGCAAAGAGCATTTTTGTCATGCTTTTGGCAGGAAACATCTTAAAAAGGTTAAATCGCTTTCCAACGATATCTTCTTCGGTATATCCACCAAGCCCCGGTATTCTTTTGTTAATTTTAATAACCTTACCTGACATATTAAGTAAAACTATGCCATCTCTGACACCGTCAAAAACTACCCTTAACTCTTCTTCGCTCTCTTGTAACTCCCTCTCTGAACGTTTGAGTTCTGAGATATCTCTGGCGATTCCACAAAGTCCTACGATTACACCATTTTTATCTTGAAGAGGCACCTTGATTACATGAAACGTCCTCATAACACCTGCTGTTGGTTTCGTATCCTCAACAGAGACCGCCTCTCCTTTTTCGAGCACTTTTCGGTCTATTTCCTCTTTGATATGACGTGCAATATCGGGTGGGAACAGATCAAAATCGGTTTTACCAATCATTTCGTCCGTAGTTATACCAAAGAGGGATGCACAGGCGGTGTTTGCCTGAGTATAATGTCCCTCACAGTCCTTGGTGAAGATAGCATCCTGTGCAGCTTCAAAAATAGTCCTAAGTTGTTCTTTTGATTCTCTCAATCTCTCTACCCCTTGCTTGAGCTCGGCATCTGATTCTTCCAATTTGATAATTCGTTTACGAAGCTCATCCAATTCATTTATTAGCTGGTCTTTTGTCCTGTCTATATCTTTCATCATTGAAATTATTATAAAAGAGGTTTATATAATTATTATACCCTATAATAGTATTTTTGTCAAGTGAAAAAAAAAGCTATATTAGAAATTTCTATCAAGGAAGTACGAGTGGAAGATGAGATATGGGATTTTTTATTATATTTACGTCTGTACCATATGTTTCTCTAATTGTCTTCTCAGTGATTATATCCTCTGGTGGTCCATCACGTAAGACTACTCCGTCATTTACAATTACAACCCTTTCGCTGTATTCAGATGCGATGTTAAGATCATGAAGTACTGCTATAATAGTAATCCCTTTTGATTTTAATTCCAATAAAAGTTTGAATGTTTCCATACTGTGATTTATATCGAGATGTACAGTCGGTTCATCCAGAACTAATATCTCTGGCTCCTGTGCTAATGCTCTTGCAATAATAACCCTTCTGAGTTCTCCTCCAGAGAGTTCATTTATTTTTCTATCTTTAAGTGCACAGGTATCTGTTAATTCCATTACACGTTTAACCACCTCGTAATCCTCTTTCTTATTCCCATTATGTGCATATCTCCCCATTAGGACAACATCTTCACAGGTAAACGGAAATGCAAAAGAAGATGTCTGCGGCACATAACCTATTAGTCTTGCAATCTCTTTACTTGTCATGTGAGAGAGTTCTCTATTATTAAGTAGTATACTACCTTTCCATGGACGAAGGATAGAGCAAATAGTTTTAAGTAACGTGCTTTTCCCGCTGCCATTTGGACCTATTATACCAAGAAACTCATTCTTATGGATTTTAAGAGAGAGTCCTTTTAATATTGGAACCTTCCGGTAACCAA
>JAGMCL010000143.1 GCA_023129165.1 Caldifarciminota bacterium | reverse complement strand
CACGGATTAACAAGGCTGGTAATCGCTGCTTGCTCACCAAAACAACATGAATCAACATTTATGAAGGTGTGTGAGGAAGCTGGTCTAAATCCCCACCTGTTTCAACTCGTTAACATACGTGAGCAGTGCGCCTGGATTATAGAAGATAAAGAGAAGGCTACTGATAGGGCAATAAGATATGTAAGAGCAGCTCTAAGGAGAATTCCCTATCATCAACCACTTGAGAAAAGAGAGATAGATTGTAATCCCGATGTGCTGGTAATTGGGGGTGGCATTGCTGGAATTGAGACGAGCCTGTTGCTTGCTGGATCGGATAGGAAGGTCTATTTGGTGGAAAAGACTTCCTATCTGGGAGGGAAATTGAGAGAATTTGAAAAACTCTTTCCCAGTATGGAATCCACAAGTAAACTGCTCGAACAGAAGATATTGGATGTAGAGAAAAATAAAAATATTAAAGTCTACACAGATAGTGAGGTTAAAGAGGTTCTTGGCTTTTTGGGGAATTTTATTGCAGTGGTAAAAACAGGAGAAGAAAAAGAGCTCGAAATCAAGGTTGGGTCGGTCGTAGTGGCTACCGGGTTTGATTTATTTAACCCCCAGGAAATCCCCGGGTATGGATATGGTAAATTTGACGATGTGTATACTGCTTTAGAATTCGAGAGGATGAACCTCGATGGGAAGATACTTCTCAAAAATGGTCAATCACCAGAATCTATTGCTATTATCCATTGCGTAGGACGAGAGGAAAAAGGATATTGCTCGGCAGTGTGTTGCGGTTACTCTCTCAAGTTTGCAAGGTATCTGAAAGCGAGACTCCCGGATGTTAGAGTATCCAACCTCTACTCTGAACTCACAGTTCCAGGTAAGGTTTATCAAAAGTTCTACGAAGAGACCAAGGATATGGGAGTTGATTTCATCCGCGCCAGGGAGATTGAAGTAAAAGAAAAGGTGATAAAATACAAAACCGAAGATGGGAAAAAGCAAAGTCTCTCAGTTGATATGGTAATTCTTGCACCCGCTATCCAGCCGAGTAGTGATACTTCCAAACTCGTTGAAATGCTAAAGATTTCTCAGGATAAGAAGGGCTTTTTTAAAGAAGAGCACGAAAAACTTGGTCCAGTTTCTACTTCAATGGAAGGAATATTTATAGCGGGTTGTGCACAGGGACCCAAGAATATCACAGACTCAATAGTTCAAGCGGGAGCAGTATCAGGAAAAATTCTCTCTTCTATAATTCCCGGGAAAAAATTAGAACCTGAAGTAAGAACTTCTGAAATCTCTGAGGCGCTTTGCATCGGGTGTCAGACCTGTCTTGAAGTCTGTGCCTATGGTGCCATCTACTTCGATGAGATAAAAAGGGTCTCGGTAGTAAACGAGGTTTTATGTAGAGGATGTGGAAACTGCGTGGCAAGTTGCCCGTCTGGTGCAATAAGTCTCAAACACTTTACAGCCACGCAGATTCATCAAGAGGTCGTAGAAGCACTCAGATAAAAAGAGAGAAGATGGAAAGGGGAGAGTAAATGAAGGTAGCAAAAATTAAAGTAAAAGATAATATAGAAAAAACAGTTCTCAGTTTTCTGAGGGAGACAATAGATAAGAAATTATTTGACGCCATTCTTATACCCATGATGGTTCCTGCTGGTGATTCCTATGCATGGGTTCTTGCTCAGGATAAATCACTGCTTGATGGCGCCTATTATTTACCTCCGATTATGTCTGTGCAGGGTGCTAAAGCACTCTCCAGTGTAACAAAAGGAGGCAAAGTAAATAAAAGGGTTGCAGCTATTATGAGACCTTGCGAGATTAGAGCAGCTATTGAGCTTTCCAAATTAAACCAGATAGAATTAGAGAATATATTCCTTATCTCGATGGATTGCCCGGGTGCTCTACCCCTGAAAGATTGGCTTAAAGACCCGAAGAGAGGTGTTGACGTTTTTAAGAAAGTCATACAGCACTTTGTGGATGAAGAACCTAAGCCCGATAAATCCGTGCGTCCGGCGTGTGCGATCTGTCATAGATTTTCTGATTCAGATGCTGTAGACCTTCATATAGGAATATTGGGCACAGAAGGAGAAGACATCTTATTTATACCGCATAGTACTCAAGCTGAAGCTATTTTTGCAGAACTTGGCCTTTCCCTAAATGAAAATTTGTCTCGTTGGCAAAAAGGTGTGGATGAAGTTCTGAAGCAGAGAAAGAAAAAGAGGGCACAGGTTCAGGAAGAATTGAAATCCACGGTTGTGGGTTTTGATAAACTACTGGATACATTCAGCAATTGTATAAATTGCCATATCTGCCAGAGTGTATGTCCTATCTGCTATTGTCGTCAGTGTTACTTTGATTCAGATAAAGTAAAACACCCTCCGGATGATTATTTAATGAGAGCAGAAAGTAAGGGAAACATCAGTCTCCTTCCCGATAAAATCCTCTTTCATTTGGGACGGATGTCGCACATGGCTCTTTCTTGTGTGGGTTGCGGCGCCTGTGAAGATGCCTGTCCCATGTCTATCAAAGTCGCACAAATTTTTAGCTTAATAGCTGACAGGTCTCAGGGACTTTTTAATTACATTGCGGGTAAAAGCATCGAAGAACCTCTCCCCATGAGAGTATATGAAGATGATGAGTTCCACGAAGTAGAGAGTCCATGAGAGAAAAGGGAAGATAGATGAAAGTGTAGGGCAAGGCTTTAGCCTTGCAAAAAGAGATAAGGTAAAATCGTAAACTGTTTCCTGCATGCGGTAAGCAGATCTGTGGTTAGGGTTTTCATAATACTAAATTGATTCTGTAAAGGTTCAATGAAGTTAGAAGGGAGAATAAAGTGTCAAGTGTTTTGAAATTGAGCAGAAGTGCTGAGGAAGGTCTGAGAGAACTACTCAAGTTTCTTTTGGAGAAAAAGAGGGTAAAAGCAGTTTTTACCCTATGTAAGATAAAAAAGAATGGCACGGTTAGCTATTCACTTATCACCGATGCAGATATGCTTAAAGATGCCTTACCACTGTTTCCTTTGATGCCCCAAAATGCTGGTAAGTTATTGTCCCGTCTTACATTGAAAGAGCATCTTGCAGAACCAATTGCAGCGGTGGTACGTCCTTGTGAACTTCGAGCCTTTATAGAACTCGTAAAAAGAGAACAGGGAAGCCTGGAAAACTTCATATTTATCTCAACCACCTGTCCTGGGACCTATCCACTTGAAATGTCCGTGAATGGAGATATCAGTAAAAAACTACCGGAATACGAAGAGGATGTAAAAAAAGGTAATGTTATTTCAGATACAAGGCCAATATGCAAGGCTTGTGAGCATTTTATGCCTTACTCAGCAGATATGACTGTTGCTTTAATTGGGGAAAAGGATATAGATAAAAACTGTGAAATATTCCTTAATACTGAGAAAGCAGAAAAACTTATAGAAGGTATGGATGGAGAACTTGTAGAGAGAGAACTTGAGACAGAAGAAGTTAAAAATCTCCGTAGTAAGAGGCAAGAAGAGAAGAGAAAACTTTTTGAGGAGATTAATGTTGAAGGTTTGGGTCTCTCGGGTTTGGTAGAGACCTTCGGAAGGTGTATAGGTTGCCATGGGTGTAGCAGAGTTTGCCCTATTTGTTACTGTGTATTGTGTGACTTTGACTCACGAGATTATGAAAACGAACCCTCCACATATGAAAGTGAGCTTAAAAAACGCGGAGGGGTGAGGGTGCCCCCAAACACAGTGCTTTATCATCTTGGAAGGTTAACTCATGTAAGTGTTTCCTGTGTGGGCTGTGGAATGTGTACGGATGTGTGTCCAGCTGATATTCCGCTTTCAACTATCTTTTTAAAGGTGGGTGAAGAAGTTCAGAAGATATTTAATTACATCCCGGGAAAGGATGTGGAGGAGGCAATTCCTCTTAATAAATTTGAGAAGGACGAGTTTACTGAAGTGGAGGATTGAAAGATGAAGGACGAGTTTAAACCAAGGATAATAGGATTTTTATGCAATTGGTGTTCTTATGCTGGGGCCGACCTTGCTGGGACGAGTAGACTTCAATATCCACCATCTCTATTACCCATAAGAGTTATGTGCTCAAGTAGAGTGGATCCGCTCTTCGTTATATCGGCGTTTCTACGAGGAGCAGATGCAGTATTGATTGCAGGATGCCACCCCGGAGACTGCCACTATCAGGAAGGAAATTATTATGCTCGTAGAAGATTCGCTTGTGTACGAAAGGTTTTTGAAACCTTAGGAATGGAGTCAGATAGGTTAAGGCTCTCCTGGATATCTGCATCAGAGGGTCCAAGATTTGCAAATGTAATTACAGAGTATACGGAAAAAATAAAAAAAATGGGCCCAAACCCTGCCAAAAAAAATATTTTTTTATAAACAGCGTAAAAATTAAATATAAGATAGAAATCCTTGGAAATTCTGATGTTTAATAAAAACAAATCAATATTAATAGTAGGTGCTGGGATAGCAGGGATTCAAGCATCCCTTGATCTGGCTGAGATGGGTGCGGATGTGCACCTGATTGAGCAGAAGTCTTCCATTGGTGGGCACATGGCTCAGCTGGACAAGACCTTCCCCACAAATGACTGTTCTTTATGCATTCTCTCGCCCAAGATGAGCGAATGTGCCCGTCATCCCGGTATCACTCTGCATATGAATTCATCGCTGATATCGATTAATGGAGAGCCAGGCAATTTTACATGCAAAATAAGAGAGAGTGCTACATATGTTGACCCGGACAAATGCGTTGCCTGTGGGCTTTGCGAGGAAAAGTGTCCTACCAAGGTTACGGACGAATTCGACATGGAATTGAGAACCCGCAAGGCTATCTATCGCTATTTCCTCCAGAGTGTTCCATCCAACTACGCAATTGACGCTGAGCATTGTCTGCGTATAACAAAGGGAGTATGTGGGCTTTGCGAAAGGGCTTGCACCGCCGAGGCGATAAACTTCGAAGATACAGATAAGGAAATCGACATCGATTGCGGAGCGGTGATTTTAGCTGTGGGCATAGATGCTTTCGACCCAATTGTGTATGGTCAATACGGATATAGGAAATTCCTCAATGTGGTGACTTCACTCGAATTTGAGCGTATGCTGTGCGCGTCAGGTCCGCAGATGGGACATGTCGTGTGCCCGGCAAACGACAAGCCGCCGAAAAATGTTGCCTTTATCCAGTGCGTCGGCTCCAGGGACAGGGAAAATGGTAGAAATTACTGCTCGTCGGTTTGCTGCATGTACGCCATCAAGGAAGCTATTATTGCAAAGGAGCATATAAAGGGTCTGGATGCTACCATATTCTTTATGGATGTTAGGGCTTTCGGTAAGGAATTTGACAAATATTACAGGCGTGCAGATGAGCAATTCGGTGTCGAATTTATTCGCTCGAGGGTGGCAAAGATAACCGAGCTGCCCGGTGGCGACTTGAGGCTGCATTTTGCCCACCAGGATGGTGGAAGGGACACTCGCGATTTCTCATTGGTGGTACTCTCTGTAGGACTTCAGCAACGGAAGGACATATTGGATTTCTCAGAAAGTATCGATATCAAGCTAAATGATTACGGCTTTTGCCAGACAGCTGATTTCCAGCCACTGGATACCAGTAAACCAGGTGTATTCGTATGTGGGGCATTTAGTGGTCCCAAAGATATTCCCGAATCAGTTATGTCAGCTTCAGGTGTGGCAGCACGCGCGGCAAGATTTCTCGGATTAAAGCGACAGAAAAAGGTTTCCAAAAAAGAATTCCCACCCGAAAGGGATGTTGTAGGCGATAGACCCAGAATTGGCGCATTTATCTGCCACTGCGGGATAAATATAGCAGGCGTAGTGGATGTACCCGGTGTGGTCGAATATGCAAAATCGCTTCAAAATGTTGAGTATGCTGAGGATCTTCTCTATGCTTGTTCACAGGATTGTATGGAAACAATCAAACAGCGCATCGAGGAGCACAACCTGAATCGAGTGCTTGTGGCTGCCTGTACCCCGAGGACACACGAGCCGCTCTTCCGCGAAACTCTCCGCGAAGCGGGACTCAATCAATATTTGTTTGAGATGGCAAACATTCGAGACCAATGCAGTTGGGCGCACATGAATGAGCCGGAATTAGCCACAGAAAAGGCAAAAGAGCTTGTGGAAATGGGTGTTGCTAAAGCCAGGGGAGTGACACCGCTTCAAAAGTTACCTGTGGACATCGATCCGAGAACGCTGGTTATCGGCGGTGGACTGGCTGGAATGACAGCTGCACTCACGCTTGCAGAAACAAACTATCGGGTTTTCCTTGTAGAGAAGGAAGAAAAACTCGGTGGAAATCTCAGGAGCATCCAGTTTTCTCTCGGTGATAGCGAACCACAGCAATTGCTTGAGAAAACTATCGAAAATATTTACAATAATAAACTAATCACAGTCTATACCGGCACAGAAATTAAAACAATTGATGGCTATATCGGAAATTTCAGGACAACCGTTGTTCCATTGCATCGGGGTGGTACACCTAAGGAACTGCAACATGGTGTTGTGATTGTTGCTACCGGTGCAGGGGAATATCCAACCGAGGAGTATCGTTACAAAGAAAGCAAACGGGTAGTCACTCAACTGGAATTTGAGAAGATGCTACACAATGGTGTATTTACTGGAAAACCGATGCAAAATGTTGTGATGATACAGTGTGTGAATTCCCGTGAGGAGGGACGAGATTACTGTAGTCGTCTGTGTTGTTCGCAGGCAATCAAGAATGCCTTGGTATTGAAGCGAGAGAGACCAGCAGCCGATATTTATGTGTTATACAGAGATATTCGTACTTACGGGTTAAAGGAGCAATACTTTGGTGAGGCGCGTGATCGTGGGGTCATCTTCTTGCGATATGACATCGACAATAAGCCCACCGTAGAACTCATCGACCCCGAAAATCCAAATAGTAAGCTCCACGTAACAACTATTGACCCAATCCTGGGGAAACAGGTTGTGATTAATGCAGATTTTGTTGTTCTGGCAGTATCCATAAACGCGCCAGAGCAAAACAGAGAATTGGCGCAAATGTTAAAGGTTCCGCTTAACGAGGACGGTTTTTTTCTCGAGGCACATGTGAAGCTCCGCCCGGTGGATTTCGCGACAGATGGGATTTTTGTGTGCGGACTGGCGCATTGCCCCAAAGATATTGATGAATCGATCACGCAGGCAACAGCTGCAGCGGCGCGGGCAATGACCGTTATCAGCAAAATGGTTGTCGAGGCTGAGGGTTCTATTTGCGAGGTTAATTCAGAATTGTGCTCCGGATGTGGCTTATGTGTAGAAGTGTGTGCATATGCCGCTGCTGAAATGGACGAAGAAAAAGGTATTGCTTTTATAAACGAAGCCCTTTGTAAGGGATGCGGCGCTTGCGCGGCGTCGTGCAGGAGCGGGGCAATTGATCTTAAGGGATTTACTAACGAACAAATATTCTCAGCGATCGATTCATTGGAAATGGCAGAAATACTACAGCACTCGGGGACTTAACCACCCACGGTAGAATTTTTTGACAGGATTAACAGGATTCACATGATTTTTTTATATCCAGACCACCCTGAAAACTCAGAATTATAACCACAGAGTTAAAGGAAAAATTTAGAATTTTGGAATTTAATTCGGTTTTCCTATTGGTTGTTAAAACTTAAGAAAATAAAAAACTCTGTGTTCTCCGCGTTCTCTGCGGTCAATATTTTGCATAACATGAAATGGTTGGTATATGAAAACGAAGGATTTTGAACCAAAAATAATGACATTTCTGTGCAACTGGTGCTCATACGCCGGTGCTGATCTTGCGGGTGTATCGCGACTCCAGTATCCCACCAACACACGAGTCATACGCGTCCCATGCTCCGGAAGAATCGACCCACTTTTTATCCTGAAATGTCTGCAAGATGGTTATGATGGCGTACTCATTTCGGGTTGCCATCCCGGTGATTGTCACTACATATCAGGCAATTATGTGGCACGAAGAAGATTCGCCATCCTGAAAACAGCCCTCGAATTCATGGGCATTGAACCGGGTAGAGTGCAATTCTCATGGGTTTCAGCTGGTGAAGGTGAAAAGTTTTCTCAGGTCATATCGAAGGTGACTGAGGCTGTGAAAGTCCTCGGACCGATGCGAAAATTGGTAAAAGCGGCGAATTCATTAGTAGGTTAAGGCTGTGTCAATTTTATGAATAAACCCCGCCTATCAATGATGGGCGTGGGTAAACCACTGAAAACTCAGAATTATAACCGCAGAGAACGTCCCGCCTTAGCGGGATCCCGAAGGAAGCGGGACAGAGCTCGCTGAGTTAAGGGAAAAATTTAGAAAAGGAAGAACCTGTGAAAGAATTGGTTGAAAAAATAAGGAAAATATTTAGCGATGAGAAGCTCGAACTTCTCATAGGTTATACTAAAGGTACCCTGCCATTGCGTAGCACGCCAGGTTTAATCGAATCTGCGGACGAAGCAGATAAGCTGATATTCGATTTCACATGCTGTAACAATCTGGCGAAATATCTTGTGGATGAAAAGAAACGAAGCGGTAATACACATAGAATTGGCATAATAGCTAAAGGCTGTGACGCACGAGCTGTTGTGCAGCTTGTTATGGAAGGTCAGTTTGAGCGGGAAAACGTTGTGATCATCGGTGTTCCATGTAAAGGTGTCATTGACCCCAGTAAATTAAGGAAGAAGCTTAATGGTAAGGAGATAATAAAGTTTAAGGTTAACAGAGATAAGATAACCCTTTTCGGAAAAAATTTTGAGTTGGAACTAAACAAAAACGAGCTTTTTTCAGACAGCTGTCTTTCTTGCCGTTATCCAAATGCTGTGCAGTATGATTACTTCATTGGAGAACCTTCAGAACCTCTTGGAGTCAGAGATGAGTACGCATCCGTTGATGAATTTGAGCAAAAATTACCTGAAAAGAGATGGACTTATTTCGAGAAAGAATATTCAAGGTGTATTCGTTGTTATGCTTGTCGCAATGCCTGT
Organism: Caldifarciminota bacterium; assembly: GCA_023129165.1. GTDB lineage: Bacteria > Hydrothermota > UBA3073 > UBA3073 > UBA3073 > JAGMCL01. Next base: position 21,980 of record JAGMCL010000143.1, on the reverse strand, counting down.
CCCATGTGCTATTGTGAGGAATGTTTCGTTGACCGCAGTACCCCACAGTGGATAGGAAAGGGTAACGATTTGAGTGATACGATAATATTTCACATAGTGCGTGTGCTACATACTGCCGGTCGCTGTGTTGATTGCGGCGCATGTGCTGCAGCATGTCCACTAAATATAGATATTCGAATGTTAGGTAAGCGTATAGAAAAAGAGGTGATAGAACGCTTTGGATTTACCCCTGGATTGGATTTTGAGACAGAGCCAGCAATGGCAACTTTTAAAGAAAATGATAAAGAAGAATTCATAATGTAATGAGAAATGGACACTTTAAAACTACAAAAAGGCAACTTAGAGAACTTTCTACAAAAACTTGGTGAAGAATTTGCCGTGTTTGCACCAGTGATGTCAGATGGTATAGTCTCTTTTTTGGAATTGAGACCCGGACAAAAATCCGTACTCGATTTCCCTCGGACGCACAAACCTCCCAAGGATATTTTTTACCCTCAGACTGAGGTAATGCTGCGATACGGTAGGGACGGATTACAATCCACTGAATATAAAGGTAAACCAATTGTGCTCTTTGGTGTAAGACCTTGCGATGCAAAAAGTTTTATCCTCTTAGAGCGAGTATTCATTGAACCCAAATACAAAGACCCATATTGGGTAGCCAGACGGAATAAAACTCTGATATTCTCTCTCGCATGTAATGACCCGTTGCCCTCTTGTTTTTGCAACTGGCTGGATGGTGGTCCGTTCAACAAAACCGGGTCTGACATTTTCATTACAGATATCGACGATGATTATCTTTTTGAACCAATAAGTGAAGATGGTGAGAGGTTCCTTTCAGGTGTTGATATACTAAAAGAAGCGACAGAAAAAGATATCAAAAAGGCGAAGAACGCAAAAGAAAGAGCTGAATCATCAATGGAGAAACCCCCGAAACTTGATTCACTCAAGTCATCACTGGATACCCTCTGGGATGAAACTCTCTGGGATGAGATTTCCTTAAGATGTCTGGGTTGTGCCGTGTGTACATACTCCTGTCCGACATGCTATTGCTTTGATATACAGGACGAAAGCAGGCGTGGTAAAGGAGTGCGCATTCGCCTTTGGGACTCATGTATGTTCCCACTCTTTACGAAAGAAGGCTCGGGTCATAATCCAAGACCCTTGCAAAAGCACAGGTTAAGACAGCGGTTCATGCATAAATTCAACTACTTTGTTGAAAAACAAGGAGAGTTTGGATGCGTTGGCTGCGGAAGATGCGTGAGCCTCTGTCCGGTAAACATAGATATAAGAAGTTTTATCACCAGTGTTATCCAAACCGCACAGGGGAGAGGAGATACATAGTGAAGAATGTATATATGCCCATGCCTGTGAGGGTCAAGAAAATATGGGTTGAGTCGGATGACAAGACCCTACGGACTTTCGACCTTGAATTTGTGAACCAAGCCGATGCCTTCGACTACATGCCGGGGCAGTTCTGCCAGCTTTCGATTCCTGGTAAGGGCGAAGCCCCGTTCGGGATAGCATCCTCGCCGACCGAGAAGGGATTCATGCGGTTTACAGTCAACAAGGTAAGGGTTTTAACCACTGCCTTGCATTATCTGGAGGAGGGCGAGGTTATTGGTCTTCGCGGTCCACTTGGTAACTATTATCCTATAGAGAATTTACGCGGTCAGAATGTTATAATCGTGAGTGGTGGATTTGCACTGACAACGCTGCGGTCACTGGCAGTCTATCTCTGTGACCCCGCGAATAGGGGAGATTATGGTGACATCACTTTGATTTATGGTGCTCGTCGTCCAGGTCTCATGATATACCGTGATGAGTTGGAGAAGTGGGAGAAGAAGGATGATATTAATGTGTATCTTACAATAGACGAGCAGGTTGAGGGGTGGAACAAGTTGGTTGGTTTTGTTCCCGCGGTTACAAAGGAGATTGCACCCAGTTCCAAGGATGGTTGGGTTATGGTCTGTGGTCCACCAATTATGATAAAATACACGCTGCCCGTACTTATAGAGCTTGGTTTTCCACCAGAACATATATACACGTCACTCGAGCGCCGAATGAAGTGTGGCATAGGGAAATGTGGAAGATGTAATATCGGGTCAAAGTATGTATGCTTTGACGGACCGATATTTTCTTTTGCAGAACTACAAAAAATCCCGGAACAAATATAGCAAACAAGGAGAGATAATATGGACAAGATAATATTGAGTGAACTTGACCATAGATTCAAGTATGATATAGCTTCCCGCCCTGGGGCAGAGAATTTCAAGAGGTGTTTTGCATGCGGTACATGCACAGCAAGCTGCCCTGTTGCTGAAGTTAATGAAGATTACGACCCAAGAAAAATTATTCGTATGGCGATATTGGGAATGCGTGAGGATGTTCTCTCATCGGACATCATCTGGATGTGCCAGAGGTGCTATGTCTGCTATGCGCGTTGCCCACAGAATGTGAAGTTTGCTGATGTTATGGGTGTTCTTCGAGACATGGCAGCAGAAGAGGGATTTGTTCCGAAAGAGCGACTTAAACAGATAGAGGAACTCGATAGGTTTGCCCAGGAATTGAGATGCAACCTGGTAAAGTATCTCATCAAACCCGATAAGGAACAGGGTAAAAAAATAAAATCTATGATCGAGGAAAGACTTGGTAAGAAATGAACAATTACCAATGAATAATGGAGGATAGTATGAAACAAAGCACTAAATTAAGTTTCGACGACCTCCTCAATGATGTCGTAAATAAAGGTTTATGTAATAAGTGCGGTGCGTGTGTATCCTTCTGCACTGCGAATCAAATCGGGGCAATCGAGATGTGCGGTTGCAAGGACAATCTTCCACGATATGTAGACCCGGATAGGTGTTTCAAGTGCGGAATATGTTATCTCATCTGTCCACAAACCCTGGAACTTAACGATGATGTCAGGGAGAAATTCGGATGGTCCGCTCCGGTTGGACAATTTCGGTATATTGTCTCTGCACAGGCAGTAGATGAAGAGATAAGAGATGTTGCAACAGACGGCGGTGTGGTTACTGCGCTTCTTTCTTATATGCTTGAAAACAAGATTATTGACGGCGCGATAGTCTCTAAGAAAACTGATTTATTCAATCGCGAACCGGAAATCGCTACCACTCGAGAGGGACTCATCCAGGCAGCTGGCTCACAGTTCTCTGAGGCATCACATCTCGATGAGATGGGTAAAGAATATTCCACCTATGTGCCCGTTCTCCCAGCAGTTAGAATGTTTGGCCCAAAGCGATCCCTAAGGTTGGCAGTTGTGGGTACTCCATGTCAGATTATGGCGATACGCAAAATGCAGGTACTGAATATATTACCCTCAGACATAATCTATTTTACAGTAGGGCTGTTTTGTATGCAGTGTTTTACCTTTGATAACCTAATAGAAAAGGATTTCATAAAGAAACATCACATAAATCCCGAGGATATTCTGAAGATCAATGTCAAAGAGGATTTCAGACTTAAGATGAAATCAGGCATAACTATTCACATTCCATTCGAGGAGATCGAGAATATAGCAGGACCCGCATGTCTTGTGTGTCGGGATTTCGCTAATGACTTTGCTGATATCTCCGTGGGTGGCCTGGGTTCTTCAGATGGATACACAACTTCCATGATCAGAACGACTATAGCCAAGAGATTTTTTATCGAAGCCGAAAACGCGGGTTACATAAAAATTAGAGGTATGTCGAAGTCAGATAAAGCCGAGATGCTATCGCTCATTAAGACCTTTGTCGAAAAGAAGAGAAAAAGGGCGGAGAGAACAACAGATAAACAAAGATCACCCAGACTCCAGGAAAAACCTGGTGAAACTGCAGAAGATAAAGAAAAGTTCTTTTTGGGCACTATTGATAAGGACGAATTGTGCGACGAATGTGAGAGGTTAAATCGCCATCTGAGTTGGGTGATCGGGTTTGTAAGTCACGAACTCAGTGGTACCCTGGGAACTATTGTTATGAATATAAGTGCCCTCGCGGATCCCCAGGTAGAGGAAAGACTTGGTGAGGATAAGAAAAAAGGAATGCTGTTGAGAGCACTTAGCAGCCTGAAACTTATGCAGGACATGGTCAGGAACTACCTCACATCTTCAAAAGCCAAGAACGGACAGCTCGCCTTTAATGCCGCCAGGGTAAATTTCGGTAAGGATATTATAAGGAAGGTTGTCAAAAGGCTCAAACCTTCGCTGGAATTGGAGGGCATGGAATTTTTCTGCGAGCATTGCGATGAACTCGAGGTAATATGTGACGAGCGCCTTATGCGAGTTGTAATCAGTAACTTAATCAATAATGTGATTAAGTATGGCAGTGAAAATACATCGGTTCACTCGTCGTTAAGAAAATGGAAAAACGGTTTCAATTTTACCATAACAAATGAGGGGATAGGTATCCCTGAGGACAAACTCGAGGCGGTTTTTGATGAATTCTCTCGATTCGATACACTCGGCATCGGTGGAACGGGTCTCGGACTATACCTGGTTAGAAAGATAGCCAAAATGCACAAGGGGAGTATAAAAGCAAACGCTGGATACATCCTTAATGATAAGTTTATAACCTACGAAAAAATAAGAAAAAACCCGGACAAGTATGTCGTAGATTCAGGTGATAAGAAACTCAGAAAATTTGCCACTTTCACCCTTAGCATTCCAAACTGCGTGGTTGGAGGTGGTTCTAAAAAAAGGGGGAATAAAAATGGCTGAACAGAAGTTGATATTGCTCGTTGACGATGACCCGAGTTTTCTCGAGGCAACGTCAACGGTCCTCGAAAGCTTCAGATACAGGACAAAAAAGGTAATGAACCCCGAGGAGTGCTTTGAATCGCTAAAGAAAGAGTTACCGGATCTCATTATACTGGACGTTATGATGGCGCGGCTGGATTCGGGATTCGATGTTTGTCGAAGGCTAAAAGCCGATGACAGGACCAGGCAAATCCCGATTCTGATGCTCACGGCAGTTGACAAGAAATATCCATTTGACTTCGGTAGTGCTGCTGGAGAAAAAGATTGGCTGCCTGTTGATGAGTTTTTGGACAAACCAATCGAGGCCATGGAACTGGTGGAACATGTTCGCAAGCTCCTGAAAGAGGAATAGCTCTGGTGTTGCGACTACCATGCAAAATGTGTGATACCTTGTGTTACTTGGCACTAGTTAACAATCAGTAATAGAACTATGGGTGAAGACAAAGTAGGTGCCGTCCTTGTGGTCGGTGGAGGAATAGCTGGTATCCAGACATCTCTGGACCTTGCAAATTCCGGGTTCAAGGTGTATTTGCTTGAGGATTCACCCGCCATTGGTGGGACTATGGCTCAGCTTGATAAAACTTTCCCTACCAATGATTGCGCGATGTGCATTATGTCACCCAAGCTGGTCGATTGTGGAAGACATCACAATATCGAACTCATCTCCTGTGCCGAGTTAACCGAACTAACCGGCGAAGCGGGTAATTTCCAGGTAAAGATCTTCAGAAGACCGCGCTATATAGATATTGATAAGTGCACCGGCTGCGGTGAGTGCGAAAAGGCTTGCCCTGTTGAGGTGGCATCGGAATTTGAGGAGGGCATCGTCAATCGCAAGGCGGCTTTTCGGCTTTTCCCCCAGGCATATCCAAATGCTTTTGCTATAGATAAAAAAGCGAGACCTCCCTGTCAGACGGGCTGTCCCGCTGGCGTGCATGCCCAAGGGTATATCGCCTTAATCAGGGAGAGGAAATATAAAGAGGCTTATGATTTGATAAGACAAAATAATCCATTTCCATATGTCTGTGGAACGGTGTGTACTCATCCATGCGAAGACCATTGTAAGCGTGGTGAATACGATGAGCCGGTTGCTATAAAGGCATTGAAAAGATTTGTAGCTGATTATGTCGTTTCACATAAAGAAGAGTCAAAGAAAGAGATACAAGAAGTTGAAAAGAAAGAAACTAAAGTAGCAATTATAGGAGCAGGTCCTTGTGGCTTAACTTGTGGATATTATTTAGCAAAATTGGGCTATCAGGCGGTAGTATTTGAAGCATTACCATTAGCAGGAGGAATGCTTAAGGTTGTGATACCAAAATTTAGACTACCAAGAGATTATATTGACGGAGATATAGAGTATATCAAAGATTTGGGAGTGGAGATAAAACTTAATACACCAATAAAGGACCCAAAGCAATTGCTTAAAAATGGATACAATGCCGTATTTATAGCTACAGGAGCACATACAGAGAAAAAACTTAGTTTGGAGGGCGAAAACTTAGAGGGAGTATATTACGGGTTAGACTTTTTGAGAAAAATCAATTTGGGTGAAAAGGTAGAGATTGGTGAGAAGGTTGCAGTTATAGGGGGAGGAAACTCGGCTGTTGATGCGGCGAGAACAGCAGTTAGGTTAGGCGCAAAAGAAGTTGCTATTGTTTATAGAAGGTCAAGGGTTGAGATGCCCGCTAATGAAGAAGAAATAGTAGCAGCAGAAGAGGAGGGAGTAAAGATAGTGTATCTATCTACCCCCACAAAAATATTTGGTGAAGAAAAAGTTACTGCAATGGAATGTATAAAGATGGAACTTGGGCCACCTGATGAATCAGGAAGAAGAAGGCCTATTCCAACGAAAGGGTCAGAATTTGCTATAGAAATTGATACCATCATCCCCTCTATTGGACAAATGCCTGATTTGTCTTACTTGCCAGAGAAAACTAAACTTGAAAAAACGAAGTGGAAAACACTTCTTGTTGATGAGGAGACACTCCAGACCAGTGTGCCAGGGATATTTGCAGGTGGGGATGTTGTCTTAGGTCCTGCCACAGTAATAGAGGCAATAGCACAAGGGCACAAATCCGCTATATCAATTGATAGATTTATCAAAGGAGAGGACCTTAAAGAAGGTAAAGAAGAAGTTGTTAAAGAACTCCCCTTAAAAGAAATTCCAGAGTTTGTAGAAAGAAAAGAGCGACAGATTATGCCTGTCTTACCCGTAGAAGAGCGGATAAAGAATTTTGAAGAAACAACTATAGGATTCACTGAGGAAATGGCACAAGAAGAAGCTAGCAGATGCTTGGAGTGTGGGCTTTGCTCAGAATGTTTGGAGTGTGAAAGGGTGTGTGAGGCAGATGCAGTCATCCACTCCATGCTCGGCGAATATGTGGATATAAATGTCGGAGCAGTTATTCTGGCAACAGGTGCAAAGAAATTTGATCCATCGGTTAAGTATGAATTTGGCTATGGTAAGTTCAGCAATGTTCTAACCAGCATGGAATTCGAACGTATACTCTCCGCTTCTGGTCCCTTTGCTGGGCATATCCAGCGTCTTTCAGACGGAAAAGTCCCCAAGAGAATCGCATGGATACAATGTGTTGGAAGTAGAGATGAACTCGAAAAAAGGAAATATTGTTCATCTGTCTGCTGTATGTATGCTATCAAGGAAGCCGTAATTGCGAAGGAGCATTTTAAAGAGATCGAACCGACTATATTCTACATGGATATTCGCGCATATGGTAAGGATTTCGATGTCTATTACAACAGGGCAAAGGACGAGTACGGCGTGCGGTTCGTTCGTTCGCGAGTCGGAAAGGTTGTAGAAATAGGAGATACCGGTAATCTAATGGTCTATTACACAACGGAAGACAGTGACAGACAACTTGCAGAGGAATTTGACATGGTTATACTCTCGATTGGTTTTGAATCCAACAAAGTCACAGCCGACCTTGCCGATATACTGGGTATAAGGCTGAATAAACATAAGTTCTTTAAGACCTCGTCCCTCTCACCTGTTCAAACGACGCGACAGGGTATTTTCGTATGTGGTCCCGCTTCGAGTCCCAAGGACATACCAGAGACTGTGATGCAGGCATCGGGTGCGGTGGCAGCTGTGGAAGGTTTACTCGCTGAAGCTCGCGGGACTGAAATTGTGCCCAGGATTTACCCACCAGAGCGAGATGTTTGTAGTGAACCGCCCAGAGTAGGCGTGTTTGTGTGCCACTGTGGTATTAATATTGGAAGCGTAGTAGATGTCCCGAGTGTTGTTGAGTTTGCAAGAATCCTACCAAATGTGGTGTATGCGGAGGACAACCTTTTTACCTGTTCCCAGGATACGCAGGAAAAGATAAAGGAGATGATACACGAGCATGGACTCAACAGAGTGGTTGTAGCATCATGCACACCCAGGACACATGAGCCACTTTTTCAGGAGACTTTAAGGGAATCGGGGTTGAACCCTTGTCTATTTGAGATGGTGAACATCAGAGATCAGTGCAGCTGGGTGCACAAGGATGAGCCAGATAGGGCTACAGAAAAAGCAAAGTATCTCGTTCGGATGGCTGTTGGCAAATCAAAGCTGTTGGAACCCTTACGCACTGTGAAACTTAATATTACCCAAAAAGGATTAATCATTGGTGGGGGGCTTGCTGGAATGGTATCGGCACTTTCTATTGCAGAGCAAGGATTTGAAGTTGTAATTGTTGAGAGAGAAAAGGAACTTGGCGGAAATCTGAAGAATCTTTACTATACCACAGAGGGAGAAAATATCCAAGAATATTTGAGCTCACTAATTGAAAGATTAAAAAATAGTCCACGAATTAAAGTATATAAAGGTGCAACCATTGAAAATATTGAGGGATATGTAGGAAACTATAAAACGACTATCACAACAAAAAGTGGAAAATCGAAAAAGGAAATTAAACATGGAATTGTGGTAGTAGCAACGGGTTCTCGAGAATCAATACCAAAAGAATATTTATATGGGGAAAATGAGAGGGTTATAACCCAGCTTGAGCTCGAAAAAAGGCTTGTAGAAACTGAAAATATTCTGAAGATAAAAGGCAGAAAGCCGACGTCTAAGGTTCAGAAACTGAAATCCGTTGTTATGATTCAATGTGTCGGCTCAAGGGATGATGAACACCCCTATTGTTCACGGGTATGTTGCCAGGAAGCAATCAAGAATGCGCTCAGATTAAGAAAACTTAATCCAAAAACCAATATCTACATTTTGTACAGGGATATCAGGACGTATGGATTTTTTGAAGAATATTATCAAAAGGCACGAGACGATGGAGTGATTTTTATCAGATACGAAAAAGAAGAAAAACCCGTGGTTGAGGAAAATGAAAACGGTCTGGAGATAAAAGTAAAAGATCCAATCTTGGGCGGTCAGCTTATAATAAATCCTGACCTCATAGTACTTGCACCTGCAATAATTCCGCGAGATGATGCCGTTGATATATCGCAAATGTTGAAGGTTCCACTGAATAAAGATAATTTCTTCTTAGAGGCTCATGTTAAGTTAAGGCCGGTTGATTTTGCTACTGAGGGTGTTTTCTTGGCAGGTTTGGCGCATTCACCCAAAACCATAGACGAGAGTATCTCTCAGGCTAAAGCTGCTGCTGGAAGGGCATGCACCATTATCTCAAAGGATAAGTATGAAGCGGAGGCTACTATTTCCTCGGTAAATGAGGATGTTTGTGCAGGATGTGGAATATGTGTATCTGTTTGTCCTTATGATGCTCCCGAACTCATTACAAAAGAAGGGAGAGTAGTCTCTCATGTAAATGAAGCGCTTTGTAAGGGTTGTGGAAGCTGTGCTTGTGCCTGTCCATCAGGAGCAATTGAACACCTTGGATTTAAGGTAGGACAAACACTTAAAATGCTTGAGGAAGCACTGAGATAAACACCGCTATAGATTTTTTTTGTTATTTAAAAAAATTAGGCGATTGTAAAACATTTGACACAGAGAAGTTGGGAAAAATAAAACAGGGACTTGCCTGCCTGCCGGTAGGCAGGTAAGAGACTCTAAAGAGACTTATTTCTTTCATGACCCATTACAAGTCTCGTAAGAGCTCCTGTAAAAAATCTTGAACTCGTGGTGTCAAGAGTTACCTCCTGACACAGAACACTGCATGCCGGAGAGTTGCCGGAAAAAGCAATAAGGATTAAGTTTAGTGTCAAAACTTTTATAATTACTATTTTCTTGAGGATAAAATTATGATTGACATGCAGTTGCTCTTTTAGAAATCTGTGTAGATCTTTTGTCTTTGAAATCTGTGAAATCAGTGTATAAATAAGGGGGTGTAATATGTCTAAAGTAGCGATTACATGTAACGGTTCGGGACCTGGGAATGTTTTTCCTCCTTTTATTTTGGGCTCATCCGCTGCAGCATCCGGAGACGAGGTGATAATATTTTTCACCCCAGGTGGTTCACCTGCCATGGTAAAGGGTGCAATCGAGAAGATGGAGGTTAAGGGTCTGCCAGACCTTATTGAACTGTACAAGGGATTGCGCGATTTAGGTGGCAGGATAATGGTATGTGAACTTGCATTAGATGTTAAGGACTTAAAAAGGGAGGACTTTAGAGAAGGTGTGGAGCTCGTTGGTGCAACCACTTTCTTGAACGAAATTAAAGACGCCACGATTACGTTTTCATTCTAAAACCACGGACGTTGTTGTTTTTTCGTAATCCCACCGCTAAAGCGGTGGGCTACATAAAGAGAGGATACGAATATTGTGATAAGACATCCTATAAAGATCAGGATGTCTGATATCAATTACTTTCATATTTAAAGGCTTCTAAAATTCATATTGGATTATTAATTATCCGTTAGCTAACGGATTGGTAATAAAAGTTGTCAGGTAAAGAGATTTATATTTTAATCTGAGTAATCAGGTATAATGAACATTATACCAGGAGTAATAATGAAGGCAAAGGTGGATTTCGAGCCCAAAATCGTTGTATTCTGCTGTAAGTGGTGTTCATACACAGCAGCCGACCTTGCAGGTACATCGAGAATGGAAATGTTGCCTAATTTCACGATTATAAGGACAATGTGTTCAGGCAGAATAGACCCGGAATTCATTCTCAATGCATTTGTTAAAGGCGCAGACGGGGTTCTTATAACTGGTTGTCATCCCGGAGATTGTCATTATGTAAATGGTAATTATAAGGCAAGACGGCGAATAATATTACTGCAAAGTGTACTTAAACAATTTGGTTTTGAAAACGGGAGATTACGTTACGAGTGGATATCAGCAGCTGAGGGGAAAAAATTTGTCGATAGTGTAAATGAATTTATTGGTAATATAAAGAAATTAGGTCCTCTCTGTGATGTTAGCAAATATTTATCAGAAAAAAAGACGAATAATGTAAAGAGTAGTATAACACAATAAAAAAAGGTTCTGTGACTTCTGTATCACCTGTGATTAATTCCGTATAACCATTATCAGGAGATAATTATGACTAAGCCAAAAGTTGCATTCTATTGGAATGCGTCATGTGGAGGGTGTGAGGAGGCAGTTATAGACCTTGCTGAGGATATACTTAAAGTTGTAGAGGCGGTTGATATAGTGTTTTGGCCTGTAGCAATGGATTTCAAGAAGAAGGATATAAAGGCAATGAAAGATGGCGAGATAGCAGTTAGTTTCATAAACGGTGCTATAAGGACAGAAGAGCAGGAAGAGATGGTGAAACTATTGAGAAGAAAGTCAGGTCTTGTTATTGCATTTGGTTCTTGCTCACACTTAGGTGGAATACCAGGGCTTGCAAATTTCTGGGATAGAGATACGATCTTTGAGAGAGTATATAAAGAAATACCCTCAGTGATCAATCCTGATGGAGTATTGCCACAAACAAAAACACAAATAGGAGACAAACAACTTACCCTTCCAGAGTTCTGGGATACTGTTAAAACACTTGATCAAGTTATAGATGTGGACTACTATATTCCTGGTTGTGCTCCACCACCCGATATCATAATGGATGGTATAACCGCTATATTGGAAGGCAAATTGCCGGAGAAAGGTGCAGTTCTTGCGCCTGATAAGTCGTTATGTGATACCTGTCCAAGGTCTGAGAAGAAACCCGATAAGATATCAATGAAGGAGATAAAAAGACCACATGAAATTATCCTGGATCCAGAAAAATGTTTTCTTGAACAGGGGATTATCTGTCTTGGACCTGCTACAAGGTCTGGCTGTGGTGAGAGATGTATAAATGCTAATATGCCATGCCGTGGATGTTTTGGACCAACAAAGGAAGTCATAGACCATGGAGCTAAAGGACTTTCAGCCATTGTATCCATATTAGGAATTGAAGAGGAAGAAAAACTATCGGATGAGGATGTTCAAAAATTAATCGACCAAATAAAAGATCCAGCAGGTCTTTTCTATATGTACAGTCTGCCTTCATCGCTTTTGAGAAGGAAGATAATGAGAAAAGGAGAATAAGAATGGTTAAGAAAATAACAATAGACCCAATAACGAGGCTTGAGGGTCATGGAAAGATAGAAATATTTTTAAATGAGAAGGGAAATGTAGATAAGGCTTTCTTTCAGGTTCCAGAACTCAGAGGATTTGAGAAATTCTCTGAAGGACGTATGGCAGAGGAGATGCCAAGAATTACTCCAAAGATATGTGGTGTATGTCCTACTGCTCATCATATGGCATCAGGTAAAGCATTGGATGATCTTTACAAGGTGGATCCACCACCAGCAGCAAAGAAGATTAGAGAACTTATAAATTCCTCTTTTATGGCAGAAGACCATACCTTACATTTTTTCTTTCTTGGTGGACCTGATTTCATTGTTGGACCTCAGGCACCAGCTAAAGAGAGGAATATTTTAGGGGTAATTCAAAAGGTTGGCCTTGATGCTGGTAAGAAGGTTATAAATATCAGGAAACGACTGCGTGATATCATTACAAAACAAGGTGGTAAGGTGATACATCCTGTATGTAATCTTCCAGGAGGTATTTCTAAAGGAGTTACTAAAGAAGATAGAGAGGAGTATATTCAGACAGGGAAAGATGCAGTGGAATTTGCCAAATTCTCATTGAAAGCTTTTGAAGATATTGTTCTCAAGAATAACGAGTACGTAGATGTCATTGTGGGAGATATCTATAAACACAAGACTTACTACATGGGACTTGTGGATAAAGACAACAAGGTTAACTTTTATGATGGTGATATTAGAGTGGTCGACCCTGAAGGTAAAGAGTTTGCTAAATTTAAACCCAGCGAGTATTTGAACCATATTGAGGAGCATGTTGAGCAGTGGAGCTATGTAAAATTTCCTTATCTCAAAGATGTAGGCTGGAAAGGATTTGTTGATGGAAGGGATAGTGGAGTTTATCGTGTAGCACCTCTTGCAAGACTTAATGTTGCTGATGGAATGGCTACTCCGCTTGCTCAAGCAGAATACGAAAAGTTGTTTGACACCCTGGGTGGTAAGCCTGCACACAATACTCTCGCCTATCATTGGGCGAGGCTTGTGGAACTTCTTTATGCAACTGAAAGACTTTTGGAGTTGGCACAGGATGAGGAAATTCTTGAACCCAATGTGAGAAATATACCCACAGCAGTCCCAGAAGAAGGAATTGGAGTAGTAGAAGCTCCGAGGGGTACTCTATATCATCACTACAAAACAGATGAAAATGGTATTATTACAGGTGTAAATTTGATTGTTGCCACAGTGAACAACTCTGCTGCAATGTGTATGTCGATAGAGAAGGCAGCAAGAGGACTCATAAAGGGTGGGAAGGTATCTGATGGTCTACTCAATATGGTAGAGATGGCATTTCGTGCATACGATCCGTGCCTTGCATGTGCAACACACTCACTGCCAGGCAATATGCCACTTGAGATAAAGATTTGCAATCTGGATGGTAAATTGATAAAAACACTAAGGAGATGAAGACTTTAGTACTTGGAATAGGTAATCCCATACTATCGGATGATGGAGTTGGGATAAAGGTTGTAGAAGGTATAGAAGATAGAATGCAAAAGATAATTGATTCAGGGTCATTCGGCTGTTTATCTGATATGGATGTCAGGCAGATTTGCATTGGCGGATTATCCTTGCTTAATGAGATCTCTGGTTATAATAGATTGATTTTGATAGATTCTATAAAGACGGGTAAGGGTAAACCTGGTGATGTTTATAAGTTGGCAATAAATGATTTAGGCAGCACTTTACATCTAACTTCATCTCATGGAATGGGCTTCGCTACTGTAATTGAACTTGGCAGAAGACTGGGATGTAAGATTCCTGAAACTATTGAAATATTTGCAGTAGAGGTAGAAGATAATACAACATTTTGTGAGGAGTGCACAGAGAAAGTAAAAGCAAGAATACCTATGATAGTGGATGAAATAATGGGAATGGTCGAGTGGATGTAAGTTTTAGCTGAGAAAAGAGTTATGAAGAAAATAAGAATTAGGGCAATTCAAATTTTCATTAAAGGTGTAGTACAGGGTGTTGGATTTCGTCCCTTTGTATACCGGATTGCAACAGCTCATAACCTGAGGGGAGTTATCCAGAACAGAGCGAACGGTGTATTCATTGAGGTTGAAGGTAAAAATGACGATGTGAATATGTTCCTTAAGGAGTTGGAGTCAGAATCTCCACCTATTTCAAGGATAGAAGAAATAAAGACCCAGAGGCACTTACCAGTAGGTTATAAAGAATTTTCCATTAAAGGCAGTGCCTTTGATAAAGCTAAGGGTGTGCTCATCTCACCAGATGTAGCTACCTGTGACAGTTGCCTTGAGGAGTTATTCAATTCATCAAACCGCCGTTTCCATTATCCTTTTATAAATTGTACTAATTGTGGTCCAAGATTCACTATTACCTGTGATGTGCCTTACGACAGACCCAATACAACGATGCAGGAGTTTCAGATGTGCAACGAGTGCCAGAGTGAATATGATAACCCGTCGAATCGCAGGTTTCATGCACAACCCAATGCATGCCCAGTATGCGGTCCTGAGGTTGAGCTTTTGGAGATTTCAAAGTTAGATGTCAAAAGCAGAGGATATAGAGCAGTCGAAGATGCAGCAAGACTTCTTAAAGAGGGTAAAATTTTAGCCATAAAGGGATTAGGAGGGTTTCACCTTGCATGCGATGCGACAAATGATAAGGTTATAAGGCTTTTACGTAGGAGAAAATCACGTGACAGTAAACCTTTTGCTTTAATGGCGAAAGATTTAGTGACTGTAAAAAAATATTGTAAAGTATCATCCAGGGAGCAAAAAAGTCTATTATCTTACAGACGTCCTATAGTTCTACTTAAGAAAAAATTAGATTTAGAAGGAGTGGCAACTCGAAATAAATATCTGGGGTTTATGCTTCCTTATACACCACTACATCATTTGCTTTTTGATATATCTAATGTCCCACCTGTACTTGTTATGACAAGTGGTAACATCTCTGATGAACCTATAACCTATAAAAATAAAAATGCAGCAACACATCTTAAAAATATTGCCGATTTTCTCCTGACCCACAATCGTAAGATTCACATGAGGTGTGACGATTCTGTAGTAAGAATTTTTAAGGATAAACAGGTTTTTATACGCAGATCGAGAGGGTATATTCCAGAACCTATAGAACTTCCATTTAAGACCCACAGGGATATACTTGCATGCGGTGGTGAGCTTAAGAATACATTCTGTCTCATTAAAGGGAGGTATGCATTTCTGTCGCACTATATAGGCGACATGGAAAATATTGAGGTTCTGAATGCATTCACAGAGGGCATTAGACATTTTAAACATATATTTTCGATTAAGCCAGATATGGTAGCCTATGATCTTCATCCCGAATACCTACCCACTAAATATGCCTTAGAGGTTTTGACGAAAGATCCTGAACTTAAGGGTGTTGGTATCCAGCATCACCACGCACATATTGCGTCATGTATGGCTGAAAATGGTATATCAGGGGAGGTTATAGGGGTTTCCTTTGATGGATTGGGATATGGTACGGATGGGAACCTATGGGGAGGAGAATTTTTTATTGCAAATTATAAGGGGTTTAGGAGAAAAGCTCACCTAGACTATATTCCAATGCCAGGAGGTGTGTTGGCTATTAAGGAACCCTGGCGTATGACAGCATCATATCTCTGGCATATTTTTGGTGACGAGTTTCTTAAACTCGGAATAGAATTTACTCGAAGTATTGATAAAGATAAGTGGGAAGTGCTGAAAAACCTTGTAAGACATAACGTAAACTCTCCATTGACATCTGGTGCAGGTAGATTGTTTGACGCTGTATCAGCTCTTTTAGGTATATGTAGGTTTTCATACTATGAAGGTCAAGCAGCGATAGAGTTAGAGGGTAATGCAGAAGAGAACTACTACTTACCATATGATTATGAGATTTCAGGGGAAATAATTAAAACGGATAAAATTTTTATGGGTATGGTAGAGGATATAAGAACGAAAAAGGATGTTGGTATTATTACCGCAAGGTTTCATAGGACGATTTCAGAGATAATTATCGATATGTGCTGTAGAATTAGAAAGGATTCTGACTTAAATATGGTCGCTCTTTCCGGTGGTGTCTTCCAGAATATGATACTACTCAGGCAGGTTGTGGATGGATTGAGAGAGAAAAGGTTTGATGTATATATAAACCACAGGGTTCCTACTAATGATGGTGGAATTTCACTGGGACAGGCTGTAATAGCAAATTCAAGAATAAAAATGCCCCGAAAGGATACCTTTGCTATTGAATTACAAACTGTACAAAAATCAAAGATAAAGTAAATATGAAAAATACTAAACACGAAACTCTAAATTCGAAACAATATCTAATATCCAAAAGACCAAAATAAGTTTTATACGAAAATTGGGTAAACATAAGTAGTTTTAGGAATTATAATTTGGTATTTGTTTAGAACTTAGAAATTGCAATTTAGAAATTTTTATTTTAATTATGTGTTTAGCAATTCCAGCAAAGTTGGTCGAAAAAAAGGGTATACAGGGTTTAGCAGAGATTGGAGGAGTTAAAAGAGAGGTTGACCTGCGTATGCTTGAAGATATAAAAGTAGGTGATTATATAATAATTCACGCAGGCTTTGCAATACAAAAATTGGATACTGAGGAGGCAGAGGAAACACTCGAAATGTTACGAGAAATTGCAAAATATTAGAAGATATGAAATATATTGATGAATATTATGACAAAAAGGTATGCAGAACACTCACAGAGAAGATAGAGAGAAAATCGAAAGGTAGAGAGATAGTATTGATGGAGGTATGTGGAACACATACTATGTCCATTTTTCGAAATGGTATCAAGGATTTATTACCCGAAAATATTAGAGTGATTTCTGGGCCTGGCTGTCCAGTTTGTGTAACTCCCAACAGCAGTATTGATCAGGCTATAGCTCTTTCGCGTCTGGATGGAGTTTGTATAACAACCTTTGGTGATATGATGAAAGTTCCAGGCTCATCCACTTCACTTATAAAAGAACGGGGCAGGCAGGCTGATGTGAGGATAGTTTATTCTCCAACGGATGCCGTAAAGATAGCAGAACAAAATCCCGATAAAATGGTGATTTTTTTGGGTATCGGATTTGAAACGACAGCACCTATTGTGGCAGCATCCTTAATAGATGCATTCAATAAGGGTCTTGAGAATTATTTTATATTACCCTCAAACAAACTCATCCCACCAGCGATTAAGAGCCTGCTCGAGAGTGGTGAGACTAAAATCGATGGATTTTTACTTCCAGGACATGTTTCAGTAATAATAGGTATAAAACCTTATCAATTTATCTCTGAAGATTATAATGTATCCGGTGCAATTGCTGGTTTTGAGCCTGTAGATATTATGTATGCTATTCATAGACTTGTAGAAATGATAGTCAGTGACTCCCCTGCTATAGAAAATTGTTACAAAAGGACGGTTAAAAGCGAAGGGAACAGAATAGCAAAGAAATTAATGGAAGAAGTTTTCGAGATTTGTAGTAGTGAATGGAGAGGACTTGGAATTATGCCGGAAAGTGGATTGGGGATTAAAGATAAGTACAAAAGGTTCGATGCAATTAAGAACATACAGGTAGATGTTGAAGAGACAAAAGAGCATACCGGATGTTTATGTGGTGATGTTTTGAGAGGTGTGATTACACCATTAGATTGCTTATTATTTGGCAGTGTATGTAAGCCAGAAAATCCTGTTGGTCCCTGTATGGTCTCAACAGAGGGAACCTGTGCTGCATATTATAGATACGCAGATTACCGCAGATAGGGGGACGTTTATATTCGGGGTTAGGAAACCCCTCCTACATGTGATGGTTTGTTCGGGGTTAGGAAATACCTTCTTCATATTATGTTTTTTGTAGGAGAGACTTCCAAGTCTCGATAGAAATATAAAATGGAATTAGTAGTTCCTGAAAAAGGCAAAAAGGAATTGAGGAAAGGAAGATTTTCTAAAAAGGGAGGATTCTATTTTATAACAACCTGTTGTTATAAAAAGCAGAAAATATTTATTAATAATAAAAATGTTCAGATTTTCTTTAATTCACTTGAATGGTTTGTAAATAAAGAATTTATTGACCTTTACTTTTGTATTACTATGCCCGATCATGTTCATATCGTTTTTGAACTTGTTGGTGATAAAACACTCTCAGAAGTAATAAAAGGCTTAAAACAATTTGCTGGAAGAAGAATTAAAAAGAATTTGGGACTAACAAATCCTATTTGGCAAGAACAGTATTATGACCATTTGATAAGAAGAGACGAAAGCCTATTTGAGATTATAAAGTATTGCTGGTATAATCCAGTAAGAGCAGGGATAGTGGATAATCCAGAAGAATACCCTTACTGCAAGAGTAAATATGATTTAAAGTGAAATAATCGGGGTTAGGAAACCCCTCCTACATGTGGTTATTTTGTATCGGGGTTAGGAAACCCCTCCTACATTATTAAAAAGGAGCAGTTTTGGTGAGTAGTAGTAACTCAGATCAGCGTATTACGTTAGCACACGGAAGTGGTGGAAAACTAATGCATGACTTGATAAAGAATGTGTTTTTATCAAACTTCGATAATCCAGTACTTAATATTTTGGATGATTCAGCTATCATAGAAATAAAAGACGCGAGTCTGGCTTTTACCACTGATACTTATGTGATTAACCCCCTTATCTTTCCTGGGGGGGATATAGGAAAACTTTCAGTATGTGGAACAGTAAATGACCTTGCAGTTGTAGGCGCAAAGCCCTTATACATTTCCTGTGGTTTTGTAATAGAAGAAGGATTTGACAGTGTATCTTTAGAAAAAATTACACAGTCAATAGCAGAAACAGCAAAAAAAGCAGGGGTGATGGTTGTCACAGGGGATACTAAAGTAGTTGAGCGAGGAAAGGGGGATGGTGTATTTATTAACACATCAGGTATCGGAATATGTACCTATCCATTGCCACAGGAAATTGAAATTGGTGATAGGATTTTAATAAATGGTTCTATTGGTGACCATGAGATTGCAGTTTTATCGGCAAGGAGAGAGCTGGGTCTAAACATTGATATAGCGAGTGATTGTGCTCCTCTTGGAGATTTAATATCTGAAATTCTTGGTGTTTCAGCCAGGATAAAATTTATGAGAGACCCAACCAGGGGGGGAATTGCAACAGTCTTAAATGAGATAGTAGAGGATAAAGATTTCGGTATATTGATAGAAGAGAAAGAAATTTATGTAAGAGAACAGGTAAAAGGAGCATGTTCACTCATTGGTTTTGACCCTCTTTATCTTGCAAATGAGGGAAAGGTTGTGGTTATTGTTGATAAAGAGGATGCAGAGCAGGTGATCGATACGATGAAAACTAATCCCCTTGGGATGGATGCACGAATAATCGGGCAGGTAGTAGAATCTCCCAAAGGGAGAGTATATATGAAAACAGAGATAGGTGGAACAAGAATCATTGATATGCCTGTTGGAAGTCAACTCCCAAGGATTTGTTAGTTTTATTAAAACAGATGGAGGTTTTTAAATGCATGAATGGGCATTGGCAGATGCTGTCATAGATACAACCATTAAGGTATCTAAAAAGGAGAAATTAAAAGAGGTTACCGAGGTTCTAATAAAACTTGGTGAGTTGCAGCAGATTGATAAAGATATTTTTCAATTTGCGTTAAATGAGATTTTGAAACCTAAAATCTCAATTTTTAAAAATACGGTGTTTAAAATAGTTGATGAAGATGCTATTTTAAAATGTAAGGTTTGTGGTACGGAATGGAAGTATAAAGAAGCCATAAGTAGTTTATGTGAGGATGATATAGAATCAATACATTTCATTCCCGAGATGTCACATATCTATCTAAAATGTCCTTCATGTGAGAGTAGGGATTTTGAAATTACTAAAGGTCGAGGAGTATGGGTAGAATCGATAAAGGGAGAAAAATAAGAATGAGAAATGTAGGAGCGACTTCCTAGTCGCGATAAGTGAAAGAAATGTGAAATGTGAAATGTTAAATGTTGGATGTGGAATGTTGGATGTGAAATGTTTAATGGTATAAGAGTTGATTAGTTGAAAAGTTAATTGGTTGAGTTTTTATGTTATCAGTTAATGGTTATTAGTTATTAGATATAACAACTAAACCGACTAAACAGACCCAATGACACAATTACTTAATAACTCAATAATAGGTTCTTTAATAACCCAATAAACTCAACAAACCCAATTAACGAATAACAAATAACGATAAATAGTTTTTTCGTGCCTTTGTGTCTTTGTGGCATGAGAAGAAAGGTTAAAGGTTATGGATCCGAGAATAAATGTAATAGATAAGAGGTTAAAAGACATCAAAAGAATAATTGCAGTTTCAGGGGGAAAGGGTGGCATTGGTAAAAGTTCAACTGCCTCTCTCCTTGCATTGTCATTAGCAGATATTGGAAAGAATGTAGGTCTTATCGATTTAGATTTCTATGGACCTTCCTGTCATATAATTTTAGGAATTAGGGATGTGTACCCACGGGAGGAGAGGGGTGTTGTGCCACCAAAGGTAAATGGAATCAGTTTCATGTCTATTATATATTATGCTAAGGATAATCCACTTACAGCAAGGGGAATTGATATATCTAACGCAATAATAGAACTCTTTGCCATTACACAGTGGGGTAAACTTGACTATCTTATCATTGATATGCCTCCTGGAATTGGGGATTCTACCCTTGATATTATCAGGTTGGTGCCAAAGATTGAATTCCTGGTTATCACAAATCAATCGAAAGTGGTTTTAGAAACAGTCAGAAAGACGTTAAAGATGTTGAAAGATTCTAAGGTTCCAATACTTGGTGTAATACAGAATATGAAGACAAAAGAATTTCCTGAGGTGAGAGAGTGGATAGAGAAATTTGATGTAAGATATCTTGGCGATATACCTTATGATGATGGATTTGAAGACTGTCTTGGTGTCCCGGAAAGACTATTAAAGAGCGCTTTTGCCAAAAGGATAAGGAAGATTATAAATATTAGTTCATCATTTGAAACCTGGAGGTCTTATGGGTGAGAAAAAGAGTATCATGGACAAGATTGCCGAATCAAGTCGCTTCTTTACCACTGGTATCGATGACAAAGACATAGAGCACTGGGTTACGATTCATATAATGGGAAGGGCATACAAAGTGCCAGCCGGCTTGACGCTTATGCAGGCAATGGAGTATGCTGGGTACAGATTTATCACATCATGTGGTTGTAGAGGTGGATTCTGTGGTGCATGTGCAACGATTTATAGAAATGTTGGCGATTATAAACTATATGCTGCACTTGCCTGTCAAACAAGGGTTGAAGATGGGATGTATCTTGTACAGATACCATTTGTACCTGCTGAAAAGGCTAATTATGATATCGGTGAAGAGGATTACGATTACACTACTATAGTTAAATATTATCCTGAGATTGCACGATGTGTTGCATGTAACACCTGTACAAAGGCATGTCCTCAGGACCTTGAGGTTATGGATTACATACAGGCAATACTCAGGGGTGATTTTGAAAAGGCGGCTGAAGGTTCTTTTGAGTGTATTCACTGTGGTATGTGTGCAATGAGATGTCCTGCTGGAATCGTACAATATCACATTGGACAGCTTGTAAGAAGGCTGTATGGAAGAAATGCCTTCAAATCGCCTGAGAGTTTAAAAAAGAGGGTGGAAGAAATAAAAAATGAAATATATGAGAAGGACTTTGAAGAACTCTTATGTGCTTCAACAGAAGAACTTAAAAAACTTTAT
>JAGMCL010000142.1 GCA_023129165.1 Caldifarciminota bacterium | reverse complement strand
CCCCGCTATGGCGGGGCACTCCATAGAATACTCTAAGGGGTTATTGCTTACCCCGCCTCGGCGGGGTACTCCAAAAAGCTGTCATTGCGAGTCCGTCGCACTTCTTGACGGACGTGGCAATCTCATATTACAAGTCTCATATCACTTCCTGTTCCATGAAATATATAGACTATATTTAGACTATTATTTATAATACCCTATACTCTCGCTTTCCTCTTAATCAAAACCCAACGACGTGAATATCTGACACGCCATTCCTGCATCTCCACCATCTTTACCTGGAATTATTTTTAAACCATCACCTGGCATGAAGTAACCACCACAAAAACCAAAGGCAATAGTCTCCATGTACTTGTAGATTAGCGTCAGTACAATCTCATTACCAATCGACTTTTCTACATCCCCGACTACCTTGTTAAAACTGTACATAAAGTAATCAGCTCTCAAGACAAGTGGTTTAGCATAGTATAATACATGCGCATTAATAACGTCAAGATTGCTTGGATCAGTACATAAATTATAGGTCATCAATTGATTATATGCAGGTCCAAAACCAAAGTAGCTATTGAAGTTGTCATCAAATACATATGGTCCCATCAATGCGTTATGATATTCGTTTTCACCACCGTAAATTGTATCGCCAGAGAATGATACATAGGCTCCACCAAATGTCAGAAGTATACTGGGAATTGTATATTTCAACTGTGCAATAAATGCCTTTCCATTATAGTCGAAGTCATCACCATTTGAACCCATCATCTTTACAAACTCGAGCTTGTGCCCAAGATAAGGTATAAAATAACCAGTCGTTCTCACACCAACCCAGATTGGTTTATCATTAAAGTAAGTCCTGTTGAAGAAATATGCACTTATATCAGTATACCCACCCATAATATGCGTTGTAAGATATGCTCCCATAATATTCTCATCCTTATCAATCGTAGCAGGTGGATGTATGAAACCACCTCCCTCAATCAATCTATATGCAAAGATATCGGCATCCATCATATCAGTATTCATAGAGACCTTTATTCCTGTTCTTCCTTCCGCACCCCCATCCCAGGCAACCAAACCATCACCATATAATACAGTTTGTTTCCCTACTCTTAAAGAAATTGGTGAGCCAAACATTTCAGCAACATCAAGGTAAACATGAAACCAAGCTGGTGTAGGGTCTCCACTCACAGATGTTGATAATTGGGGATTTCCAAAGTTACCAAATGAACCTGGTCTGATGAAAGCTGTTATACCATGTTCAAATTCTGCTTTTACATCCGCCCATAAAGATAGTGCATGGTAGGTATCATAATCCAGGCTGTCGTTTTCACTGTTAAAATCAGAGTTTCTCCACATAAAATTCCAATAACAAACACGCCCACCAACACTCACATCTGCTGCACTAACTGAGGAAGTTAAAATTAGCAATACCCCCATAATCATAACTAATGCTATTTTTTCCCTCATCTTACCTCCCTTGAATTAAAAAAGCATTGTCAAAAAACTTTTGCCTATTTTCTGCTAATTCGTTAGCTAACGAATAACCTACAATTTTAAAAGCAGTTATCTACTTTTTGCTTGCTTGCCTCTCCCTGATTCTTGTAGGGGTCGGATTCCTACCCGATGCCTGCCTGCCGGTAGGCAGGGCAGACGGGTATCCGACCCGTTTCTTTTACGGGTTCGATAAATCGAACCCCTACAATTTTGCTTTCATATTATTTTTAACACTACCATTAAAAATACTAAGTTAATTTTACCTCTTCAGATTATCATCTAATTCTTAAGTTGAAGGATAATAAAGGAGATGCCAAAAAAATATTTTAGAAGATAAACAGCAAAATTCTCTATATTAAATGCCTGTTGTATTATGGATATCTTACGACGATATCCTTTTTCTATATTAATCCTGTCCACACCACTTCTCATTATATCAAAAAAATGCAACTTTGTCAAGAAAAAATATCTATATAATATAAAAAAGGGGGTAGAGAAACTCTACCCCCTTTATTCGCATCATATGATCTTAGAAGCCTATGCAAGCGAACAGATAACCACCAAGCATATTCCCAACCTCTACGTCGTCACCATTCTTCACTCCATACAAATCCTCAATGTATGCCCCAGGCATTAAGTAACCGATTGTTCCACCAAGGGTAACAGTCTCATTGTAATTATATGTGAGTAGAAGAGCAATCTCGTTCCCAAGAGCAGATTCCACATCCTCATCAACTTTATTAAATGAATACATAAAGTAGTCTGCTCTGAGTGCAAGGGGACCATTGGCAAAACCGATATTTGCATTGATAATATTGAGGTTTGAAACAAAAGGTTCCCATGGTGCGAGTAGCGAAAATCCATATAAGGTATTCATGAGATGAGCTGGACCAAACCCAGGCCACCACTTGTAGAAACCAAATGTATAAGGACCCCATGTAGGAGATTCATAAAGCTCGTTTTCATCTTCAGTCTCTGGATCATCACCACTCAAGGCGACATATGCACCACCAACTGTAACAGGCATCCCTGGAGGTGTGTATCCAAGTTGAGCCATATAGTGCATACCCTTGTAATCAACCGATTCCTCATCATTTTTACCAGTCTCCCATGTCTCGCTGCCCATCATCATAGCAAATTCGCCAGCAAACTTGAGCCCGGCCATCGGGGAACCATCAGCGAACAATCCAATCCACATGGGATTATCCTTGTATCCTTCTTCTGTCTTGCAATATGTGGTGGATATTGTTCTCATGAAGGCGTATGGGCTAAGTTTAAAGTTTCCATCCATGAGTTTAGCGGTTGCCCAGATACCATGGAGGTCCCAATCATCTTGTATAATAGGAGTCCAAAAACCAACCCAGTCTGTCCCTCCACCTTCCACGAGTCTATAGCTGAAGATATCGAAATCAAACATCTCAGAACCATATGAAAGTTTCACACCCATAAATCCATCCTCACCACCATCAAATACCTGGTATCCATACAATACATGCTGTTTTCCTATTGTGAATGATAATGGGGAATCGAAAAGATTGGCTATATTTAAATAAGCCTCTCTCAGAGCAACAGGTCCTTCTGGTCCCTCACAAGTTATGGCATGTTTACCATAGGTTCCCCATGCACCTAATGTCAAATATGTGCTTACACCTGCACCAAAATCTGCGTTCAACGATACATCACCATGCATATAGTAGAACTGATCACCGTCTTCAGGAGTATCATCCTCAGCTTTAATAAAGTTCGCATTGTTCCAGAAGAATGAGTACGTGTACCACGTTCCATGCCATGTCAAATCAGGTGCACCTGCAAAGGCGACCGTTGTGATGAATACCATGGATATTACTACCAATATTGCCTTCTTAAACATACATCCCTCCCTTTCTTTTAGGGGTTTACACCCCTATTAACACAATAATGAAGTAACACTCAGGACAAACAACACATTTGTCCTTATAATGTTAACTCCCTAATATTCTCAACTACAACAATGGATGTGACCCCACTACCTAACTCTCATCCCTTTTTCATCGTCCCAGTGTAGAGGTTTATCCGATTTGGGCAGAGGTGCTCCAGGAACCTCTGCTATAGAGACACCATACTCCCAATCAAGTGGACATATTGCTATATATCTCGCATATCCACCAGCTCCACCCATGGGCTTCGCAAAACCTACTGCGATGAGTGCTCCTGCCTCAGGAACCATCCAGAGATTGGCAACACCCTCCCCCTGACAGTAACCATTGTGCATTAACCAGTACTCACCCTCAAGTGTGGGAGTGGTATCAGTATCAAGAGGCTCGTGTCCATGGAACAGGATGTTCCTCTCCAGATGAAGGAACTTTATGGCGTCAAGGGACACACCCGGGAAGAGGCCAGGGTCTGGATTGGGCCACTTCTTACTCCAGTCAGAACGAACCATAACAATAGAACCCTCAGGAATCATGCCATACTCTACCTCCCACGCCTCTATATCCTCAACTGAACAATGATAACCCGGGTTCTCTGCACACTTCTCATGAATGTCTATTACAACCAACGGCCTGATACAGTATGTTGCAGGCAGCTCGTCTATCGTTGGATAATAGGCATCCCAGTGAGCAGGTGGGTCTAACTGTGTTCCATATTGATCCGTGGGAATGTAGTAAGCCGTGGCAATAAACCCATGGTCCTCATAGGTATATACATCCCCTTTGCTTGCGTAAGAGCCCATGTCCTTGCCAGCTTTTGCAGGTTCAAATATAGCATTGCCAAACCCAGGCCATACAGGCTGAGCAGGCATAAATGCATGGGTCAGATCCACATACTTCGCATTCACCAGATGTGCATTATAAAATTCCCACAACGCTGGCTTTCCAAAGCCATAGACTGCTATGGCGACAAATAGTCCCACTGCTACTAATGTCACCTTTCTAAACATACTCACCTCCTTTCTTTCACAAATTATTACAAACTAACTTATAAATGTATTTTACGCACACATCACCTCCCTTCATTTTTTATATACAATTTAATTCTAATAAATGTAACGTATCTCCACTTCTCAATGTATCTATCTCACTTTAATGACTATCGATGACAGACATGAAGATACACTGTTCATTACAACTTATATTTTATCCTTGGAAAAACTTTCTATAATTATAACATTTTTTTTTTAAAATGTCAAGAAAAAAATTTACATATCTGAAAAATTAAAACTCGCTTAGTTTTACAGCAAGGTTAATCTTATTTTTTGTCCCAAATATATTTGATATGAACTCACATTTAGTTGTGAAAAGAGAGAATACGTGCAACGGTAAGTCATCCTTGTGTTCAGAGAGAACGCAAAAGTTTGCCTGACCCTTGGCAATGATAATATCAGCATCTTCTAATAGCTTGCCTATCTCTCTTGTTCTATCCTCCCAGGAAAAACCGAGGGTATCTGAATCCTCAACCACAATCGATGCTCCTGACAAATTTAGACCTATTAAATTAGCGTCTTCAAGGGTTACATCGCTGGTAATCGGTCCGCCTCTTACAGAGGCAGTAACCGCATTTCCGAGTTTTACTAACTCACCTATCAGAAGCCTATCCAATGCAATCTCACCAACGTTGTCTAAAATGTAGAACACCCTCATCTCTCCATCTTTTATCAGGTCATATAACATCATGGTATGGTCTACATATAATCCTTTTTTAATGTTCTCGTTTAGCATATTTTCGATTGCAGAAATATCCAACCCATAACCCGCACCAACTGTTCGAAAATCAAGAAGATTACCGGCAATCGACCACTTCACCAACTTAATAAATCTCTCTAAATCTGAAAATTTATCAACCTGTCCAGATAGATTAGAAGCCAGTTCAATCCCAACTCTGTTACAACTACATCTTAAGTTCTGGAATGGTATATCAATACCCGATAATCTTTTCAAGATTCGATGCACTTTTGTAATATGATATGTAGGGACATATTTAAATTTGCTACCTTCACTCAAGTACCTAAGGGCTTCATCCAAAATTCGCTTGGTTATTGGTTCTGTTAGATTTAAAATTTTCGTTGCCTCTACAAGGTCATCTAATATGCAAGGTATGCACTCTATCCTCGTAAGCATAATATCCCCAGTATTTAATCGAAAATAAAAAATTATAAACCACTTATATTATTATCTATCATTGCGTTTCAATCTCATTCAAAGCGTCCGTCATTGCGAGTGAACGGAGTGAGCGTGGCAATCTCACCCTTACTACTAATCCCCCAAATATGCGATTGCTTCGTCGTTTTCTCTCCTCGCAATGACTAGTCGGTCTCTGTCATTGCGAGACTGAACAAAGTGAAGTCGTGGCAATCTCATTTTTTGCTTACTGACTCCCCCAAATATGAGATTGCTTCGTCGTCCGTCAATCGATGGACTCCTCGCAATGACAATTACCTGTTTTCTGTCGTTCGCACGACCCCGCCTTTGGCGTGGTTCCCCGAAGCCTGCTGCTACTATTTTGTAACTTTGGAGTGCTGTGACCGCGTCACAGTGATGCATCAACACGGTTGATGCACTCCATAATGCACTCCATAGAACACTCTAAGGGGTTATTACTTACGCCGCATTGGCGGGGTACTCCAAAAAGCTGTCATTGCGAGACTGAACAAAGTGAAGTCGTGGCAATCTCATCCCTAATATCACAGTAATCTTTAACAGTCTAAAGACTGTCACTCCTTTTTACTTTTATGCGGTGTTATTATGGAGTGACAGCGTTTACGCTGTTATAATGAGAAACTTTTTTACTTTTAACAGTCTAAAGACTGTCATTCCTTTTTACTTTTGTTACCTAATAATAATACAAAAGAGACAACCTGTCAAGAAAAAAATTAAAATTTTAATATAATCTCTAATAATTTTTGCTTGACTTTACCCTCACATTATGTTAAAATAAAACAAAATAAAAAGAAACGTTTATAATAAAAAAATTACATAGATGGACAATATAGATAACAATATTCTTATAGATAAACAAATCAGAAATAATCTTCCATATACCTGGTCACCCTTTTTTAGCAGATTTGGTAAACTCACAAATATCCAAAGATTCACAATACCACTTATACTCGATGGTTCAAACGTTGTAATTTCGTCACCAAAGGCAACAGGGAAAACAGAAGCAGTGCTTGCTCCTGTTTTAGAAAGACAAATAAAAAATCCAAGTGATACCCTCTCCATAATCTACATATCCCCTACAAGAGCCCTTGTCAATGATATATATACAAGGATGAAACCTGCCTTTGACTATCTTGGAGTACGTCTATTAAGAAGAACTGGTGACAATCCAGAATTTAAAAGAGATAGAATAACTCCATTTTTGATAACCACACCAGAGTCGCTGGATTCACTTATCTCGCGATACCCTCCTTTATTCAAAACAGTAGAAGCTATCATAATAGACGAAGTACATCTCTTGCATAACTCCTATAGGGGAGACCAACTGTGCATTCTCCTGCGTAGATTAAAGAGAATAACGAACACTCAACTGAATATATACGTTATGTCTGCCACAATTTGTGATCCACAGAGCATTGGAAAAAAATTCATCGAAGGTGATTTCAGGGTAGTAATAAAAAAAACTTCCCTTTCAATTGATTACCATCTCGTGAAGGGAAGTAACTTTATACAAAAGTTAGAAAAAGAGGTAAGATTAAGAAATCTAAAGAAACTTCTATTCTTCTCTAATTCAAGATTCGAGGCAGAAAAGACAGCCAAAATCCTCTCTACTCTCTCTTTCGGTAGAAACATCTGGGTACATCACGGAAGTATGTCAAGAAGAGAGAGGGAGGACACTGAAAAACTGTTTAATAAGACAAAAACAGGTGTATGTGTAGCTACATCTACACTCGAATATGGAATTGATATAGGTAATATAGATGCAGTAGTACTAATAACACCCCCCCCAGATGCCGCATCCCTCTTACAAAGGCTCGGAAGAGGAAACAGAAGAAAAGAAAATTACATACTTGCTTATGGGATATATCTTGATGAGATACAAAAAATTATTTTTGAACAACTCTTTAAAGATGCACAAAACGAAAAACATCTCTCGTTGCATCACCCGTTCGATATGTCCATAATCTGTCAGCAAATCTTCTCCTACTTACATCAGAAAGTACGAGTCGGTACATCTGAAGATACATTAAAGAGACTTTTTAAGGGTATAGTCGATGGTGATGATATAGTGAAAATTCTAAGAGTTCTTATTGATAAAAAACTAATAAAAATTGGTAAAAGTGAACTATTATATCCTGGTGAGAAGATAGGCAATGCAATTGTATATGGCTCTATTCATTCGAACATCCCTGATAGAAAAGAGTTCGAAGTTTACAATATCGCAACTGGGAAGATGATAGGTAGAGTTGAAAATCCATTTCCAACTTTTACACTTGGTGGAAGGGATTGGGTAGTTGCATCCTGTGAATCCAAAAGAGTTTGGGTAAAACATGTGGGAAGAGGAAATGAAGCAAAAAATGTATTCTTGGGAAGACGACACGGATTCTGGGATTTTAAATTTGGGTCAAGAATGAAGAAAAAATTTTTTCCTAATATATCTGATAACGAGATACCTTATATGAGATCAGACAGTTATTTTCATATATATCATTTTGCTGGACCGATATACAGTTTTATATGGATTTATACCCTGAAAGAGAAAATAAATATCGAAGATGTTGGAGACATTATTTTTGTAAGTGAAAGCACGGATATAATACCATCCTACAATGACATTGAGAACGCAGTAAAAAATACATATTCTGTATTAACAAATTTCATGAACATAGGAAGATACTATGGACTCCTGCCGCAGGAACTTCGTGAGAAACAGGTGCTTTCATTCATAAGAATAGATGAATTCTCAGACTGGCTGTCAAATATTAAATTGGTGAACGCTAAAGACATCTCCTTTAATCCTTTGCCTAACTGATTTTTAAGGATTTTCCATGATGAGCATGGTAATCTCATTTACTATTATTAATACACCCGATATGCGATTGCTTCATCCGTTAGGATGGATTCGCAATGACTAAAAAAAGTAGGTGTCATTTCGAGTGAACGAAGTGAGCGTGGCAATCTCATCTTTATTATAAATAACCCTAATATGCGATTGCTTCGTCATTGTCTCTCCTCGCAATGACTAGTTGGTCTCTGTCATTGCGAGTGAACGGAGTGAGCGTGGCAATCCCATCTAAATTAGTAATTTAATTATTGAGTCATTAGGTAATTCTTAAAAATTGTCATCTGTTATAAGTAAGCGATTGTTTCGTCGTTTAACTCCTCGCAATGACAATTGTTAGATGCCTGTCATTGCGAGCGACCAACGGGAGCGTGGCAATCTCATTTACTATTACTAATACACCCTATATGCGATTGCTTCATCCGTTAGGATGGATTCGCAATAAATAAAAAAAGTAGGTGTCATTTCGAGTGAACGAAGAGAGCGTGGCAATCTCATCTTTATTATAAATAACCCTAATATGCGATTGCTTCGCCAATGGCTCGCAATGACAGGAGGGGAAAGTGTCATTACGAGTCCCGATAACAATTAGGATGTTGTAATATATTCCTGAGATTTGTCATTACAAGCGTTAGCAAAGCAATTTCATTAGTGTTAAAACTAAAAAAATGCAACATAACCATCTAAGTTATTTTTGCTAATATCAATTAATATTTAATAAGCATCTATGCTAACATTCATTCTAATATGCATATCTCCTGTATTTACTGACCTTCCATTCGCCATGAAAGAACTGATGATGACATCCCCATCCAACATCATTGCTTATGATGTAGAGGAAAAATATATTGAGGATATCATAATAAAAATACCTGGATTATCAATAACTGAGGAAAAGGTATATTTTTATGGTTTAGAGGTTCTTGTCACAAAAGATGGGATACCCATTAAAATCGGTGATGTAGTACCTCAGTCTATAGAAAGAATCGAGTTTCTTGGAGAACCATCTATTGCCTATCATAGTTATCCTGTACTCAACTTTATTTCGCAGAAATTTCATGGAGGTTTGTCCGAATCAATGGTATGGGTAAGAACTGGAGATACATTGGGATTTGAACTCGGAAGAGGTGTATTTGAAAGCGGAGATATATACATATCGGGTCGTATTTGTGAGACATCTATTTACGAAGGAAATATAGGATACATCCTTGGGAAATGGAAATTAAGGGGATATTGGTGCCAGGAACCCTTTCTGGAACTCTCAAGTGAAATAATTAAACTCAGGTTGTCGAGAGATTATCAGGATATAAGTACATACATTAAGACTAACAGCGTTGATATTGGATTCGGCACTGTCATAGATTCCAGTGTTTCTTTACATATATCCTCGAAAATTGAGTTAATTCCTTTGCTATATCTTATCCCACAGATTAAATATTGTAACGACAGCTTATCTCCAAAATTCTCAGCCGGCTTTATTCCCTATTACGAAGCAATCCTATTTGGCTGGACAACATCATCTCACTATGGCGGTGGTGTAAGGTTCAGGGAAAACTCCATATTTTTCCAATCCCCAGATCATTTTGGACTCCTTCTTCAATATAATTTCAGGGACAATATAAATATAGGAATGAATTATGACAACTACGACGATAGACTTTGTTTCTTTCTAAAAACCAGATATCCATTCATGAACAGTAAAATAGTACCTCAGATATATATCACGAATAATTTGACCGAGCTGAGTCTAAGATTGATTGATGTCGACATTTCTGCAAGAATAAAGGGACCCTATTTCCCTGTTTTTAATCTATTCTGGCGTTTTTTGGATTGAATTATGAAGACTATTCTATTTCTCGACCACTCACCTGTACTTGGTGGAGCAGAAAAGAGCCTTCTGGATATAATCGAAAGGTTGATTCAATACAGATGTATACTGGTCGTTCCGGCAGGAGCGACAATTAAAGAAGCAACGAAGAGAGGTATTGAAACCCGCTTACTGAAGATACCAGAGAAAGTATTGAAAATTTCTCGAAGCCAACGAATATTAGTCAGAGATATTTTTCTTCTGCCTGTCACAATACTCAGATTTCTATCTATTGTCCTCGAAGTCCATCCAGTACTTATTCATACCAATACATTAAAGGCTCATATTATAGGTTGTATTGCATCAAAAATAGCCGGAATTCAATGTATCATACACATGAGGGATATACTAACAGGACACAAACTATACATGGTTCTGATTTCTATGTTTTCAACAAAGATAATAGCCATATCAGAAGCAGTTAAAAAGAACATAAAATATAGCAAAGAAGTATATGTTGTCTACAATGGAATAGCCATACATAATAAACGAGACAATAGAGAAATGGGTGATACGATAAACATTGGCACGATAGGCCAGTTAGCAAAATGGAAAGGTGTGGAGTATTTTATAAAGGCTGCAGGTCTCTTGAGCAGGCAACACACTAAAAGATTCAAATTCTGGGTTATAGGCGATGCTATATTCGGAGATGATGATTATAAGAGACAACTTCAGGATATGTCAGAAGAGCTTGGGCTATCAAAATCTATAGAATTTACAGGATGGGTTCAATCTCCGCTTGATTTGATGGAAAAGTTGGATATAGTCGTTCATACTCCCATACATCCTGAACCCTTTGGCAGAGTTCTTATTGAAGCAGGTCTTTTAAATAAACCCGTTGTAGCCACGAATATAGGCGCAATACCAGAGATAATATTAGATGGTAAGACCGGTTTTCTCGTTCCTCCTAAAGATTCAAAGTCGGTTTATTATGCTATAATCAAACTAATAGAAGATAAAAAACTAATGAAGTCTATGGGTGACGAAGGAAGAAAAAGGGTAGAAAACCTTTTTTCTATTGATAAAACTGTTGCAAAAATATCAAACATTTTGAAAGACATCATCGGTGTATAAATTTTTCTTGATTTTTCTACATTTTTATGTTATAATATTAGGGAATGTTCCAAAGTTACCCTATGCGGGTCTTTTCTGTCATTGCGAATCCGTAAGGATGAAGCAATCGCTTTTTGCTGAATTATATTACATATGAGATTGCCGCGTTCATTTCATTCACTCGCAATGACAGTTGCCATCTTGTTAGTCATTACAAAACTTTGGGACAACGTCTAATATTAAATAGAAAGGGTATCAGCTTATCAGTGCATCAGTTTCTGATATTCTGATATTCTTCATACCGGTATCCTGATTATCTGATATGCTACTATTTTTTATTCCTGTAATTTTCTTTGTTTAGATTAATAAACTCGGGGGGTGGCGCAGTTTGGTAGCGCGCCTGGTTTGGGACCAGGAGGCCGCCGGTTCGAACCCGGCTCCCCCGATATTTCTTTTATTTACCCTCTTTTTTCCCTTAAAGCATGTACCAATAAGAAGAAACAGTCTTTAGACCTATACTATATAATTATACTATTTTTTATACCAGCATAAATACTGTTACTCTCATACACCAATGAGGTGCTCTTTTGTCATTGCGAGACCCGACGATAGTCGAGAAGAAGCAATCTCATCCCTTAGACTTTAAAAATACTATATGGAGTGATACTCTTTAGAATGTCAGGGATAATGATGATATTAAAAATGGGATTGCCACGCTCATTACATTCGCTCGCAATGACAGCTGGAGATTTTTCTCTTTTTGAACCAATTGAAGGCCAACATTCAAGACACATTATTTCTGCATAAACTTTAACTAATAGAGGTGTTTATGAACCGAATAGATATCATACGAGATAGGATAGATGTACAAACTTTAATCGTAACCAACCTTACCAATATCAGATACCTGACAGGCTACAGGGGAGACTATGCTATTCTGCTTATAACGAAACAAGAAGCAAAGCTTCTAACAGACTTCAGATACGAAGAGTCAAGCAAGAGGGAGGTAAGAAATGCTGAAGTAGTAATAGTTAAGGATGGTCTTTATAAAGAACTCATCTCTATGTTATCCAGTCTCAAAGAAAAAAGGATAGGTTTTGAAAAAGAAAATATAAAATACTCCCATTATGAAAAACTAAAAAGTTCCCTTCCTAATAAAACCCTTACCCCAATATCGAACATCATAGAGGAACTCAGAATGAAAAAGGATAAAAAAGAGATAAAACTTATAAAGAAGGCATGTGCGATAGGTGATAAAGTTCTACAAGAGAGCATAAAGAGGGTAACACCTTACTCTAAAGAGAAAGATATAGCTGCAGAGATAGAATATCTCATTAAGATATACGGGGGGGAAAAGCAGGCATTCGATGTTATAGTGGCGTCCGGGGATAACTCTGCCCTTCCCCATGCAATTCCAACCAATAGGAATATAGTGGGTCAAAATATACTTCTGATTGACATGGGGGTATACTATAACGGTTACGCCTCTGATATGACAAGAACCTTCCTAATAAAAGAAGGGGAAGAGGAGAAAAAGATATACAGGATTGTATATGAAGCGCAGAAACGTGCTATTGAGTCTATTAAACCAGGTGTAGAACTAAAAAAGATAGACACTATCGCAAGAGATTATATAAAGGAAAATCAATATGGTGAGTATTTTGGTCATGCCGTCGGACATGGCGTCGGGCTGAATGTACACGAGCTGCCAGGAGTTTCATCAAAAACAAATTATGTCGCTGAAGAGGGTATGATATTCTCTGTCGAACCGGGTATATATGTACCAGATTTCGGTGGTGTCAGGATTGAAGACCTTATCCTTGTTACAAAAAATGGTTATGAAATCATCACAAAAAGCCCAAGCTCACTTACAGCCAACATTAAAACACTGTAGTCCAATCTTGATTCAAATTCATACCCTAAAAAACAATAACCCACAGAGGGAATTTCTATAAAGAGAACCTGGTCTTTTATTGCCCTACTCTCTTCGTAGCTTGATAATAAGTGCGATTGCAATTGAAAAGAGGAGAAAAGTATTTGAAAATCTAAGATATGCATCAGGATGCAAGCCAAAGAGTAATTCACCTGTTCCTATAAGTAAAAGCCCTTTACTCAACATTCCCATAAAACATGAAATAGCTGCAATAATAACCAGGACTATAACCGATTTCATATATTCTCCTTATTAGAATTCTTAAAACTAATCAAAAACTTATGCCTGGCTCGGTTTTTTCCATTTTCTATGCCCCTAGAAGGAATCGAACCTTCATCTCAGGTTCCGGAGACCCACGTTCTATCCGTTGAACTATAGGGACGATAAATAATATTGAATGTGAACGCGTGGTCTTTCCTACATTATGTCGGAGTGCCCTATTCCGCTGAACTACGGGTATACT
The DNA here is from genome assembly GCA_023129165.1 of Caldifarciminota bacterium. Taxonomy (GTDB): domain Bacteria; phylum Hydrothermota; class UBA3073; order UBA3073; family UBA3073; genus JAGMCL01. Next base: position 4,133 of record JAGMCL010000142.1, on the reverse strand, counting down.
ACCTGCTCTTATGTCTCATTAATTTTCTTCTCTTCTTCAATTTATGTTTCTTGACCTTCCTCAATTTTCTCTTCTTACCACAAGGCAAATTATCACCTCCCTTATAATTGAAATTAACCCCAATATTTTATAATCCCAAATACACACAATTCTTTAAGAATTCTGTTACACCCTTATATCTTTAGCACTGTAAAAATAGCCCTGTTAACCTTTTTTTAATGTTTTTTTAAGAATCCTCGAAGGCTTAAATACAGGCATAATATATGGTGGAACATTAACCTTTTCACCAGTTTTTGGGTTTCTTGCCACCCTTCCTTTCCTCTTCCTCGATGTAAATACACCAAACCCTCGGAGTTCTATTCTCTTACCTGTCATTATCCCTTCAATTATCTTTGACATAAATGCATTTACCACCATCTTTGTTTCTATCATGGATAAGCCTGTCTCTGAAGCTATGTCTCTAACAATATCTTCCTTTCTTATGTTCATAACTCCCCCTATATTCCTGTGTAACTATTTAAAATATTTAAAGTTTGATTTAAATGTTTTATATTATACATTTTACTATTATTTTTGCAATTTGTCAAGAAAAAAATGATTTTAATTGAAATTTTTCTTGACAAACAGAGAAAAAAGTTTTATAATAGCCTATTATTCATGTAACATTAATAAATCGATGCAGTGAAAAATATTATGTCCGAAGTATCCATATGGAAAAGAATTATGAAAGTGAAAATGTAGGGGTTCGATTTATCGAACCCATAAAAGAAACGGGGTGGATACCCGTCTGCCCTGCCTACCGGCAGGCAGGCATCGGGCAGGAATCCGACCCCTATAAGAATCAGGGGAGGCAATGTAGGGGTTCGATTTATCGAACCCGTAATAGAAACAGGTCGGATTAATCCGACCACTACAATAATAGAGGTAGGTTACTATAAATTATTTAAGATATTTTGCACACTACAAAATATTAAACCAGGAGGTTATATGAAGACACTATATCTAATAGGTCTAATCATCATTCTCTGTTCAACGATGGCACAGGGAAAGACCGTTATAGACCTTGAGGAAAGAGCAGCATTCATTGATACAGCAACAATCTCAGGTAAAGAGGTCGCAGTCGTAACAATGATGAATGATAGTGAATTCAGAATAGTGTTCTTTCCTGATGATGCACCCAATACAGTCAAGAGTTTCATTTATCTTGCACATGTGGGGTTCTATGACTCACTCTCATTTCATCGTGTAATAAAAGACCCTCCATTTGTAGTACAGGGAGGGGACCCCAGAGGGGATGGTACAGGCGGTCCTGGTTATACAATCGATGCAGAATTTAACGATAGATCCCATAAAGAGGGAACCTTATCCATGGCAAGGTCATCTGACCCAAATTCTGCAGGTTCTCAATTCTACATCTGCCTTGCACCTCAACCACACCTCGATGGTAGTTATACCGTCTTTGGGGAGGTAATGGAAGGCATGGACATCGTAAAGGATATAGAGCAGGGAGATATAATGAAATCCATTAAAATAGTAACGCCCTCTTTAGAAAGAGAAAAATAGTATAAAAACTGATGATATTTATTTAATCCATTGATAATCTTTAATTAATCCGCTTAATCCCTGCCTACCGGCAGGCAGGCGTTGAAATTTTTATATTCATCCGTTAAATCCCTGCCTACCGGCAGGCAGGCGTTGACATTTTTTCCTTGACAAATGTCAAAAAAAGTGCTATAATTAAGACACAGTAATTTCATTGTTATTCACTACTTTTCTGACGGCAGTCAAGAAATAATAAAAAAGTCACCTAAATTACTGAAATAACAACAGTTTATAGAAAGGAGGTGATGTAGGTAACCTTATAAGGCAAGGGTTACCGAAGATATAGTTAAATTGAAGGTGATGGGGTTGCCTCTATGTACTGTCACCTTGAAATGTATCCTAAAATAGAAAGGAGGTGATGCAGGTATTGTCAGGTGTAGAACCGGGAAGCCTTGAATTATTTTCATCGTTCCCGGGTACCTGGTTGTTTTTGACTTATTAAACTCCTTGAATAAAAAAGGAGGACAAGATGAAGGGCATAAAGATATTGCTCGTAATACTACTCGTTGGTTCTATTGCGAGTGGCGTATTTTCAAAACCAGCTGAGGTTTACCTTTTGCCTTCACAGAACGGTGAGCCAAGCGAGATAGTTCCGGTTGGAGACAAGCCCTCGGCTTCTTGGCTCATACAGTATGATGATGGAGAGATAGGTAATGTACTCAGCGGACTCCTCCCCGGTGACACACTGGGCGTATTCTTCATACCACCCGCAGTCTGTTCTCTCGTCGAGGTGCACTTCTGCAGATATAGACTTGATTATGAACCAGGTCCCACTGGATACTACGGAATTGTTGCGGATGTTCCCGATGGGGTAACGCTCGGTGACTTTGGGGAGTATCACTCCGCTGCATCCATGCCCGGGCCGAGTTGCATCGGCACAATTCTTGCTGGCCCTGCTGCAATGGATATTACTGCTTTTCTAACACTCGAGTGGGACACCCTCGATGTCCCCGGTGACCCCGATGTGGAGGAGAACGCATTCTGGGCGGGATGGACAGTAGAAGACACAACTCACTCAACGGCGATAGATGCTAGTGTAGCCCCCCCATATCATGCTATAGGTTATAAACAGGGTGGTGCAGGGCCAGCGGAGAACGGTCCTGGATGGTATTCATCATGGCACCTATTTTATGTAAGGGCGCTCGTGAAGGTATATGCAAACATCGGTCCTGTTATCGAGGCAAATGAGCTGTTAGGAACATATGATATAGGCGCAAGAAGAGTAGATATCTACACAGAGGACTTTGGTCCTACGGATGCTGGAATTGCTACATTGACACTGCGCTATTATGTGGAGGCTAAGGCTGAAACCCTGGATATCACTCCAATTCAGGATTCTGTAGATACCTCAATTCCAAACTTCGAATATGCATGGTGGCATGCAGAGATACCAGGTCAGGCACCTGGTTCTACAGTTCACTACTGGCTCGAAGGTGTTGATAACGAGGGTGCTGATGGTGAAACAGACGAGTTCGTATATTTGGTAGGCGCAGGTATGGGAGACTACGGTCTTCTCTATATGGAGGGAGATGAGGCACTTGGTGTTATGGGTATACATAATGCCTTCGAAGGCCACCCCTGGGATCTATGGTGGGAGCATGATGGCGGAGTTGCTGATAATACAGTAACAGACTTCTATGTAACAGGTGCTGGCGACGATGCTATTTGCTGGCTTTCCTTCAGTGGTGCCACATTTGCTGCTGATGATGTTGGCTGGTCTTACTCTCAGGCATTCAGAGACTTCATGGACAATGGTGGATGTATCTTCCTCCAGGGACAGGATATACCTGCTGGTGGATATGGTCTTACCCCTGATTACACAGATTGGGTCGCACCTCCATCACCACATCCACTCAGGGATTATCTCATGGCATACGAGGGATACGACGATTATATTACAGCATCTCCATTCTCAGTCTTTGTTGATAACACACAAGACGTCACGCATGGTATGGCTGAGGAGTTGGTCGTTGACTGTGCTACTGCTATGCAGACCACCTGGGTTGGTATATTCACACTCCTCGATGATGGTTGTGTACCTCTGTTCTTTGATGGTGAGGGTAACATCCTTGGATACATGTATGAGTCAGCAAAGGGATTCAAGGTTGTATATCTCTACTTCCCATTCCATGCAATAACCACAACAGAAGATCAGGATACACTTATAAACAACATAACAAACTGGTTTGAAGTTGGAGTGGAAGAGGAACCAGTAGAGTTTGTATACGACCTTCCCATGGTCAGCCCGAATCCAATTTCAAGACCTACTACCATCAACTTCACCATATCGAAGAGCGAACACGTATCCGTGAAGTTATACGATGTAACAGGTTCACTTGTAAGCAACCTTGCTGACGAGAACCTCAATGCTGGCACACACTACCTCACTATTGAAACAGAGAATCTGTCATCAGGTGTTTACTTCTTGAAGATGGACACGGGTAGCTTCTCCGGAACAAGGAAATTCACTGTAATGAAGTAAGAGCTTTTTATGGGGGGCAGTTACTAATTTAACTGCCCCCTGATTAAAT